>JAYGDH010000358.1:0-16620 GCA_046583055.1 Pirellulaceae bacterium | reverse complement strand
CGTGAAGAACTTTCCCAAGTCACGTTACCTGGATCGTGTTCAGCGACGTCGTTTCAGTATTGCCCATTACTGGATCCAGGTCGATGAGCAGGATCCCCAGAGGTTCTACGAGTTCAACCTGACGGATGAAACACTTCCCTGGCGAGATCGCTTCAATTATGCCATGCGTATCCTGGACCAGATTCGCCTTGATGACCCCACCGGAGATATTGCTGATGATGCGACCGTGATGGCGGCGGATGCCTGCCTGGCAATCGGTCGCTATCAACAGGCAGAAAACCTCTACAGCGATCTGATCAAGACTTTCCCCAGCAGCGAGCACCAGTTTCACGCACATTGGCTGGCGATCCAGACCAAGTTGCGCCTGTACCGTGGGCCCGAGTACGGGGACACAACGTTGGTGGAAGCGGAAAAACTATTGACTCAGTTGCGCCGCCAGTTCCCCCAGAAGATCCAGCAACGGACCCAGGACGTGGTTCGCCTGCAAGCCGAGATTCACTACAAGAAAGCTGAACGAGAGTGGTCGGTGGCGGAGTTTTTTCATGAGCGCGCTTCGTATGGTGCGGCACGGATCTATTATCGCACGCTCGTTGAAGAATATTCCGACACACCGTTCGCGGCCAATGCACGACAACGACTGGTGTCTACCGAGGGCAAACCGGCAAAGCCGCGGCAGCGTCTCCAGTGGTTGGCAGACATGTTCGATGAAAAAGATGACATCGGTAAATTGCTGCAGGATGTGCCAGCAAGCAACGAGTAGGAGTTAGCGAGTTCGTGAAAGCGATGACAGGTCAGTTACGTTACGTCGGTTGGTTCCTGGTCGCCCTGCTGCTGCAGCTGGTGGGATGTGCAGGTTACCAGGTTGGTACCCGGACCCTCTACCGTCCCAATATTCGTACTGTCCATGTGCCGATGTTCCAGTCAGATAGCTTTCGGCGTAACCTGGGTGAGCAGCTGACCGAGGCTGTTTGTAAGCAAATTGAAAAGGTGACACCGTATAAAATCGTCAGTTCCGGTAAGGCTGATACGATCCTGAATGGTCGTATCGTGGACCTGCGGAAGCGGGTGCTGGCGGAAGATGCACTGGATCAAACTCGCAACGTGGAAGTTAATTACGTCGTCCAGATTTCCTGGCTGGACCGCCAGGGCCAGAACCTGATCCGCCGCGCGGAAATCCCGCTTCCCGATCCAATGCTGCAAATCGGTCAGGAAGCAAACTTTGTACCCGAGTCAGGACAGTCATTGGCGACCGCACAACAGGAACTGGTCCGGAAAATGGCGCAGCAGATCGTTGCCCAAATGGAAATGCCCTGGTAGACCGCTTTTCAGGGGCATGGATCTCCTGATAAGCTGGCCGCTATGACGTCGTCCAGCGAATTCTTCGATGTTTCTTCCGTGGCTCACTGCTGGAAGTTGCGCCGCCAGACGTTGACTTACCAGGGACGGCCGCTGTGGATGGGAATCATCAACGTGACGCCGGACAGTTTTTCCGACGGCGGGAAGTTCTGGGATACCGAGGCCGCGATCCAGCATGGCCTGGACCTCGTCAGGCAGGGCGCGGACCTGTTGGATATCGGGGGTGAAAGTACCAGGCCGTATTCCGAACCGGTCGGCGCGGAAGAGGAGCAGCAGCGAGTTGTACCGGTCATTGAAGCATTGACTGCCCAGACTGACGTGCCGATCTCGATCGATACCAGTAAGGCCTCGGTGGCAGAGGCTGCCCTGGCCGCTGGAGCCCAGGTGATCAACGATGTGACTGGACTGGAAGCGGACCCGGAGATGTTGCCACTGGCGATTGACAGCAAGGTCGGTTTGTGTGCCATACATATGCAGGGTTCTCCGCAGACCATGCAGGACGCCCCGCATTACGAGAACGTGGTCGAGGAAATCTACGAATACTTACAGCAGCGTCGGGATTTCCTGGTCGCTGCCGGCATGGAGCCCCGGCAAATTTGCCTGGACGTGGGAATAGGATTTGGTAAAAGCCATCAACATAACCTGGATCTCCTGGCACGGTGCGAACGGTTTCATCAACTGGGTTGTCCCTTGCTGGTAGGTCATTCCCGCAAGGGTTTTATTGCCCACGTGCTCCAGGACAAGCAAACAGATCGTACGGCCGGTACGATCGGGGTGGCCATGGCACTCGGCCAGCAGGGTGTCCAGGTGCTGCGGGTTCATGACGTGGCTCCCGTGCGACAGGCCTGGTTGCTGTTTGAAGCCTGTCGGAGCGGTACGGATCCCTCGCTGGCTGAATAGGCTGCCGGTCCCAGTGGAAAACCAGGTAAAATAGGGTCTTGTTGCCAGGTGACCGACATTGACGGGAACCCCGTTTTTCCAGATACTTCTGCGTCCGTGATCGAGTTCCGGACTCCTGGATATGCCAGTTCGGAACCGAAATGCAAGACGGGTTTATTTATCGTGGAGCGTGGCCATGTCGACAGCAGATCAACCGGACCTGGTTCAGTACTGTGAGCAGGTTGCGCAGGCGGCGCGGCAAGCCTCGGTGGAAATGGTGCGCTGTTCGATCACCCAGCGTAACCAGTGGCTGACCGATTCAGCAAACCTATTTCGAATGCGACTCGACGAGATCCTCGCTGCGAACCAGCAAGACCTTGATACAGCTCCCTCGTACGGATTGACCGATGCCCAGGTGGATCGCCTGGTCCTGAGCGAAGAACGCGTGGCTGGAATTGCCCAGGCCCTGGAAGAAATCGCGGCTCTCGAGGACCCGGTTGGTGAAGTTATCGAATCACGGGATCGTCCCAATGGTCTGAAAATCAACAAGGTCCGGGTTCCGCTGGGAGTAGTTTTTTTTGTTTATGAATCTCGCCCCAATGTCACGGCAGATGCGGCTGCCATCTGTGTCAAGAGTGGCAACGCGGTGATCCTGCGTGGCGGGAAGGAAGCTGCCCGTTCGAGTCGGGCGATCGTGGGGATCCTGACTGATACGGCACGCCAGGTGGGTTTACCGGAGAACACGGTGCAACTGGTGGAGCCGCTGGACCGGGACGCGGTGGGTCATTTTCTCCAGCTGGATCAGTACATTGACCTGGCCATTCCACGCGGTGGGGAGGGCCTGATTCGCCGGGTTGCTGCGGAAGCCAAGATGCCGGTGATCAAACATTTTACCGGCAATTGTCATGTTTACGTCGACCAGGCAGCCGACCTGGAGATGGCACGGTCAATCGTCGTGAATTCCAAGTGCCATCGCCTGGGGGTCTGCAACGCATGTGAATCCATGTTGGTCCACGAGCAGGTGGCAGAAGAATTCCTGCCGGTTGTGGTTGAGGCATTGCAGGCGCAGGGTATTGAAATACGTGGCGACGAGGCGAGTCGACAGCGTGTACACGACATCGCAGCGGCATCAGAAGATGATTATGGCCGTGAATACCTGGGTCCGATCATCTCGGTTTGCGTCGTGGACTCCGTACAGGCTGCTATCGAACACATTAATCAACATGGTTCTCATCACACGGATGCGATTGTCAGTCGTGATGTCGAGGCGATCGAGGCCTTTACCAACGAGGTGGATAGCTCGGCCGTGATGGTTAATGCCAGTACCCGTTTCAATGATGGAGGTGAGTTTGGACTGGGAGCTGAAATCGGTATCAGCACCGACAAGTTTCATGCCCGCGGTCCCTGCGGGCTGAAGGAACTGACCACGTACAAGTACGTGGTCTATGGAGATGGACAATTACGTCAGTGAGTATGTCATGGATGAACACGTTCTCAGTCAAGATGAACTGAATAGCCTGCTCGGGGATTCCTCCCGGCAGGGTCCAACGCCTGCAGGGGAAGAGGCGGAATCCCATGCCAGGGGTTGGCAGGAACGGCAACTGGAGGGAGTCCAGACGCGGTACCAGGGAATCTGCCGGGAACTGGCAAGCGAACTGCAACAGTCACTGGGCACCGAGGTCGAGGTCAGCATGGCAGACCTGCGACTGACTACCGTGGGCGAATTTATCCTGGGCATGGAACCACCAACCTGCCTGAACGTGATGCGTGCCGAACCCCTGCAAAGCCCCTGGTTCCTGGAGATGGAATCCGCGGTGCTTTTTCCGATGATCGGTCGCTTGCTGGGAGGGGGGCCGCAGGACACCACGTCCATTCGTCGCGCTGCCACGGAAATCGAGATGCACTTGATTCGCCAGTTGACAGAACGATTCCTGGTTATCCTGCAACGTGCCTGGGCTGGCATACTGGATTGCTCGTTTTCACTTGACCGAGTCGAGAGTAACCCCCAGCGGATCGAGGGACTGGTGCCCCGTGATGCCCTGGTCCTGGTTCAAATGAATATTCGTTTCGATAGCGTCGAGGGGCGATGGTGCCAGGGATTGCCGGCCAATGCCCTGCACAGTGCCCGGGCTCCGTTGGCCCGGGGCCTGCTGACCGAGGCAGCGGCACCAGATCCCGTGGCCGAACCACCTGTTCTGCAGGTGGAAACGCCAACGCAATTGAGAGCTCTCCTGGCCCAAATGCGAATTACCCCCAAGGATTTTGCCTCCCTGTCGGAAGGGGATGTCTTGCGAACTCCCATTGAAGCGGACGAGGATTTCCAGATCTATCTCGACGGCCACCCCAGGTTTACCGCCCGGGCGGGGGTCATGCAGGGATACAAGGCGATTGAGATCCGGCAGATCCTTGATGAAGAACCTACCTCCGAACAGGACTAGCAGGAACGTCCATCGGCCATGGCGGGTCGTGGTGGCAGTGGTGGCAAGGCTTCTTCCTCGATACCCCGCACTTTCGGTAGCAGCAGGAACCCCTCGACAACCATCCAGACCTGCAGTGTCATGACCATGATGCCCACGCTAAAGAGCAGGTGCGTATTATGCCAGGCCCAGGCTTTCTCTCCGCTCAGCATCGACCAGAGCGGCCAGAACCAACCACCCAGGGCTGGATCCGGGTTGGTATGAAACAGCTGCCAGATCAGTGCCCAGGCTGGCATGATCAGCATGATGATCATGGGAATGAAGGCAAACCAGATGGGTTTGTTGCGTCGCCAAAGATAAAAGACGATGACCATGAAAGCCAGGCCAGCCAGCAACTGGTTGGTAGCTCCAAATAGGGGCCAGAGAATCAGGCCTCCGGTTCCTGCAGCCTTGCCAGGTGCGGGAATCATGGCCAGGGCACCGGCCAGGATGACACAGCAGGCAGTTGCCAGGTACTTGTTGGCCAGGGGCCGGATACGCAGCGTGCTGGCCAGTTCCTGGACCACGTAACGTTGCAGCCGGGTGGCCGTGTCAAGCGTGGTGGCTGCGAAACTGGCGACCAGCACCGCAATGATACCGACCGCTAACTTCACGGGAATTCCCAGGGTGCTGATAAAATTGGCACCGCCGTCCACGAAGGCTCCCACCTTCTGGCCCAGTCCAAAACCGGCCCAGGATCCGCTGGCATCGTACTTGGTCTGCCAGGCCTGGAGTCCGGTTAACCTGGAACCGTCCTCTTGGGTAACGCCCATGCCCACGCCTGCACAGCAGGCCAGGATAACGATCACAGCCAGGGCCCCTTCAAGAAGCATGGCCCCGTAACCGACGTACTGGGCGTCGCATTCATTGGAGACCTGTTTGCTGGACGTGCCGCTGCTGACCAGGCAATGAAAGCCGCTGACGGCACCGCAGGCAATCGTGATAAACAGGAAGGGCCAGATGGGTGGCGCTCCGGCTGGCATCTTTTCGGCAATGGCCGGAGCACTGGTGATCAGGTTTGCTTTCCCGGTACTGGTGGCCACCAGGATACCTGCTACCAGCAGGGCCAGGGCGACCATCAATTGATGACTGTTGATGTAATCACGCGGTTGCAGCAGTGTCCAGACCGGCAGCACCGAAGCGATGAAACAATAGGTCATCAGTAGGAGTGTCCAGACGACCACCGGGTTACTGACCGGTAGGGTGATGGGTAGGTGGTAGACACCGACGTAAATTGCAACGTAGAGCAACAACAACGCCGCAATCGACGGGACCAACAGGTTCCCGCCACGGCGGTAGACCCAGAAACCAATAGCCAGGGCGATCGGTATTTCGATCCAGACCGAAAGGACAGCGGCCGGATAAAGTTTGAAGATGACGGCAATCACCAGGCCGAAGATGGCCAGCACGACGGTCAGGGCAGCAAACAAGACCAGCAGGAACAAGACACGGACTCGACCACTGATGAGGCGACCAGCCACTTCACCGATCGTTTGGCCTCGGTTACGCAAGGAAATGACCAGGGCCCCGAAATCATGGACGGCACCAATGAAGATGGAACCGAAAATCACCCACAGCAAGGCTGGCAACCAGCCCCAGAAGACGGCAATGGCTGGTCCCACGATCGGGCCGGTACCGGCAATACTGGTAAAGTGATGTCCGAAAATAACTTCTTTCTTGGTGGGCACGAAGTCGATATCGTCGCGCAGTTGTTTGCTGGGTACTTCAGCAGTGGGATCCAGGTCAAAAATACGCTGGGATAGCCACTTACCATAGGTGTGGTAGGCGACGATGAAGCCGACAAAGGAGCCAACAGCGATCAGCAGGGTGGCCATGGCAGTGAATTCCTTGGAGCTGGCATGAACGAGAGGTCATCGATCCGGTTTGTCAGCGACCGGAAGCAGTGGTTTCATGATACCAGCCGGTTGCTTTCTTGGCACCGGGGAAACTTCGTGAAATCACTTCGAAGGGAAGCGGTGCTGGTAGTGGACGCTTCTCGAGGGGCCCCTATAATAGCCGGTTGTTCGTACCCTGGTCGCAGCGGCCAGCGGGCGCAAATCAGCAGCCAGATCGATCGAAAGGAATCAGACCTGTGGCAGAACATGTTGTCATCATCGGCAGTGGACCGGCGGGTTGGACATCAGCCATTTACGCGGCGCGGGCCAGCTTGAAACCGCTCGTTTTCGAAGGAGCCATTACCGAGGATAACCGACAAAACGGGACGTTGCCGTTGGGCCAGTTGGCACTGACCACCGAGGTCGAGAATTACCCCGGTTTTCCGGCGGGTAACCTGGAAGGTTACCTCGATGATTCGGTCGCCAAGGAGCGTCGTCAGATCATGGCTCCGCACCTCAAGGAAGGGGTCAGTGGTCCGGAACTGATGGAGTTGATGCGTCAGCAGGCGGTCAATTTTGGTACGCGAGTGATCACCGACGATATCGTCGAGGTGGACCTCGACTCCCGGCCCTTCGTGTTGACGAGCCTCAGTGGCGAAAAGACAGAAACCCATTCCCTGATTATTGCGACCGGTGCCAGTGCCAATTACCTGGGCCTGGATTCCGAGGATCGGTACAAGAACCGTGGGGTTAGCGCCTGTGCGGTTTGTGATGGTGCCTTGCCCCGGTTTCGTGATCACCCCTGTGTTGTGATCGGCGGTGGTGATTCGGCAGTCGAGGAAGCGGATTACCTCAGCAAGTTTGCTTCCACCGTCTACCTGGTCCATCGGCGAGATGCCCTGCGGGCATCGAAGATCATGGTACAGCGAGCTGAGGATAACGAGAAAATTGACATTGTCTGGAATCACGTCTGCGAGGAAGTGTTGGGCACCGACGACGCAGGTGTGACCGGCGCTCGTTTGAAGAGCACGGTCGATGACAGTGAGCGAGAGGTGGAGGCCACTGGTTTCTTTGTTGCGATTGGGCATACACCCAATACCGGTTTCCTGCAGGGGAAACTGGAGATGAACCAGAAGGGATACCTGAACTGGACCGAGTCGCATCGGACCAATACCAGTGTAGAAGGGGTTTTTGCTGCGGGTGACGTGGCCGATGATTATTACCGCCAGGCGATTACGGCTGCCGGGACCGGTTGCCAGGCCGCCTTGGATGCCGAACGCTGGCTGGCTTCGCAGGGACTCTAGTCCCGTGGGTTGCTTTCCGGATTCACATTGTGTTTTTCGAGAAAAAAAGAACAATCAATCGTACCTCGCCCGCGGCGGAAACGATTAATTGACAACGGGGAAAAGGAAAAAACGATGGCAATTGGTGCAGATCGAAGAGCCCAGGAACGGGAAATGTTGTTGTCGGTCGAGTCCCAGGGACTGGGCGGCAAATTGAGAGTCTATACCAGGCTCTCCGGACCAGGCTGGCTGCAAAGTGCCATTACACTCGGTGGTGGATCTCTCTCGGGTGCCCTCTTCCTGGGGGTCCTGGGTGGCACTGATATGCTCTGGTTGCAGCTGGTGGCGATCATCATGGGCGTGGTGATGCTCAGTGCGATTAGCTACGTGACGCTCTCGACGGGCAAACGTCCCTTTCCGCTGATCAATGAACACATTAACCCTGCCCTTGGCTGGGGCTGGCTGATGGCCACGATCACGGCCAACATGATCTGGTGCATGCCCCAATTTGGCCTCTGTTTTGAAGCCCTGGAGAAGAACCTGATCGGCTTCGGTAACACGCCCGAGTACCAGGAAGCGGTTGCTGGTGGCGAGAAGATGTATGGTTACAAGATTACCATCTCTGCCATCTTTTTCGCCCTGGCTGGTTTCCTGGTTTATCTCAACAGCCAGCGCGGCCTGGCCGCTAGGATTTTTGACTGGGCCCTGAGAATCATGGTGGGAATTGTGGTGATTTCCTTTCTTGGAGTGGTGGTCATTTTGTCGCTCACGGGAGAGTTGGCCTGGGGATCGATCCTGGCTGGCTTTATCCCGGATCTCACCCAGTGGACAAGTCCGGCTGGAGCCGTGGCGGGCAACATCGGTGGCATGACGGGAAATATTGCCGAATTTTGGAGTGGGCGCGTTGTGGAAGCGCAGCGTGACGTGATGATTGGAGCGGCCGCCACGGCGGTTGGCATTAACATGACGTTCCTGCTTCCCTACTCGATGCTGGCTCGCGGTTGGGATAAACCGTTCCGTGGATTGGCACGTTTTGACTTGTCGACGGGAATGGCCATTCCCTATATCCTGGTAACCAGTTGCGTGGTGATTGCTGCCGGTACCATGTTTAACGGGAAGATGGATGACAACTTTGGCAGTACGGATGTCGCGGTCATGAAGAAGAGCGCGCTCTACAAGGATGGCAGTGGCCACTTGATTGCGCGCCTGGAAGCGACGGATGCGAGCGCCAAGGATCTAACCGACGAGGAAAAGGCAGCTCGTATTGCAGAGCTGCCCAAGGCCGAGAAGGAGGTGGCTGCATCCCTGGTGAAGCGGAACGCTTTTCAGCTTTCCGAATCCCTGGCACCGTTGCTTGGTGCTACCACGGCAAACACCGTCTTTGGGATCGGTGTGCTGGGGATGGGATTTTCTTCGATCATTATCCTGATGCTTATTAATGGCTATGCTTTCTGTGAAATGCTGGGTAAGAAACAGGGGGGCATGCCGCATATTGCTGGTTGCCTGGTCGCGGGCCTGGTGGGGGCCAGCTGGTGGTTGTTCTGGGACGGCGATGCCAAGATGTGGCTGGCCATTCTCGTGTCGGCCTTTGGCATGATGTTGCTGCCCATTGCTTACGTGACTTTCATGCTCATGATGAACAGCACCAAGATCCTGGGTGAAGACAAGCCCACGGGAAGTTCCCTGGCCTGGTGGAACATCTTGATGGGAGTTTCCGTGGTGGGGGCCATCGCTGCTGCCCTGACTGCGATTGCTGGCAAGGCCAGTCACCCGGTGGCTGGGCCAGTCGTGACTACCGTGGGCGTGATCCTGTTGACACTGGTACTGGCAGGTTTCCTGTTTGAACCGCGCGTCCGTACGCCTGCAGATAAGCAGGAGTGATTTCGGGGGAAACGGATCATTCATGATTTCAGGGAAGGCTCGTCATCGACATGGATAAAATCACGGTACTGGACGCGCGGGCCAAGGAAGCCATTGGTCGGCAGGTGATGCTGCAAGGCTGGGTTCGTACCCGCCGCGACAGCAAGGGGGGCTTCAGCTTCATCGAAATCAATGATGGCAGCTGCCTGGCCAATATCCAGGTGATCGCCGATGCCGATCTGCCTAATTACGAGTCAGAAATCCAGAAGCTGACCGCCGGTTGTAGCGTTTCGATCAGCGGTGAAGTGAAAGAATCCGGTGGCAAACAGGATACGGAAATCCAGGCCAGCGCCGTGACCGTTCATGGCTGGTCCGATCCGGAAACCTATCCGCTGCAGAAAAAGCGGCACTCCTTTGAAAAGTTACGGGAGTGGGCCCACTTACGGCCTCGCTCCAATACGTTTGGTGCGGTCACCCGTGTTCGCAACTGCATTAGTCGCAGTATTCACAACTTCTTCCAGGAAGACGGTTTCCTTTACATCAACACGCCGATCATCACCGCCAGCGATTGCGAGGGAGCGGGTGAAATGTTCCGCGTGACCACGCTGAACATGGAAAACGTTCCCAAGGTGGATGGGAAAGTCGATTACTCGCACGATTTCTTTGATCGGCCCAGTTTCCTGACCGTCAGTGGTCAGCTGGAAGCAGAGATCTATGCCACGGCACTGGGGAAGGTTTATACGTTTGGTCCCACGTTCCGGGCAGAAAACTCCAATACCTCCCGGCACCTGGCAGAGTTCTGGATGGTCGAGCCGGAGATGGCCTTCTACGAACTGACCGATAACATGGACCTGGCGGAAGCGTTCCTGAAACGTATCTTCCGTGATGTTCTTTCGGAATGTCCCGAAGACATGGACTTCTTTAACCAGCGCATCGATAAAACCGCCATCGAAACCCTGGAGAATATTGCCAGTTGCGAATTCGTGCGGTTGCCCTACACCGAGGCGGTCGAGATCCTGGAGAAGAGTGGCCAGGAATTTGACTATCCGGTCAAATGGGGAAGCGACCTGCAGAGCGAACATGAACGCTTCCTGACGGAGCAGCATTTCAACGGACCGGTGATCCTGTACGACTATCCCTGCACGATCAAGCCTTTCTACATGCGTGTTAACGATGATGAGAAAACCGTACGTGCCATGGACGTGCTGGTTCCCAAGGTGGGAGAGATTATCGGGGGTAGCCAGCGGGAAGAGCGTTTGGACGTGCTGGAACAGCGGATGGCCGCCCAGGACCTGAACACCGAGGATTACTGGTGGTACATTGATTTACGTAAGTTTGGAACCGTTCCGCATGCAGGTTTTGGACTGGGACTGGAACGCGTGGTCCAGTTCGTGACCGGCATGGCGAATATCCGGGACGTGATTCCCTTCCCGAGAACCCCGGGTAGTGCCGATTTTTAATCCTGATACGAGGTGAGATCATGCAGCGTTTAATGAGCAGTTTTATCTTCCTGGCATGGCTGGCGTTGATCGCGGCGCCGGCCCAGGCCCAGCATACGAAGGATTCCCTGGAAGTCGTCCAGAAGCGAATCAAGGAAAAGAAAGCGATCCTGATCGACGTGCGAGAGCAGCGGGAATGGGATGCCGGGCACCTCAAGAAAGCGCAGTTGGTTCCGCTGAGCAAGTTGCAGGCTGGCGTCAAGAAAAAGATGTTGCCCAAGGACAAGATCATTTACTGCCATTGTCGTTCCGGTGGACGCGTCCTGATTGCCACTTCGATTCTCAAACCGCTGGGTTACGATATTCGGCCACTGAAGCAAGGCTACCAGCAATTACTGGGCGCCGGGTTCGAAAAAGCTGTGGATCCGCCGAAGTCCAAGTAGCGCACGGTGATGGGGCTGGATCTAACCTACCATCCACCGCGCCGTGATCGTGAGCCAGGGCAGGATGCAGATGAAGATGGAACCCTGGGTGATTGCCAGGGGAGCAGGATCCTGGCGTGCTCGGCTGGCAACCGCGCAGAGGATTAAACCGACGGTACCGCTCAGGCAGGCCACGGCCAGCATCAAGCCAGGCAGAGCAAGCAGGGCAGCGGGCCAATCGACATCTGACCAGTAAAGTGGGATCGCGGCCAGCAACCCCACGACTTCCGCGGCCAGGGTGGCCAGCGTGGTCAACATCCAGCCCACGGTGATAAACTCGGCAGTCCGTTGCTGGGGATCCAGCGGCGTGGAATTCTTGACAGGCACTTTCTTCTGCTCGGCTTGCTGACGTTTCTTACCCATGTGCCATTTCCTGTGAACACGCGGAACCCCAGGTGCTCATGCAATCATCGGTTTCCTGTTCAGCTGGTCGTGGCGGACCGACAACGGGTCATGGCATCATGGAATTGTTGGAACAGGTAGCGACTGTCATGAGGCCCGGCAGATGCCTCGGGATGGTACTGCACGCTGAACGCGGGATGCTCGCCATGGCGTACACCGGCAATCGTATTGTCATTCAGGTTGCGGTGCGTAATTTCCAGGTGCGTGGGAAGGTTTTCTTCCTCCACGGCAAACCCGTGATTCTGGGAGGTGATTTCCACTCGCCCGGAGTCGATGTTCCGTACGGGTTGATTGGCCCCCCGATGTCCGAACTTGAGCTTGAAGGTCTTGGCACCCGAAGCCAGCGACAACAGTTGATGTCCCAGGCAAATACCGAAGATGGGAACCTGCGGCAGTAGCTCCGAGATCGTCTTGATCGCGTAGTCAATCGGTTCCGGGTCCCCCGGGCCGTTGGAGAGGAACACCCCGTCCGGTTGCTGGGCCATTACTTCTTCACTGGTCGCTGTACCAGGCAGGATCGTGATACGACATCCTAGTTCTCGCAGGTGTCGAGCAATGTTCCACTTCATGCCATAGTCCAGTGCCACGACGTGATGTTCGGTTTGATTGTCGGTTTGATTGTCGGTAGGCAGCTGGCTGGGATCGCGGGACCATTCATTGAGCGGCTCTTCCCAGTTAACGGATTCGGTGGGCACCACCTCCTTGACCAGGTCTCGTCCTACCAGTCCCGGACTGGCCTGGGCTTTTTTCACCAGGCTCTCATCATCCAGGTCGGTCGTGGAGAGGATTCCCTTGAGAGCTCCCACGGTACGGATGCGACGGACCAGGGAGCGAGTATCAATGCCCTCCAGGGCGATGATACCATGCTGAACCAGGTAGTCGGCGAGGCTGCCCTGGGAGCGAAAATTACTGGCAATACGACTGTTCTCTCGCACCACGAAACCGGACAGGTGAGGTCGTGAGCTTTCCACGTCCTCGTCGTTGATGCCATAGTTGCCGATTTCCGGATAAGTCATCGTGACAATCTGGCCACGGTAACTTGGGTCCGTGAGAATTTCCTGGTAACCGGTCATCGAGGTATTGAAAACGACTTCTCCGTCGATTTCTCCCTCGGCACCAAAGGAAGACCCGGTGAACACTGTTCCATCTTCTAAGGCCAGCTTGGCGACTCGTGTCATGGTATCCGCATCCATCCCTGTAAAATCAATTGCTGTTTTGTCGATTTCGCAACTTGTGTCCCGTCTTGGCCTAGGTGCTTAAAGTGTTCCACCTGTTTTGCCCGATACCCCTTTGATAGGGCTGTGGGTCTTCACAAGTCAGTATTTATACTTTCCAGTGATCAGCCTTAATCCGGGGGGTTTGGTTCGGCGACCAGGCCCCCCAGCTTTTTTACCGGGTTTTACTGGTCTAACAGGTGCTTTAGCCGAACCGAACTGATCGGATTATAGGCCCTTCGGACCGATCTCCCAAGAACCCGCTGAGAAGAACTTACCCGGTTCTCGCCAATTTGAGGACTAGGGGTCCCGGGATTGGCCCAGGTAGCGGCTAATTTGTCGCACAGCCTGTCGCAGCCGGTTCTCATTTTCTACCAGTGCCAGGCGAAGAAATCCCTCTCCGGCCGGCCCAAAACCAGATCCTGGGCTGACCGCTACCTCGGCTTCTTCCAGTAGTTTCATGGCAAAGTCCATGGTCGACATGCGACTGGCCCATGGTTGGGGAACGGGTGCCCAGACAAACATCCCTGCCTTCGGGGGCGTGACATTCCACCCATTGCGACACAAGCCCTCGACCAGGACGTCTCGGCGTTGCTGGTACAGTTGCGATTGGGCCTCCACGGCAGCCTGGGTATGGCGTAACGCAACGATAGCGGCAACCTGGATCGCCTGGAACATGCCGTAGTCGTAGTAACCCTTGATGACGCCAAGTGCTTCGATCATCTGGGCATTTCCACAGCAGTAGCCGACACGCCAGCCGGCCATGTTATATCCCTTGCTCATGGTCGTGAATTCCACGCCCACGTCACTGGCACCGGGTGCTGCCAGGAAGCTGGGGGGCTGGTACCCGTCAAAAGCCACATCGGCATAGGCGAAATCACTGATCACCATGAATCCGTACTGCTTGGCGAGCTTGACGACTTCGACGTAAAACTCGGGTTCCACGATGGCCGTGGATGGATTGTGGGGGAAGTTGAGTATCAGGAGCTTGGGGCGGGGGTACAGGTGTTGGCACGTGTAAGCAATGTTGGCAAGGAGCTTTTCGCTGTCGCCTACCTCCAGGGTGATCACGTTGCCACTGGCCAGGGCGACGGCATACATGTGCACAGGGAAGTAGGGTGCCGGTGTAATGGCAGTGTCTCCAGGGCCCATCAGTGCCAGGCACATGTGGCTGAAGCCTTCCTTGGATCCCAGGCAAACCGTGACTTCGGTTTCCGGGTCCAGTCGTACTCCGTAATTCTTCAGGTACTTGCTGGCCACTTCACGCCGCAGGTTGAGGATTCCATTGGACTGGCTGTAACCGTGACTGCGGGGATCCGCAGCGGCCTCGGCTAGTTTCTCGATCACCTGGGGCTGGGGTGGATCGGAGGGGTTTCCCATACCCAGGTCGATGACGTCATGTCCTGCTCGACGTTTCTCGTATAACAGGGCATTGATCTGTCCGAACATGTACGGAGGGAGTCGACTGACCCGGGAAGCTACCTGGATCTGGTAGTCCGTATTGTTGCGCGCATCGTCAGCTGATCCCGGGGTTTGCGGGGAAGAGCCAGTCGCAGGAAGGTCAGTTTGAGCCATGGTGATTTTAACGCATCGTACCGTGAGGTCGCAGAAAAGCCTTCTTCAACCATACCTCGAGATTAACAGGCACGGAACGGTTCTTTGCCGGAAGAGAACCAACTTTTGTGGTGAGTTTTTGGGAACATTCCGAATGTTCGGGACAGGCAAGCCCCGTCAGTCGGCGGTTCTAGGGAAGTGGCTGGGATGCCCGCAGGTAGGAGAAGAGGTCCCGGATCTGCTGCTCGGAGAGCGGTTTCAGGATCCCCTCGGGCATGATGGAACGCGGGACAGCAGCCATGTCCTCGATCTTATCCTTGTCAACCACGATCCGTTGTCCGTCGATGCCTCGTAACACGACCACGCGGTCATCCTGGTCCTCGATGAATCCATTGAGGGTCCTGCCATCCTCGGTGAAGATAGCAAACGTCTCAAAGCCCTTGCGGATTTCAATGCTGGGATTGACTACGTTGAGTAACATGTTTGCCAGGTCATCCCGCTTGTAACTGGTCAGGTCAGGTCCGACCTTGCCACCGTTATTGAACAGGACATGGCATTTTCCACAGTGTTGGAGGAAAAGTCTTTTCCCCAGTGCCGAATTTCCGGAACCGGTTTGCAGGATTTTCTGGTAAAGGGTCATTTGCTGCTTCATCTGTTCCGTGGTGGCGCCACTGACGGCCCCCCACTGCTGATCGACGATGCGTTTGATTTCCGTGTCCTGGTGCAGCAGCATCCGCCGCACCATCGCCAGTGGAATCGTTTCCTGGTCGATCTTTCCGCCAGCCACCTGTTGCAGCCAGGAGCGGGTCCAGGGTTTTCGACTGGCGAGTAACGACTGGGCCACGGGCCGAGTTTGTGACGAAAACTTGCTGTAACGTCCCAGCACGGTGGCGGGAATTTTTTCGTTTTTGTAGGAAATCAAGCTGATCATGGCTGCACTGACAACCGCGTCATGGGATTCTTCGGCAACCAGTTTCAGCAGCGTTGGTAGACTGGATTCCTGACGCACCTGGCCAAAAATTTCAATCAAGCCAACCCGCTCACTTGCCGGCGTCTTGGGATTGGCAATCTTCTTCAAGGACTCCGTAATGGCGGCGGGCTGGGACTGGCGTAACCTCAGTTTGAGAGAGCCACCCCCGACCCTGGCAATAGCGGCGATTAATTTCGGGGGTAATTCAGCCAGCGAGCGGCCCTCGAAAGCTTTTTCAAATCCCGTCATGAGGCGAGTCTGCGCTGCCCGGTCGGGAGCTAGCTCCAGCAGCCTGGCACTGGCTACCAGGTCGCGTTGGCGACCACTACTGGCGTATCGCCGCATCAGCCGCTGCAGGATGTGTTCCTGGGCCAGCGTCAATTGCCAGAGTGAGGGATCCTTGAATATCTCGACGACCGTTTCCGGGTTGGCTTTCACGTGAGCCTCCAGGGCCCACCACAGCAACAGTGGCAGGTGAATATCCGATGCATCTTCGCTGTGTGTTAATAATTGACGAGTGATTGCCAGGGATGGTTCAACGGGTAATCTTCGCGCAGAACAGGCCAGCTGGCTGCGAACTTCCACATGGGGTTCCTTGGCAGCCAGTTGGGCCAGTTGTTTTCCCAGCGAAGGCGATATTTTCCGTTGGTCACCCAGCAGCCTGACGGTCCAGGCACGGACGTACGGGTCCTGGTGCTGCAACGTGGTGGCAGCAAAGGACTCGTCCAGGCCACCGCTGAGATTTAATGCCCAGAGTGCATTGAGTGCCAGTATCCCGGTCTCGTTGCGGATCACGGTTCGCAAGGGTTCAATCAAGGCTGAGTCGTGACGATCACCGAAGAGTCGAACGGCCGTTTGACGGTACCACTTGTTGGGATGCCCGAGGACCT
>JAYGDH010000319.1:0-4253 GCA_046583055.1 Pirellulaceae bacterium | reverse complement strand
CCCTGGGACCAGAAGGGTTACTTCGCTACCAAGGTGGCCACCGAATTGATGGCCTTGCCTCCCGTCCTGGGGACCTCGATCCAGCGTGAGGTCGTGGGCGGCAGCGAGTACGGTCACTTTACCCTGACACGGTTTTTTGCTCTTCATGCCGGTGTTTTGCCGGCGTTGCTGGTTGGCGTCCTGGCATTGCATCTGGCGATGTTTCGCAAGCATGGAATTACCGCGGAAAGCTCCGAGAAGCGTCCGGACCAGTTTTTCTGGCCTCAACAGGTCCTGAAGGATGGAGTGGCCTGCCTGCTATTGTTCGTGGTCGTAATGGCCATCGTCTGGTGGCGACACGGCGCTGAACTGACTGGGCCGGCAGAACCGACTGAGGCGTACAAGGCGGCTCGTCCGGAGTGGTATTTCCTGTTCCTGTTCCAGGCACTGAAACTATTTCACAACGAATTCGTGGGAGCGATCGTGGTTCCTGGGCTGGTATTCATGGTACTGGTATTGATGCCGCTGGTAGCTCGCATCAAGTTTGGGCACGCATTTAACGTGGCCTTCCTGATCGTATTGTTTGTCACGGCCAGTGTGCTGACTTACCAGGCTCTCCAGCAGGACTACTATGCCGAGTGGTATCCGGATTCCACGGACAAGAAAAAGATCGCGGCCTCACGTGAGTTTATTGATGCCAAGGCCCAGGCGCATCATGATTACGAACGTATTCGTGAATTGATCGAGTACCAGGGAATTCCCGTGGAAGGTCCCAATAAACTGGTGCGTAACGATCCGGTGATCATGGGCCCACGACTGTTCGCCCGTAGCTGCGCCAGTTGTCATTCCTATACGGACGCATCCGACAAGGGAATCGCGGGCCCGGCGTTGCCGACCGAGGTAGATGGTAAAACGCAGCCCACGGGAGCTCCCAACCTGTATGGGTTTGCCTCGCGTCAGTGGATCGAGAACCTGTTGGATCCCAAGAAGATCATCACGACAGATTATTTTGGCAATACCGTGCATGGTCAGAAAGATGAAGACGGGGAGTATGATTCCGCGGGCATGGTTGCTTTCGTGCACGACAATCTTACAGATCTCGGTGCTGAGGATCAGCAGAAACTGAAGAAAGTCGCATGGGCGCTCTCCGCAGAGGCAGCTTTGATTCGCCAGTCCGGGCAGGAATCAGCTGATGCCAGGAACGGGGTGCTGGCAGCAGGCCGGCAGTTACTGACGGAGGAAATGGGCTGTACCGATTGCCACAAGTTCGCTGATGTAGGTGACCTGGGAGCGGCGCCGGACCTGACAGGTTATGGATCCGCAGGATGGCTGCGGGGCATGATTCAGAATCCCAATCACGAACGATTCTACGGCTATGAAGAAGGAGCCAACGATCGAATGCCGGCTTTTTCGACATCGGAGAGCCAACTGCTGAGTGATCACGATATCGAGATGCTTGTTCGTTGGTTGCGGCAGGATGATCAGGATTTAAAAGCCAAGCTGAAAGCCAACAAGGCGCAGGAGAAACCAGTTTCTCCCTGATACCAGGTCGATCGAAAATCGCCTCCACGACTGCTCGTGGCCGTTGTAATCGATCTATTTTAACGGGCTGCGAAAAGTCTCCGTCGACAGCGAAGATAATGGATGCAGTTTCTCGCCGAACGCACCGATTTTGATTGGTGGGATCGATGCCGTGGGCCCTTCTGTGGGCCGGGCAAAGCAGGGAGCAATGTAGTTCAAGGAAGCACGAATGTGGTGTGGTATCTGTCAACAGGATCGTCCTGGTATCGTCTCCATGGAAGACGATCGGTTGACGTGGTGTGCTTGTTGCAACAGCTTGATGACCTGTCTCAATGGCCTGCATGATCCTGCCGGGAGCAATCGGGACACCAGGAAACGCTGGTTGGATAGTCCCATGGCAATGGGATTGGATTACCTGACGGTTACGGACGTGGATCATAGCCCTGTTACGGAATTATCCAGGAAGCCGACGCATCCAGGAATTCACATTAGAAACGTTGACCTGGAGAGACGGGGCTCGAAAGAACGGCACGGTACAGGCAGATTGTTAAGGACAGGTTCGACGTACCTGGCAATAGGTTCAGTCATGCAGGTTGTCAGTGCCAGTGTCCTGGGATGGGACATCCTGCGGGCACCCCAGGGACCTGGCTGGACTGCCTTGGTGATGTTGATTGTCGGCCAATTACTGCTGTTGACCGGTTTCCTCTTGAATTTCGACTACGTTTACCGCCGTCCACAGGAGGCCGATTTATCGCCCGGCCAGTTGAACAGCCAGGAGACCGTGTTACCAGAGGCGTTGAAATACCTGGACAGGTCGCAAACGCCACCTGTATTTCGTGAGATCATGGAATCGTGTTCGCAGGACGAGTTTCCGTTAAGGGGCAAGGAGCGCCGGGGGCAGGCGGCCTGAACGGGGGCGTCACGCCGAGATTGAATCATCCTCGGCGATACCGGCCTGCTTGAGCAGGTTGCTGAAGGCTGACCAGCTGGTTTGCCCGAACTGTAATGCCGGTACTTGCCAGAGCTGGGGATTCATTAATTCAATAGAGACATGACGCTGGTAGTTGATTCGGGACAGGTGGGACAGGATGGCGTTCAGCGGGATATCCCCTTCCCCAGGGAGAATCCGATCTCCATCCTTGGCCATTTCCCGCGGGCAGTCTGCCAGGTCACAGAGTTGAACGTGGAACAGGTTGTCAGTGGTCAGGCAGGCCAGGTCTTCGGTGCTACTGGGGCCGACGTAAAAGTGGAAGGCATCCAGGCAGATGCCCAGGAACGGATGGTTGATTTCTGCCACCAGTGACGCCGTGGTTTGTAGATTGTTTCCCAGTTTTGATTCTGCCTGGAATTCCAGTGCCACACGTGTACCGGCCTGGGCAGCCTGTTCCGCCAGCTGTTTAAGCGAATCCATGATCGGCTGCCAATCGGATTCTCGCGGAGTTTCCAGGATATCACAGGCCACGACCAGGGTGCCGATTTCAAGTTGCTGGCAGATTTGCAGTCGTTGGTTGAATAATTCCCAGGCCAGTTCGTGGCCCTGTCCGTGTGGGTTCAGTAAGCCGCCCTGGAAACTGGCAACCGGAAAGGTCAGCTGATTTTTACTTGCCAACTCCTGTACCGCGGAAATGGAATGGGATTGGAGGTAGATTTCCAGCTTCGTAAACCAGAGTTCGATATGCCGCCAGTTGCCGGCAGCGTAGTCAGCCAAGTCTTTTTCGAAGGGAGAAGGCAGGGAACAGACCTGGCTGATAGCGGGTAGCATGGGGCAGGTCTCTATCAGGGTCGGGAAAACAGGATAAGTTCAGGGTGATCCATCAGCCGATTCGTTGCCGGACCTCGGTGATACAGTCGTCGATTGAGACTCGCCATTGTTCCAGGGTGTCGCGATCTCGGATCGTGACGGTTTGGTCCTGCAGGCTTTGACCATCCACGGTGATGCAATAAGGTGTGCCGGCTTCGCCCTGACGGCGATAGCGTCTGCCGACGGCCCCCTTTTCATCATAGAAGACGTTAAAATGCGGTTTCAAGGCGGTGTAGATTTCTCGTGCCACTTCGGGCATGCCATCTTTCTTGACCAGCGGAAAAACGGCCGCCTTGATTGGTGCTACCCGGGGATGGAATTTCATCACGGTACGGGTTTGCATTTTACCTTTTTCATCGGGAGCCTCGTCCTCGGTATAGGCTTCACAGAGGAAAGCCAGCGCGGCCCGGTCAGCCCCGGCGGATGGTTCGATAACGTGTGGGGTGTATCGTTCTCCACTGAGATCATCGCGATAGGTCAGGTCTTTACCGCTCCCTCGCCAGACAGGCTTGCCGTCCTTGTCAACTTCCAGTTCCAGGGGATTCGTGCTGGGATCGAGTTTTCCTTCCATGTGACTACGCAGGTCGAAGTCACCTCGATGAGCAATTCCTTCCAGTTCACCAAATTCACCCTCGGGCAGGAACGGGAACGCATATTCGATATCCGCGGTACCGGTCGAATAGTGGCTCAATTCGTCAGCATCATGTTCTCGCAGTCGCAGTCGTTCGCCAGACAATCCTAGTTCGGTATACCATCGCATGCGTCGATCTCGCCAGTAACGATACCATTCTGCCGAGGCTTCCGGATGACAGAAGAACTCGATTTCCATCTGCTCGAATTCGCGGGAGCGAAAAGTAAAATTGCGCGGGGTCACTTCGTTTCGGAAAGCCTTGCCAACCTGCGCGATACCGAAGGGCACTTTCTGTCGGGAGGAATCGAGGACGTTCTTGAA
>JAYGDH010000298.1:0-9135 GCA_046583055.1 Pirellulaceae bacterium | reverse complement strand
ATTTCGCTATGATTGAAAAAAGTTACCTTCAAACCAATTCAGACGACCAACCAGGCAGATGCTTGATCACGTCTGCTGCAGCTTCTCTCTCTACTCCCCGTTGAGCCGATTCTGGACTTATCCCAGGCCATGCTACCCCGGGGTTACTCGATACCTGCTCACACTACTTGTTTATTGTTCCAGAGGAACCGCCGTGTGACAACGTCATTTCGTCGCACAACTCACCGCGGCCCTCCCGGAAAACCGGGCCTCTCGCCGCCGGGCCCGCGCTGCATTTCATATTCTGCTGGTGATAATTTACCGTCACCATTTCGATCTAACTTCTTGAGTCTAACGACCGCCTGTTCGATCTCTTCCCGGGTCAGAATCCCATTGCGATCGACGTCCAGTGTCTCGATCACGGCAATCCCGGGAATCATGCCCCTGCCCGGTGGTGGCCCGATGGGCGGACCACCGCGCCGACGTCGTTGTTCAAGCTGAACTCCATTCTCGGTCCCGGCCAACTGTCTCTCCACGGACGCCACCCGTTCCTTGACGAAATACTTCAATCCGATGGGACCTCGCCGGAACCCTTCCCCGGAACTCTCGGACCCGTCGATAGAAAGTTGCATCTGCCGCACTTGCTCGTTCATACCACCACTCTTCAGGATAGCCTCCAGGCTCGGCTGCAACGCGGCCACGCGACGACTGATCTGCGCCAGCCCAAAGGCACTCTCGAGAAGCTTGCGAATCGCCTCCTGGTAACGCCGCTGAAAATCCGGCATTTCGAAAAGGCGTTCCAACAGTCGATTCTGGGTTAACCAGGGACGCCTGATATCCCAGCGCACGAGATCTTCCGGACTTGCGCCGACGGTAAACAACCCAAAACACTCATTGAGATCCCAGGGAAGAATCTTGATCAAACCATCGGCCTGGTCCACCAACAGATAATAGTTATGTGGCATGGCCACGATACTGTCGATATTTACAAGCAGCGTGTTCGCTGCAAAATACTGGGCCCAGTTATCCAGGTCCAGGAACGTACCTACGCGGCGATTGAATACCTCCGGGGTGCTTTCCTGCGAGAACTGTAAAAAGTCGGCAAATCGTTGTAGCAACTTCGTATTCGTCTCGCCCTCCTTGATCTCGTAACGTTCGTAAGCCTTGAGATCTTTACCCAGGTAAGGCCACTCGAACATTCCCTCGGGTTTCATCAGCAGGCTGTTGGCAGAGTCGGCTCCATAGTGATGGTCGACCCAGTCATCGTCTACTTGTTCCACGAGTACATACAGCCCCAGGTCTTCACGCTGACGCTGACCATCGATGGTCAACCAGACATGAGCCCATCCCACGCCCGGTGTCGGTAACCCGGCGGCGTGAAATATCTCGTAGCCCAATTTCTCCCTGAGGTAGGTACTATCCTTGAAGGAATTGGAAAGATTCAACTTGGTCTTCCCAAACCATTTCAGGCCCTTGGTAAATCGATTGGTATCGATCTTGAACGGCCGACGCAATCCTCGTTCAGAAAAGCGATAGGAAGAGTTCCCTTTAAATCGCATCCCGACGCGATCCAGCTTTTTTCCGTCAATCGTCAGCGTTCCACTCGCATACGGGAACCGCGTTCCATCACCACGACCGCCCCCCGTGGGCTGCATAGCATCCCATGCCTGGCTGGTAAGCCGCAGTTCTATCTCGAGTATCCGCTGGCCACTATAAACCTGTTGCCAATAAGCTTCCTGCTCGACTGTTGATGCCTCTTCTACCGGAGCCGCCCCTACCGTTCCCGTGAACACGATCAGTACCATTGCCACCATCACGCCCGCACGCCATCCGCTTCCCCTGGTGCAATTCAGGCATATTGGTTGCACAATCATCTTTCATTTGTCCCAGATTCATCGACCTGCACTAATAAAAGACGAGCCGGCGAAAGATTTCCCAAATCTCTCTCGCCGACTCGCTATACATCACTCACAAGACTCAGGTGTCTCGATCGACAACGACCTAGTTGTTACTTGGCCGCTGCGGACGATCACCGTTAGCCGGCCTTGCCGGCCGATCCCCGTTAGCTGGTCTTGCCGGCCGGTCACCGCCACCTGCACGGTTTCCGCCCGCACGGCCAACGCCTTCCAGCATCTTCTCGATTTCCCCCTTATCAAGGGCTCCATCCTTGTTCGCGTCAGCTCGCTCAAGGATCCGTTGCATCCGCTCTGGAAGCTCTTCCTTGTCGATTTTGCCGTCGCCATTCTTGTCATTCGCCATAATCCGGGAAACGATGTCAGCCGTATTACCACCGGCTGCTCCACGTCCCTGGGCTCCGCGTCCCTGGGGTTGGCCTTCGCCACCGCGTCCCTGGGCTCCGCGTCCCTGGGCACCACGACCGATACCAGCTGGCATCATCTCTTCCATGGTCAATTTACCATCGCCGTTGGCATCAATCTTTTTCAAGGCCGCCACGGCATTGGCAATTTCTTTTGCAGAAATTTCACCATTCTGATCAGCATCCAAAGCTTGGATGATCGGCAAACGCGGCATGCGTTGTCCACCTTGAGCACCACGCCCCTGGGCTCCACCTTGAGCACCGCGCCCCTGGGCTTCTCGCCCTTGACCTTCTCGCCCTTGACCTTCTCGCCCTTGACCTTCTCGCCCTTGACCTGCTCGCCCCTGACCTTCTCGACCCTGACCTTCTCGACCTTGTGCTCCCCGGCCTTCACGCCCCGGGGCCTGACCTTCCGGTCGCTGTGGTTGTACGCGTTCTTCTCGAGGTGGTTGATCTGCTCGCTGTGCCATCCCTGTCCCAGCGATCATCATGACAGCCACAGCAGCCATGGTGAGGATATTTAACTTTTTCATAAATCTACTCTCCCAAACGGTTTTAAATGCCAATGGCTTACTGATCGTTACCACGATCATACCAACCACACACTCCGACTTAAAATTTTCGCACCTTGTTTTATAGTGTATCCGGTTACTTCGGTTTAACCCAGTGCAGCTGAATTTTTGTTCCAAATCCCCTCGTCATCAGGGGCGGTTCCACAGCATGTTTACATGATCTGTAAACCTGCTAGTGCGTTATCAGTCTCGCAAATTATCTTGAATTTACAACAAATAGGTGATTTTTCATTCTTTATCATCGACTTAGAGAACCAAAGACTGGCTCTGCCACACGCTGCGAAGGGCCGTTCCGCCGAAACTGTTCAAATAGACCTATCATTACAAATTTTGGTATAAACTAGTTGTCTAGGACAGTTCCTTAATTGCCAGAGGCTACTGCCAATCACAGGACTGGTTGTATCCTCGGGCTTCTTATCGAATCTCACTGACAATCTCGTTCCGTTTTTATCAACAAAAGTGTTTCAGATGGATCCTACCCAATCTTCTCCTGAAAACACCTCCGACAAAGTGTTACCTGCATCTGCTGATAACACCGCGGACCGCGTCAGCCAACTGGAACAAGCCAAGCGTGAACTCGAGGCCCAGTTGGCAGCCGCAAAACGGCCTGCCCAGGAAAAACCCGTGGCGGAAAAACCTGCTGGAAAAACTGCGGCGCAGGCAGCGGTTCCTAAAGGTGCAAAAGCTCCTCAAGTAGCGAAAAAGACATTACCCACGGCAGCCTCGCTTCCTACCGCAAAACGCGCTGCTACTGCCAATGCCCCGCAAAAATCATCCCCGCCACAGCAGGACAGTCCGGATGAATCCGAATCAGCGGACAACGACACTAATTCCTGGTGGCCAGGTTCTCGCCAGGTACCGGCATGGGCTATCAGCATGATCGTTCATCTAATCCTGTTCCTGATCCTGGGGCTGATCACCATAGCGATCCCCGCCACTGCTGATTTTTCCCTGATCGCTGGCAGCCAGGATGCGAACGAACCCCTGGAACAGATGGCCGAGGTGGATATCGCGGACGAGCTTGAAAACATGGAGGAGCTATCTCCATCCTTTGATTCTCCCCAAGTCAACGATTCCGACATGAGCGAATTAACCCTGGCCTCCACTGTTGCGGATGCCGATGACCTCGGTCCGGAGGTAATCGAGTCCGACTCGGTCAGCCAGATCAACGCTATTTTTTCAGACAGCGGCTCTGCCATGGAATCTCTCACCGACAAGGTCGGGAAAATGACCGCCAGTTTTTTTGGTTCCAAGTCCAAGGGACGACGTTTTGTCTTCGTGGTCGACAATTCCAACAGCATGACGAGAGGACGTTTCCATACGGCTCTCACCGAGTTGGCAAAGACCGTCGAGCAGATGGACAACGACCAATACTTTTACGTCATTTTCTTCAGCGACACCGCTTACCCTCTATTCTGGCCCTCGCCAGTTTCCCAACTGGTGCCAGCTACTCGCAAGAACAAGGAGCGGCTGTATCAGTGGCTGTACACGGTAGAGCTTTGCCTGTACACACGCGGGGAAGCCGCCATGCAAATGGCACTTTCCTTGCGGCCGGATACCATCTATATCCTGGGAGATGGTGCCTTTACCGACAACACAACCGCCAAGCTGACGCAGCCTCACAATCGCCGCATCCCTATCTTTACGCTGGGAATGGAAGTTCCAGAGAAGGGCAAATCACAATTAACGCGGATTGCCAATTCCAACCAGGGAACCTATCGACTGGTGGCCGTGGCTCCCGGGGCAGCTCGGGCCGCCCAGCAGTTCCCGCTCAAGAAAAACAGGACCCGGGGACCCATCTGGGGAGTCAAGCTTCCGCCCCCGTAAAAGAAGAACTAACCGCCCTCGCTTAAGGCCTGGCGAAGCCCTCTCCTGCCAGGCAAAAGACCTGCGAAAGTGTACGGAAATAAATTCCTCCACCGGCAACTGCTGGCGTACTATGGCTGGCTTCTCCCAGGTCGTTTCGACCCAGCAACTGATATTCCTTCGAGGCCGCCAGCACAACCACCGTTCCATCCACGTCCACGTTATAGATTTGCTTACCAATACAGATCGGAGAGGCATAAAACATCTTGCCAATTCGCTTGGTCCAATACATTTCCCCCGTGGTACTGTCAGCACAACTGACAATCCCATTATCCGACCACAGGAACAGCAGGTCGTCTCGCACCAGTGGCGTCGTACAGAGGGGCGCGCCACGCGTAATTCGGTAAGCCACCGTTGCTTTGCTGACGTGACCGGCGGGTGGACGTACTGCCACCACCTCGTTCCCATGGCCCAGCCAGCCACATACCCCCAGCACCAGGTTACCAGCGACCACCGGGGAACCGATCGAGGATTCGACGTGTGATTTATCAAACACATCGGCAGCCCAGTTGATCTTTCCTGTCTCTGGGTCGATAGCCGTGATCCCTTGTTCCCAGTTAGTGAAGATCAATTCCTCGGTACCATCTGAACTGCGACGAACACAGGGGGTCGCGTAAGCGGACTTGCTTTCACGCTGAATTTTCCAGGCTGTCTTGCCTGTTTCGGAATCGAGAGCTATCAAGTTGCTCTTACCAGCCTGGTCATTTGGCAAGACCAACACCTTGCCGGTACGAATCGGCGAAACCCCGTAACCATGTCCTCCCGGGTAGGGTCCAAGGTCCCGCTGCCAGAGCGTCTTACCCTGGTGATTCAATGCCAGCACCGAGACTTTTTCCGGCGTTCCCCAGGAAACGTAGAGCCGCTGGCCATCTACCACCGGCGTGGCCGCGGCATAATTGTTCAACTTGTGCGTGCGATGCGTCTCCGCGGCAAACACACGTTGCCACAGCATTTTCCCTGACCGACCATCCAGGCACGTTACGAATCGCTGTCCCGTTGCTTCTTCTCCGCTGACCAGGAACAGGCGAGTTCCCCACAAGACCGGTGAGGAATGGCCGCGCCCCGGCAACGGCTGTTTCCAGTGGTAATCGCTGGGCTTCCATGTTGCCGGCAGGTCAGCCGCCGGGCTGATTCCGGAACCGTTAGGGCCACGAAACCGCGACCACTCCTGTCCCACCAAGACCGGATTGACCAACAGCACCAGCGCTACCACGACCAGTTTACCAGCTCGTCTGTTCACGACTTCCGTTTCCTCTATGGTTGAAACAACGGCCTTCTCCAATCTACCACATTTGAGCTTACTGGCCGGTCCCGATCAGAAAACGGACATTTCACCGGTGCTAGAAGATCCGACCATATGGATTACAATTCCGGTGTTATCCAGTCACGCGACCGTGTCTCCTCTTCCTGAAAAAGGCGCAGCATGAATCCCTCTCAAGCTGAAGTAGCCATCGTTATGGCCGGCATTCCGGCCACCAACCTGTCCCTCTATCACCGCATCCGTTTTCTCGTGGGCGACCCGGCCGCCCTGATCGAATTACCCACGGCCGACGGAACACGATCCAGCACCCTGATCCTGCGAGACATCGAGATGCAGCGAGCGAGTCAAAACGCTCGTGTCGACCAGGTTGCCTGTCCTGCCGATTACGCTCCCGACGGTGGTCTTTCCGGTGACCGCGAAACGGCCACCGCGCAAGCCCTGGCCGAGTTCATCCACCGCACAGGAAGACGGCATGTCATTACGGACCGTTCCCTGCCCCTCATCTACGCCCATCACCTTCAGGAACTGGGACTATCCGTAGAATGTGACCTGGAGATGGGAGTCCAGGAACGACGAGCCAAGGACGATCAGGAAATTGCCTGGCTACAGGAATCCCAACAGGCGACCGAGGGTGCCATGCAGATGGCCTGTGAACTGGTTGCCAACAGCCAGGCCGACCAGAATGGTGAACTGCTGCATGACGGCGGCCCCTTAACCTCGGAACGTGTACGTTCTGCAGTCGATCTCTGGCTACTGGAACGTGGCTATTCCAACCCGGCGTCGATCGTCGCAGGAGGTCCCTCCGCAGCCGACTGCCACAACCTGGGAAGCGGCATCTTGCGGACGCAAGAACCGGTCATTATCGACATCTTCCCCCGCAATCGCCAAACTCTTTACCACGGTGACTGCACCCGCACGGTCGTACATGGTGCAATCCACGACGAGATTGTCTGCATGCATGCTGCCGTGGTGGCTGCCAAGGCTGCCGGCACCGCGGCAACCCGGGAAGGAAGCAATGCCCAGGCAGTGCACCAGGCTACCATTGATGCCATCCAGCAACACGGCTACCAGGTCGGCCTGCCCGGGGAAGAGGAAAGCGACGACTACTGCGCCATGACTCACGGCACCGGCCACGGCATCGGGCTCGAGGTCCATGAACCACCGTTGCTGGACTTCGGCGGCCCCGACCTGATCCGTGGCGATGCCCTCACCATCGAGCCAGGGCTTTACCGCAGGTCCCTGGGTGGGGTACGTGTCGAGGACATGGTCATCGTTACCGCTGACGGCTGCCTGAATCTTAACCAGCTACCTGAAGGATTGGACTGGAGCCTCTAGGCTGATTGCGTTGCCAGGCTAGTGCAACATGTTTGACTGCATTTCTACCAGCGACAGGTCATCTGTCTGGCTGTCATCACCAACCCAGGAAATCACCAGTTCATCGGGATCATTCTTGATCGACGGCCGCCTGACCGGCTGCGTCTTCATCAATCTGTCGCGTCGATAACGCAGTTGCCGTCTTACCGGGGTATCAAGCGAGAACAGGCCGATTGCTGGCAAGGCGGCCAATGCCAGGCTCCACGTGGTTAACCACATGACATGCATGGGATCCAACTCGAGGTGACTTAACCAACCTCCCAGGGACGTGTAACGGGGAATCAGGGGAACGACACAATCGATCGTGATGACCGTACAAACCACGCACAACACAACGCCTGTCAAATGCAAAAGAAACAAACTTATCTTGGCTACCTGTTTCATAGCTCCATCTCCCCAAAGCGTGTACCTGGAACTCTCTGCCTTGAAGCCGGCTCTTGTTGGCCCAGGACTTTAAAACACTCTGACGGGTAAAAAGTTTCGTACAATACCTGCAAACCCATCAACTGACACAACACGAACTGGGGGGAGAATCTCTCGATAGAACCCGTAAAACGGCGGTCCCGGACCCGTGATCGTGATGACCGGTCGGCCCGGTCGGCCAATCTGCGCTACAGGTCAGCGCTTGTCGTTGACGACTTACTATGTACCAACAAGAATTGCTTGTGGTCGGCAGCCGGACGCCTGCTAACATGCAATCACAAGCCAAACTGTCGACCAGCCGTAATTTTCAGCAAGGGCCTTACCTGATGTTTCTTCGCAGTTACCTCCAGATCATCGCGATTACCTTGCTTACCTCCCAGGCCCTTGTGCCTGCCAGGAGCGCCGAGTTGCCAGCCCGTCCGCGTGCTCGCGATCGGCAGGTGGCCGTACTGGTCACCACGCTGCTGGAAAGTCAACATCTCACCCGACACACCCTGGACGACCAGATCGGCGCCCGCACGCTCAAGGTTTTCCTGGAACGACTGGACCCTCGCAAGCTCTATTTCAACCAGGCCGACATGGCATCTTTTCTGAAAATGGAATCCCTTGTTGATGACCAACTGGCCAACAACGACCTGACCATTGCCTATACCATTTTTCACCGTTTCCAGGAACGAGTACGGGAACGCACTCTCCTGGCCGCTGAGTTACTGGCCCGCCAACTTGATTTTTCCCGGGACGAGATCATTCACCAGGATGCCAGCCTGGATACCCACCCGAAGAACGCCGAGGAAGCGACCGACCGCTGGCGGCGTCAAATCAAGTATGACCTGCTGCTGCTGGATGCTCGCAATCCCCAGGATCCGGTTGCACGTGACCAGGTGAAACGGCGTTACCATCAGTTTGCACAACGCATCGCCAACACCACGGCCGATGACCTGCTGGAGATATTCTTATCCTCGCTGACTCGCAGCTTTGATCCCCACAGTACCTACCTGTCCCCGCCATCCTACGAAAGCCTGCAGATTCGTATGCGCCTCAACTACCAGGGAATCGGTGCCACGCTTGAACAACACCTGGGCTTCGTCGCCATCCGAAAGCTCATCCCAGGTGGGGATGCGGCGCAGCAAGGAAAACTGCGCCCCAAGGATCGCATCGTCAGCGTCGGCCAGGGAGCAAGGGGAGAACTCCTGGATGTTACTGACAAAACGCTGCGTGAAATCGTTAACCTGGTCCGCGGGCCCGAGGGGACCATGGTTCGCCTGGGCGTTCTGCCCGATACCTACGTTGAGCCCGCGATGCGCTCCTGGAAGGCCGTCAACGAACGTTACGTCAGATACGGC
>JAYGDH010000197.1:0-2226 GCA_046583055.1 Pirellulaceae bacterium | reverse complement strand
ACATCTTTGCCCCGAGATGCACGGTAATTGCTGTTTAGCCAATGTCCGCTTTCCGTTAGATTCAGCGGTGCTGGCGGCTGGGCCACCGGCAGCTTAATCGGCAGTGTATGAACTACCAGGGCGATCATCCCGTAATCATTTCCATCCCATTTCACCTCGCTGAGTTACCGGAAATCCCACTCCATGGCCCCACCCTTGTTCAAACATCCCCGCGGCAGGCACCTGCTACTGCTGCTGATCATGACTGGCCTCGCTTCCTCGGGTTGCCAGGACCCGGCCGCTAACCTCGCCACCAAGCCGGAACCGAAACCAACGCTTCACGTCACGGTCACCGACGACCCGGAACTGGCCACGGCTATTGCTCGCCAGTGGAAAGCACGTGCCGGGTCGAAAATCATTGTCACCAACATCAGCACGGCCCAGCTGCTGGATAGCAAGCAACTCCAAACCGACATCATCATTTATCCCAGCGCCCAGCTTGGACACCTGGCCACAAAACAAACACTGCTACCCTTACAAAAATACATGAACGAGACGCTCGCCGAACATAACAAGGGACTGCTGCCCACGGCCAGCAAAGCCGAGGTCTCCTGGGGCCCGCAACGATACGCGGCATCCCTGGGCTCGCCCCAGTTGATGCTCTATTACCGCCGCGATATTTTCGAGGCCCTGGAACTTGAACCACCGGAAACATGGAGCGATTACCAGCAACTGGTCTCACTGTTATCAGATCGTGACCGGGTGGCGCCATGGATCCCCAAGGACCAGGAAGCCTGGCAGGCTACCGCCGAGCCACTGGGACCAGGCTGGGCAGCGATCACCCTGCTGGCCCGGGCTGCTGCCTACACACGACACCCCAACCAGTATTCCGGCGTCTTCGATTACCTTTCCATGGAACCGTTGATCGCCGGTGCTCCCTTCGTCCGTGCCCTGGAAGAACTCGCGCAGGCAGCCACCTCGAGGCCAGCAAAGGAATGGCCCACTTCTCCGGCAGCAACTCGTCAACAGTTTTACCAGGGTCAGGCTGCCATGGCCCTCAGCTGGCCCTCCCTGGGCGCCAGCAATCAGCATGAAGAAGCGATGCCCAAACCCGTCCCCGTGGCCTGGGCGCTCTTGCCAGGATCACGCGATATTTACAACGCCAGTGACCAGACCTGGGAAACCCTGCCCGGACCGGAAACAGCTCACGTTCCCCTGCTGGCGATTTCCGGACGACTAGGTTCTATCTCACGCAACAGCAAGCATCCCCGTTTTGCCGCCGACAGCCTGGTGCGACTAACCAGCAGCAAGTGGAGCGCTTCGGTTTCGCGCCGCAGCCGGTTCACGGCCATGTTTCGATCCTCACACCTATCTGATCCCGTACCCTGGATGGATATTGGCACCAGTCCGACTGCTGCCGACCAGTTTGCGGCAATTTACCAGCGGGCTCATGCGGGCTCACGGGTCATGTTCTGCCTCCGAATTCCTGGTCGTGCCCGGTATCTCCAGGAACTGGACCAGGCGGTCGCCCGGGTACTTTCCCGGGAGGCTTCTGCCCAGGACGCCCTGCTGGACACAGTTCGCCAATGGGAAGCCATCACCAGGGAACTGGGGCGGGAGCAGCAAGTACAGGCTTATCGTCAAAGCCTGGGGCTTGAGCCGTAACCACCGACGGCTGGACCTAGACACTTTTTCCTGGCCCAACTAGAATACCGCTTGGCTGATCGGCACCGCTCCCCTTACTTGCTGTCACCGATTGGCCGACACTGCTGCCTGCTATTCAGGCATCCAGTGAACTCATGGGGCCGTAGCTCATTTGGGAGAGCGCTGCGTTCGCAATGCAGAGGTAGAGGGTTCGACCCCCTTCGGCTCCACTACAGTTCGCCTGCCCCCAGCGGGCAGCGGACCCCGTCGACCAGCGAGAAAGCCGCTGTCTGCCAGCGGCTTTTTTCGTAGCTTCAGGCAATCACTTCCCTACTGACGCCACTGGCTTCCCGATTCATCCGGTGGCACTGCTGGCGACACCACGCGGCCTGTTTCCCGCGAGGCTCCCGTCGCCACGGTGTCGATAGCCCCCTGGAAAGCATGCCGGGCATTCTTGACCCATTGATCGATTTCGGTTCCCTTCAGCGACAAACGCTTGTCCACCGCGTACAGAACCATGTTGGCCGCCACCACGAAGACGGTGATGTGAAATACAAGGAGGATTCCACTCACCAGGTAACTCCAGTCGCTGAACGCGGGGTC
>JAYGDH010000076.1:0-6641 GCA_046583055.1 Pirellulaceae bacterium | reverse complement strand
CCGGGACCAACTCAGCGGCGGAACCCTGCTGACCCAGCAATGTGCGAACCAGATCGGCCGCCCGCTCTTTCTCCTGGACGTAGCAAAACCGCCGGGCCCTCTGGTGCCGCGCACCTGGCTCGACCGCCACTCCATCGCGGTACTCAACGTGGCCGGCCCCCGCGAAAGCGCGACGCCAGGGATATTCGCCGCCACGATGCGGACCCTCCAGGCGATTTTGGCCAGCCACCAGGCGTGACGGCCCGCGGCGATTTCATCGTTTGTGTTCAAACCGTATCCGCCGCGTATCCTCTTCCTTTCCAGTGGGGGCAGCGAGTGGACCATACAGTTCCGGGCGGCGAGCACGGATCCAGCGTGTACCCGTAGCCCGGGCTCGCAGGGAAAGATCCAGGTCGGCTACCACCATGACATCCTCCGCACGACAGGTTTCCGAAACAATTCGACCGTAGGGATCAATAATCATCGCGTTGCCGGTACGAACCTCGTCATCGTCGATACCTACACCATTGCTGAACAGGACAAATATTCCATTATCGTGAGCGCGGGATGGCAGCCAGCGCATCAGCCAACCTCGCCCCTTGTCGCCTCGGAATTCAGCCTCGATGGCTGCTGGATCCACCTCCCGCTGTTCCCATAGTTGCCGGTCCACCACGCCCATGGCAAACGGACTTCCGGAATCGCACCCGCCCGTTTGGTGAGGTGCCAAGAGGATTTCCGCACCGGCCAGCGCTGTCATGCGAACGTTCTCGCCAATATTGTTGTCGTAACAAATCAAGACGCCCAACCGATGCCCTTCCACCATATCGAAAACGGTAAACTCACTGCCGGAGTCCATGTGCTCACTGATAAAACAGTGAATCTTTCGATGGCAGTAATGACGCCCATCCGGAAGTGCTACCACGTAACTGTTGTACAAACGGCCATCCTCCGCCCTTTCCACCAGGCCGGCACCAACCGTCATCTGGTAAGTAGCCGCCAGGTCCAACAGCTTCCGTGTACTGGGACCATCCGGAACTCCTTCGGCCAGGCGTTCCAGGCCAGCCCGATCCAGTTTTCTTAGATGCCAATAGCCACTCAGGCAGCACTCGGGGAAAACGATAAGTTTGACGCCACCTTCGGCAGCCTTCTGAACAAAGGATGCAACGATCCCCAGGTTCACATCGATGGCGCCGGGCAGATGCTGAAACTGAACGGTTGCGGCCCTCAAGATACCCACGCGCACTCCTCCAGGATTCTCCCCGCTATCTAAACTTCCGCGACTGCGGACCGGGGTGTTACTGGATATTGTAACGCGAGGCTAGGACTTACGCACCGGTTCTCCCAGCAAACCAGGAGCGATATCGGACCAGGGTTGGGCTTCCGGATCTGGTTCCGCATTAAAATCACCCAGGTCGATACTCAACTCCTGGACCTCCAGATTCACTTCCGGGGGAGGCAGCTTAGTGCGACCCAGATTCCAGCCAATTCCGAAACAGATAAGCAACAACACTCCACTCAGGTAATAACGCATTTCTCCCCTTTCCGTTCCAGTCGTTTCGAGACGCACCCAGCGACTCCATAGCGGCGCGCCGCTGGCCCTCTACCGGGGCGTGACCAGCAGTCGCTCGCGCACCCGGGAGACTACCCCAGTTGAACCACCTAGAAGTTGTACTTCGGATTCTTCGTGTCGAAATCCTCGTCCGTGAGACCGACATTGATTTTCAGGTTCAGATAAGTGTACTCCTCGACCACTTCGGGCTTGGCCTTGGCAGACTTGGGCCAATCAAAGGCGGCGTAGCGGATCGGTACGTTGTACTCATTGTCGATAAAAATACGAGCAATATGAAAATCAAAATAGGGACGCCGATGCGGGTGCGTCACCTGGATGATAGTACATTCACGGCCATTGATCTTGGCTCCGCGTCGAAACTCGACTTCACACTCGTTACGAGTGCGATCTCGCAAACCACGTTCGATCAGCTTGGCTACCAGGTTTTCAATTCCGATCTCGGAAAGAGGATACCGCTGACCCTTCATGGCGAGCACCCCGTTCGGCGACAACCATACACTAGGAATGAGGCGGCCCTTGGTGCCACCCTCGTGAGCACAGAGCTTGCCCTTATTTCGCCCAGCCACGTAAACGACCTCACGTCCCGCGACGGACCCCGGCTTAACGAAATACATGTAGGCGCTAAGCGGAACCACCACCTTCCCGGTGGCCACCCGTTGGTTGCGGATCTTGGTGTACATGTATTCGTAGTCGCCGAGCTTTCCGTTGATGCGTTCCCGCTTGACCAACGTGCACGTATAATCCTTGACGTTTGCCTGAATATTCACCAGGCATTGACGAGCCACCTTGATGGCGGGATCAAGCGGATGCGCATTGGCTGCAGTGGGTGCGGGAGTTTTCGCAACGCGGAACACGGGTTCCCGCAAGCGCTGCGGCAACTGGCCATTTCGATCCTGGCCATCGCTAACCGAGGTCAAGCAGAGCAGTGCGATTCCCGTAACAGAAACGATAAGTGTTCGAAGACAGGTGGACTGAGTCGCCATCAGCAGTTTCTCCTAAAGCGCCCGCGGCGCGTTTTTCATAAGACCGGCCGACGCCACAAGCGTCGATTCGATCGTCCTTGATCTTTTGCGAGAAGTGAATTCCTTTTCCGAGCAGCAGTAGTCACCCCCAAGCCCACCCATCGGCTGCGGACTTATGCCGACAATACGCTGTATTGCTATCTATCGCCATCCGACGGTTACAGTGATTACTCTAGGGCCCCGATTAAACACTTTTGTGCAACTCATTCGGTCCGCTTGCAACCCCACTCCGCATGGGCGATAAAGGCGGCACATTTTATTCATTTTGACAATCTGCTGGGAGACTGATTTGTGGGCACAGGCAAGCTATTCTTAAAAACCGTGGTATCGGAGATGTTTGAAGAAAATGCCTATATTGCCCATCTTGACGGAATGTCCGAGTGCGTGGTATTTGACCCTGGATTTGAGCCTCAGCCAATTCTTGATTATCTGACGGAGAAGGGTTTGTCTCTGGCTGCGATCCTCAACACCCATGGACACGCTGACCACATCGCTGGCAATGCGGCTCTGAAGGAGGCCTGGCCCGAGGCACCCTTGGTCATTGGCCAGGGCGATGCCGCCAAGCTTACGGACCCGATGCTGAATCTCTCTGGCCAATACGGGATGGGGCTGGTCAGTCCCGCTGCAGATACCCTGGTCAAGGCAGGACAGGTCTACCAATCAGCTGGATTTGACTTGGAGGTACGAGACACGCCAGGTCACAGTTGCGGTCACGTGGTCTTTGTCTGGCATAACGCATCACCGGCAGTGGTTTTCGGTGGCGACGTGTTATTCCAACGCGGCATTGGCCGCACCGACTTCCCGGATGGCAGTTTCGAACAACTGGTGGACTCCATCCAGACACAATTATTCGTTTTACCCGACGACAGCATTATACTTCCCGGGCATGGCCCCGCGACCACGATTGGCGAGGAAAAGCGTTACAACCCATTCGTTGGGGAGTCCCGGGGAGGCGACTAGAGCGTTCGTCTGACTGTTTATTCAGCTGGCCTGGCTGTCCGTACCGTGCCCTGGTGAATCCGGGCTCAAGGGCCATTGCAGAACAAAGCAACTGCCTTTTCCCAGTTCACTTTCGACCAGCACATCGCCACCATGCTCGCGGAGAAGTTTCTGGCTTACCGGGAGTCCAAGTCCGGTACCCTGGCTGCCCTTGGCGGAACGAAACAGCGAGAACACCGCCTGCAGTTCTGCTTCCGGGATCCCGGGTCCGTTATCCTTGACGATGACACGTACCTGCCGCTCCACCGTATCGATTTCCGTGGTCACCGTAACGTTACCACCGTCCTGCTGCGAGCAGGCATCGATGGCGTTACCCACGACATTCAGGCAGGCTCGGTGAATACCCTGCACATCAACCAGGACCGGCGGAATACCTTGCTCGGCGATGACCTGCAAACGGACGCCCGCTTCCTGGGCACGCGTCTGCAGAACTTCCTCAATGTCCGCAACGATCCGGTTCAGGTCAGCCGACTCCAGGTTCGGTTTTCGCTCCTTGCTGAAGGAGAGCATATCCATCGCCAGGTGCGATATTTTCTCCTGGTTCTTGGCCACGATACGCCAACCATCTTCGATCACTTCCCATTGCTTCGAGCCGAGGCCTTCCTCGATCAGGTAACTGCCTCCCTCAATACCCTGCAGGATATTCTTGATATCATGCGACAGGATAGCAATGGTCTGACCGATCGCGGCAAGGCGTTCCGCCTGCACCATGGCAGAATAGTAAGACGTATCCTCGATCGCCAGGGCTGCCTGATGGCCGATGGCAATCATCAGTTTCAGATGTTCTTCGGTAAAACGGTTTGCGGACGATTTCGTGATCATCTTGCCTGGAGTTGTGTAGGTATCAATATAGATCACTCCGACCACACCGTAGCGGCCCTGCATGGGGACACAAATCGCCTCTCGCACCCCCATCTTGACGATGCTGCCCGCTGCATCGAAGCGGTTGTCTTCACGCGCATCAGTCGTCAGGACCCCCTCGTCATTCTCAATCACGTAATCAAGAATTGTCTGGCTAATGGCCATCTTTTCGTTGGCCTCGACATCCCGCCGATTCAAGCGGACTGCCGGGGCCAACACGTCCGTAGCGGAATCCATCAACATGATACAGCCGCGGTCCGCCTCGACCCATTCAAAAATCAGCTCCATGATTCTCGTCAACAACTGATCGATATCCAACGTGTGGCTGACGGCGAGCGCCGTCCGGTACATGACCTGCAGGTTACTGCGAGCGCGGGCCAACCAATCGCTTTCCGTGGACTGTCCCGACTGGAACAACTGACTGCCCTCGGCCTGGCTGAGAGACGATACGATACGGGAAATCCCGGCAGAGGATTCCGGGGCAACAATATCAACGTCTGGATCCTGCTTGTCGACCGGGACTTGATCGGTGATCGTGAAGATCATCCGCGTGCAGCCAATTTCCACACGATCTCCGTTAACCAGTAGATGCTCCTGGACCTGGCAATTATTAACAAAAGTGCCATTGGAACTTCCCAGGTCGACCAAGCGATAGGAGTCCTCCGTTCGATGAAACTCAACGTGGCGGCGTGACGCTTCTGTGTCATGCAGCTGAATCAGGTTAAAACCTTCCCGACCCAGCGTAACGAGATCACCTTGCAGTTCATACCGACACCCCCGGTCGTGCCCCTGAATCACAAACAACGAAGCCATCGATTGCCTCCCGCCGCCCACCATGCGAGGATGAACTGCGTCGTTCCCTGGTCGTTTTCGCTTCTGTGGCTCCCCTTCTGTGGAAGCCGCATCGCACTGCCGCAAGCAGCGTTTACAGGCCAATTTATCCCTGGCGGTCGAAATCGATTGTACGCCTCTGGCGTGGCCAATGGTAGGGCCGCAGACCACGATCAGCCGCAGCCAGCGAACACTACGAAACGCAAATTTCGCGGAAACTGGTTCCGTTTTCCCGCTGCCGCGGAGCATTCCCGGTCTCCATGGCAGCAACGCACCTTGCAAATATCCCGCCGCAGCGGGCAGAGAACTCTTGACTCAGCACTAAATGACAGGAAAATCAATGAATGAATGATCGGCGGCAGCAACTGCCGCCGCTCGGGACCACGGATGAGTGCGTGACGTTCACTGGCCACCGCTGGATTCCCATTACTTCTTACAGCAGGTAAACAAAAGCCCATGCCACGTCCTTCCATTACGCCAGCACAACGTTCCCACGGAGGGCTGCTGCCTTTCCACCTCGGCCACTGGTCGCTCACGACTGCTGCCATCGTTACCTACCTGGCCTGCTGTCACCCGGGTGTCACCTCGGCTGACGAGAAAAAGAAACTAACTCCATCCCAGCAGCGACTGGCGGCCACTGTCCAATACTTGGCAGACGATGAGCTGGAAGGGCGAGGCGTTGGAACCAAGGGCCTGGACATGGCGGCCGCTTACATCGCCAAGGAATTTTCACGACTCGGGCTCAAAACCGACCTTTACGCTGGCAAGCCATACCAGGAATTTAGCCTGGTTATCAAATCAGAAATGGGGCCTGCCAAGGAGAATCAATTAAAGCTGACGCACAAGGGAAGCGAGCCCACCACCCTGAGACTGGCCAAACACTTTACCCCGTTGGCCATCGGTGGCTCAGGACAGATCTCCGCTCCCGTGGTTTTTGTCGGATACGGAATTACCGCCCCAAAACTGAAATACGACGATTACGCGGGACTGGATGTCAACGGCAAAGTAGTGATCATTCTCCGCAAGGAGCCACAACAAAACAATCCGCACAGCCTGTTTGACGGCACCAATCCCTCTCGCCACGCGCTCTTTGTCACCAAGGTCTCCAATGCGTTTCAGCATGGGGCCGCGGCGGTGATCATCATCAATGATCACAAGGAACCCGCACGCAACCAGCAAGCCCGTCAGCGAGCCTGGGACCGGGCCGTTGAAAAACTCGTCGCCACTCACCAGACGCATGCCAAGATTGAGAAACCGGATACGAAGCAGCAAGCCAAATATCGCGAGGAAATCCAGGGACAGGCCGACAACATCCGGAATCTCGGCGTGGCACTGAAGGGCGACGGGGATTCGCTACTCTCTTTTACGGGTGCCGGCGT
>JAYGDH010000095.1:0-2254 GCA_046583055.1 Pirellulaceae bacterium | reverse complement strand
GTATGCCGACATGGTAGGCCTGGCCAACGTCCACGAGCGTGTGAAAGAGTTTCATGCAGCCCAGGGATTCTGGTGGGAGCCGGCACCGTTGCTGGCAGAACTGGCCCAGGCGGGCAGCACCTTTTCCGAGTACGATCGGCGCCAATCCTGAACCGTCCCTCTACAGGAAGATATCGCCCAGCAGTTCCTCGCCTGGTTCCGTGACATAGGTATCGAAGTCGCTGATCCCCTCTTCTCGCAACACCTCCTCGTCGACGAAGAAATTACCGGAACAGGCGCCGCTTTCACGAGTCAGGATGGCATGGGCTGCGTCTCCCATGATGGCCGGCTGCCTGGTCCGGCGCATCGCCTCGTCACCCCCGAGCAGGTTCTGGACCGCCGCCGTTGCGATCACGGTTCGGGGCCAGAGTGCGTTAACTGCGATGCCACGTGATCGTAGCTCTTCCGCCATGCCGAGCACGCACATGCTCATGCCATACTTGGACATCGTGTAGGCCAGGTGAGGGCCAAACCAGGACGGCTCCAGGTTGAGCGGTGGTGCGATATTCAGGATATGGGCATTCTCCCCTTGTTCCAGGTGTGGGATCGCTTTCTGCGCCACGAGAAATGAGCCGCGTACGTTGACTGCGTGCATCAGGTCAAACCGTTTCATCGGTGTCTCCGTCGTACCGGCCAGGAAGATCGCGCTGGCGTTATTGACCAGGATATCGATGCCGCCAAAATGCTCGACCGTCCTGGCCACCGCTGCCTCGACCTGGTCTTCAAAACGAATATCCCCCACGCAGGCAAGTCCCTGGCCTCCGGCAGCCTCGATCTCTTCCACGGCCGTATGAATCGTCCCGGGCAGTACCGGGTGCGGCTCCACGGTCTTGGCGATGACGGCGATGCGGGCACCATCCCGGGCTGCTCGCAGAGCGATCGCCTTGCCAATTCCCCGACTGGCGCCCGTGATGAGTAATCTTTTTCCCTCGAGTGACCCCGTGCCCTGCATGGCAACTATACTCCCTTACCAGTGAATAATTTCCTGCAAGGACGCCTCGATATCCTCGATCGTCCAACAGGTGGTTTCATAGCGAGTGACCCCGTGACTGGCCAGCATCCGGTAGGCGAAGATCTCGTTACCTTCCACGCCAAAGGTCAGGCCGTTGATTTTCGCCGCGGCATCGGTGGCCAGGAAGGCGACCATCGGCGAGATGCGTTCCGGCGCCAACGTCTCACTGGCACTCTCCGCGTCGATTCCTGGCAGCGATTCAAGCATCCGTGTCATCGCCATCGGAGCGATGGCATTGACCGTGATGTCATACCTGGACAATTCCAGGGCAGCCACCCGCGTAAGTCCGTAGATGCCGGCCTTGGCCGCCCCGTAATTGGCCTGGCCAAAGTTCCCCAGCAACCCGGAACTGGAAGACGTGTTGATGATCCTGCCTCCGGTTCCCTGCTCTTTCATGATCCGCGCCGCGGCCTGCAGGCAGGTAAAGGTTCCGGTCAGGTGAACACGGATGACGTCGTCCCATTCCTCGGTCGTCATCTTCAAGATCGTACGATCCCTGAGAATCCCCGCATTGTTAACCAGGATATCCAGTGTCCCGAAGGCGTCCACGGCGGCCTGCATGATCTCGGCTGCTGTTTCCGCGCTTCCCACGGCCAGCTTGCTGGCCACGGCCTCTCCGCCCACCGCAGTGATTTCCTGGACCACGCCGTCAGCTGCATCACCCTGCCCGGAGCCATCTCGATTGGTACCGGAGTCGTTCACCAGGATCCGGGCACCCTCCTCGGCGAACAACAGTGCATGCTGCCGCCCGATACCACCTCCGGCACCGGTAATCACCGCCACCTTGCCATCTAACCTGCCCATCGAGACTCCTTCTTACCTTGAATAGTCGTCTCCCTAGTAGAACATCCGTCTGTCGCGGCGAAAACCGCCCTGGCCGCCGCCGTTGAGTCAGCGGCCTTCGACCAACTTGATTCTGGGTATCGACGTGTAGACGAAATCAACAGTACCATTTTCCGATGTAAACAGCGGGATGTAGCGGCTGTCGCAACCCATCCCGGCCGTTGGATCGACCGCTCGCCAACCCTCGGGCGTCAGCACTTCCACCCAGACATGACCACTCTGACCATAAAGCCATCCGTAAACTTGTCGACAGGGAATGCCAGCTGACCGGGCCAACGTGATAAAAAGATCAGAGTAGTCCCAACAATGACCAAAGCCTTGCTTCAAGACCTTTGGCACACCGTAACGAGACCCTACCAC
>JAYGDH010000086.1:0-2560 GCA_046583055.1 Pirellulaceae bacterium | reverse complement strand
TCCCAGTTCGTCTTTGCGGACGGATCGGTCCACCTGGTCGCCGAAACGATCGACTACATGACGTACCAGCGTCTGGGTTGTCGACGTGACGGCGAACCGATTGGCTCCGGATTTACCCCCTAAGCTGCCGCTGTTCGCTTGAAGGCATGATCTAAAACGGGTCGTGCTCCTGTCACGGGAGCGCGGCTCGTTTTTTTACGAGTGTTAGCTACGAACCTGGACGCCGCCGCGCCCACCACAAGCCTGCCACGAACACCGGTAGACCACTGAGATTGAGCAGGATTCCAATATTGGCCTCTACCGGCTTCCGCTGGTAGACGTGGTAGAGAAACCAGCTATAGAAGGCCAGGTAAAGAAAGGGGACCAGGGTCGGGCAACGAAAGGGACGCTCGGCCGTCGGCATTTTTCGTCGCAACACCAGCACCGCCGCGACCGTCAGCATGTAGAACAGACTGGACGCAAAAATAATGTAACCGGTCAGAATCGCAAACATGCTCTGCCCCTGCAGCGAGGGCACCCAGCGAACCAGGCAGGCCGACCCGATGAGCATCAGAACTCCCATCAGCGCCTGCAGCATAATGGCACGCGCCGGCGTACGAAATCGTGGATTGACCGCACCCAACCATCCCAGTAGCGGATCATCACGCCCCATCGCAAAGGGGACGCGGGGCCCCAGCAACATGTTGCTATTGATAGCCCCAAAGGTGCTGACCATCACACCCAGTGCCATGAGCATCGCGCCACGCGGTCCCAGCAACCGATCGAACATCAGGACGGCCACCTTCTCCTGGTTTTCCGGCTCCGCCATCTCGACCATCGGTACCACGCCGTGGTACGCCACGTTGGCCGATACGTAGAGAACGGTCAGGATCACCGTTCCACCCAGCAACGCACGGGGAATGTTGCGTCCCGGATTGCGAATTTCTTCTGCCACGGGCGTAATACCATGCCAACCGTTGTAGGCCCACATGACGGCCAGTAGGACCACGGCAAAACGCCCGGCGAATGATGGTGTCGCATCACTGACAGGCAGAGAATGGCTCAACAACTCGCTCGAAAACCCGCCATAACCAAGCGAGGAGACCAGGTAAGGCAAGCAGGCCACAAACAGGACAAAAGCCACCTTGATGACAGTAGTAATATTCTGCAGCCAACCTCCCCAGAGTACGCCGATCACGTTAATGAGAGCCAGGCCACCGATGAGAATTACCGCCAGGCCAATCGCTCCGGACGTGGAAATACTCACCCCACCCACTGCTTCCAGGTGTTCAACAAAGATCATCGAGAGCGCAGCGAGGGAAGCGGGCTTGGTAAACAGGAACCAACTCCAACCCTGCAGAAAACCAACGCACCTGCCATAGGCCTTTTGCAGGTAGACATACATACCACCGGACTGCGGCAGCATGGTACTCAATTCCGCGAAACAGAGTGCACCCAGGAAGCTGAGCACTCCTCCCACGATCCAGGCAGTAATAATCAGCGGAAACGTCCGACCGGCGGCCGCAATCTCACCCGGCTTGGCAAAGATACCCGACCCAATCACGTTCCCCACCACGATCGCGATAGCCATCCCTGGCCCGAGGGCCCTGAGGAGACCTGGCTTTTCAGACTGAACGCTTGCATCAGGATTGGCCACGTCACTACTCTTACCAGGTAATAATCACTAACCAGCACCGTGGTAACGGCCTGGAGATGGAATTATATTAGTGCTTAACATCCACTTACAAAGCAAGAGGAACTGACCATGCGCCCGTATTTGCACCTGTCTCCCACGCGTCATCTCCCGTTCTTGATCGTCTTTCTCCTCGGGCTTCACAGTGCTGAGGCTGCCTCACCACCGAACATCATCCTGGTCTTCATGGACGACCTGGGATATGCCGACATTGGACCTTTCGGAGCCACCAGGCAAAAAACGCCGCACCTCGACCGCATGGCCGCGGAAGGCATGCGGCTAACCGACTTTTACTCGACTTGCTCGGTCTGTACCCCCTCTCGATCGAGCCTGATGACCGGCTGTTATCCACGCCGCGTCAACATGCACGTGGACGAGAAGAATCTCTGCGTACTCTTTCCCGCTGCCCGCAAGGGGCTCCATCCGGACGAAGTGACGATAGCCGACCTGCTCAAGCAACAGGGTTATGCCACGGCCTGCCTGGGAAAATGGCACCTGGGCGACCACCCTGACTTTCTCCCCACCAGCCAGGGTTTTGATTATTATTTTGGCATTCCCTACAGCAACGACATGAACCGCAAGGCAGTGCCGCTGCCACTGGTGCGGAACGAAACCGTCATCGAGGTTCCGGTTAAACAGGAAACCATCACGAGGCGATACACCGAAGAGGCCGTTCGCTTTATCACGACCAACAAGAAACGTCCCTTCTTTCTGTACTTGCCCCACACGGCAGTCCATCTACCCCTCTTCCCCGGCAAACCGTTTCACGGAAAATCGCAGAACGGGCGGTATGGGGACTGGGTCGAAGAAGTGGATGCCTCGATGGGCAAGATCTTCGAGACACTCAAAGCCGAGGGACTGGACAAGAACACGCTCGTCCTCTTCACC
>JAYGDH010000062.1:0-4947 GCA_046583055.1 Pirellulaceae bacterium | reverse complement strand
TCCTGACGACGCGTCGTCGCCGATAGCTGCCACCGAACCAGGAGAGGAGTAGTATTTCAACATGGCATACAACCTTTACTGGGGGGACCTGCACAGCCACTGTTCCGTAAGCTACGGCCATGGATCCGTTGACCAGGCTCTCGGGCGGGCCCGCCAGCAACTGGATTTCGCATCGGTAACGGGCCACGCCTTCTGGCCAGACATGCCGACCGACCGGGAACAATACGCCGAGATTATCGATTACCACAATATCGGTTTCGCGCGCCTGGCCAGTAACTGGGACACACTACTCGAGCGTCAGCAACACCATAGCAGCCAGGAAGGCTTCCTCGCATTTCCGAGCTACGAATGGCACTCACTGGAATACGGTGATCATAACATTTACGCGGCAGGCCCCGGATTATCTCTTCAGGACGCGGCCACGGTATCTGAACTTCGGGATCTGGCAACGAAGCAGGATGCGATCGCCATTCCCCACCACATTGGCTACGCCGCGGGCTATCGCGGTATTAACTGGGATCACTACAACGAAGACCGGTCCCCGTTCGTGGAAATATTCTCTCTGCATGGCTGCTCGCTTGGCGATCACTCCCCCTACCCAATGCTGCACGACATGGGACCCCGGGATCACGGCAGTACGGCTGTCGCCGGCTGGGACCGCGGCTTTCATTTCGGCATCGTGGGTGGTACCGATCACCACGGCGCCTACCCAGGCAGCTGGGGGGACGGCCGCATGGGTGTGTTTTCCAACGAATTGACTCGAGATTCGATCTGGGAGGCATTTTCCGATCGCAGGGTTTTGGCCGCCACGGGTGATCGTATCGATGCCAGAATTACGATTAACGACGCTTGCCTCGGCTCCGTAATCTCGGCCAAAGACGTTCGCCGCATCAAGATCCAGGTCACCGCCGCCGACAAACTCGATCATGTTGACCTCTACAAGAATGAGCGGCTTCTGCAGCGATTCACTCCATCCATTGAAGCCGAAGAACCTATGGAACGTTGGCGATTGAGGGTTACGTGGGGATGGGGCCAACAGGACCGCCTGGTTGATTGGCTGGCCAAGTTATCGCTCGATAAGGCCCGCATTACGGCGGTGGAATCGTGTTTTCGCGGGGAAGCAATCGTCTCTCCCCAGCCCAGTTCCTCGCTGGCCGAGGTTCCCGACAACGTCGACCTGCCCCACGAAATCCTCGAATGGCAGGAAGATAGCCTTTCCTGGAAATCTGTCACTCGTGGTAACCTGACCATGCGCCATGCCACCACGCAATCCTTGCTGCTCTCCATTGAAGGCTCGCTGGATGCGAACCTGGCTGTGACAGTTAACGATAATCGCTACCATCATCAACTGGGTGACCTGCTCAACAAGGGGCGCTGCCATTACCTGCGAGGCTGGCTGAGCGAAGCAATTCAGCTCGGCCCGCTCGTCCCTCAATCAGATTGCCAGTTCACAAAGTCATTCGAGGACGGCCCCGATCAAGACGAGGATCGCTACCGCCTCGAGGTTACCCAATCCAACGGGCAGCGCGCCTGGCTAACTCCCATCTGGGTTCAACGGTAAGATTGACCCCAGCAGCACACCCTGACACCGAGGTATATATCTCATGCCCAGTACCGTACGCCTTGGAATCATCGGCCTCTCCCACGACCACATCTGGGACCATCTGCCGGATGTGCTGAACTCAGATCGTATCGACCTCGCGCTTGCTGCTGAAGCCAATCCGAAACTCTGTGAGAAACTTGCCGGCACAACGGATTGCCGCACCGTTGCTTGCTGGCAGGACGTCGTGAATTCCAGCGACGTCGATGCAGTCTATATCTATTCGGATAACCGATCCGGCTCTGAGGCCGCGGTGGCGGCGCTGCAACAGGGGCTTCATGTCATGATTGAAAAGCCTATGGCGGCGGATTTCGCAGCTGCCTGCCAAATGCATGACGCAGCCGTCGCGAATGATGCTAAGTTGATGATCAACTGGCCATTTTGCTGGTGGCCCCAGATGCAGGAGGCGCTACGTCGCCTTGATGCAGGAATCATAGGACGAGTCTGGCAGGTAAAGTACCGCGCCGCACACGCCGGCCCCGCCGAACTGGGTTGTTCGGACGCCTTCTGCGATTGGCTATTCGACGAACGACGCAACGGCGGCGGTGCGATGATGGATTATTGCTGCTATGGAACCACGCTTGCCCGTGCCATCCTGGGCCAACCCGACCAGGTCGTGGGCATTTCCGGCCAACTCTGCAAGGACCACCTGGCCGTCGACGATAACGCCATCATCGTCATGCGAGGAGACAAGACCATGGCCACTGCCGAAGCGTCCTGGTCACAGGTTGGAAAAATGACCAGCTACATGACCGCAATCTACGGCACCGAGGGAACGCTGATGATCGAACCACGCCATGGTGGCCAGTTATTGTTGGCCACCTCAGATGACCCGAACGGTTCGCCCCTTGCCGTAACAGAGCAGCTGCCATCTATGAAGAATGCAACCGAGCATTTCCTGCACCACATTGATACCTCCGAAGATCTTTTTCGGCTCTGCCAAAGCGGAGTCTGCCGCGATTCACAGGAAATCCTGGAAGCCGGCCGGCGCTCCATGAAGGCCGGGACCACTGTCCTCCTTCCGCTCTGAACGTCATGACCACTGGCGGAAGCGGCGGCAGATTCCCGCCTTTGTTTTCTTTTATGCTATCATGGTGCGCCTGACCCCAGTAACACAAGGATTTTCACACGTGACGCGCACAATTCTTCTGTTTGGTCTTGGATTACTTTTATGCTGTCCGGCTGTGCGCCTGCCCGCCGCCGAGACCGCGCCTAATATTATCCTGGTGATGGCCGACGATCAGGGTTGGGGCGATGCTGGCTACCAGGGACATCCTGACCTCCAGACACCGGGCCTTGATTCCATGGCCCGGGATGGAATGCGATTTAACCGGTTCTACGCAGGTGCTCCCGTTTGCAGCCCCACTCGTGGCAGCGCCCTGACGGGCAGACACCCGTATCGTTACGGTGTCTTCTTTGCCAACACAGGGCACCTGCTGGATCGCGAGGTCACCATCGCGGAGCTTCTGAAAACGCGCGGCTATGCGACCGGTCATTTCGGCAAATGGCACCTGGGGACGCTAACCACCACGGTCAAGGACGCCAATCGCGGCGGCCCTCAGTCCCGGAAACACTTTTCTCCACCGGGGAAGAATGGCTTCGATGAATCGTTTTCGACCGAGTCCAAGACACCCACCTTCGATCCGCTACTCCGGCCGAAATCCGCCATGGGCAAGCACTGGTGGAATCCGGTGGTTAACGCAGCCGATGCTAATCCGTATGGAACCAACTACTGGCGCAACGGTACCCGTGTGACCGATGCATTGCGGGGCGACGATTCCGAGATCATCATGAACCAGGCGCTGCGATTCATCCGCTCCCAGGCAACCGCCAAGCAACCGTTTTTTAGCGTCATCTGGTTTCACGCTCCCCACCTTCCTGTCGTCGCCAGCAAGGAAGACCGTGCCACCTTCCAGAAATACGACCTGTTCAAACAACACTACCTTGGCAGCATTGTCGCACTGGACCGCCAGGTAACTCGCTTGCGGAAGGAGCTGTCCCGACTCGAAGTTGCGGACAATACACTGATTTTCTACTGCTCTGACAACGGTCCTGAAGGAAAGGCCAGCGCTCCCGGTAGCGCCGGAGCGCTTCGGGGGCGCAAGCGCAGTCTCTACGAGGGTGGCATTCGTGTCCCTGGGCTGGTGGTCTGGCCCGGTCGGGTTCCGTCCGGTACCGTCACTGACATGCCGGCCAGCACCTCAGATTACCTACCCACGATCCTGGCTATCCTCAGAATTTCAATGCCTGACGACCGACCGCTCGATGGCGTCAGCCTGCTTCCTGTTTTTGCGCGTCCCACGGCGCAGCGGACGCAGGGAATTGGTTTTGAATCCGGCAACCAGGCGGCCTGGATACACAATCGTTACAAGCTCTACACCAAGGGCATCGCCAGTCGCAAGGATACGGGCAAGCCACCAAAGAAGGGCAATTCGCTCGCCTATGAACTTTACGACCTCCGCGTGGATCCAGGAGAAGCCAGGGACCTGGCCGGCACCGATCCGGCCAAACTCAAGGACATGGCGGCTAAACTTTTTGCATGGAGGTCCTCATGCTACCAAAGCCTTTCCCGTGGACCGTAACTTGGACCAACGAGACCGCCGCAAACACTTCGGACCTATACTCACGCACCTTTGGACTTACTGATTCATGGAACATCTAATCGAACCGTACGTCATCGGACAATCGCTTTGGATCCTGCTTGGTATCGTTGCCCTGACCATTTTCGTCCTAGGTAAAAGTGCTGATACGCTGATCGATGAGGCGGTTAGTATTTCGATACGTTCCGGCCTACCTCGAGTGATCATCGGTGCCACCATCGTCAGCTTGGGAACCACGATGCCGGAAGCAACCGTGTCGGTACTGGCAGCGTTCGACGGAAAACCTGGCATGGCCCTGGGAAACGCCGTTGGTTCCGTGATTTGCGATACCGGCTTGATCCTGGGCCTGGCCTGTCTTATTTCCCCGCTTCCATTGGATCGCGCCCTTGTCAATCGGCAGGGTTGGGTCCAGTTCGGCTGCGGCTTATTGCTGGTTCTCGCCTGTATTCCCTGGAGTGATCCCGCGAGCGTTTATTCGGATCACAGTGGTGCAGTTTTGCATCAAGTAACCGGTTTTGCATTTCTCGTTTTACTTGCCTTTTACATGATCTGGTCCGTACGCCTGGCGCGGCTGGCCGTCGATTCCCCGTCCTCTACGGCGCCGGTCGAAATACCACCAGAGGCTACTCCCCAGTCCGGCCTGGCAAAGCCGGTCACGAGGCTTCTGCTGGCAACACTATTCCTGGTCTTCTCGTCCGCAGTCCTGATTGCCACCGCCCAGGAATTGGCCGTCGAACATTTCAACGT
>JAYGDH010000475.1:0-1697 GCA_046583055.1 Pirellulaceae bacterium | reverse complement strand
GCCACGGATGTCAGACCCTGCAACCCGTCGTCGCTGATACCTACCACGTGCACCTTGTTTGCTTCCGTCACTGGAACCTGCCTCGCGATGGATGACTTGTGCTGACGCAGACGGTTCGCATCACGCTGCACCGCCCAACCTTATGAATTCTATTGAATCACTGCACTCGGCGTAAGCAGGCGCAAAAAAACACGCCCACGGTTTCCCGCCAGCGTGTTCATGTATTTAGAGTCGGCTTATCTAGGCCTGGAATGAACTTCCACAGCCACAGGTTTTCACAGCATTGGGATTCTCAAATGTGAACCCTCGTTTTTCCAGTCCGTCGTACCAGTCGACCGTGGTCCCGTCGAGGTAGAGGGCACTTTTCTTATCCACGACAACGGCGATGCCATGCTGTTCACTCTTGCAATCCTGCTGCACATCGTACGAGTTATCAAAAGTCAGGGTATAGTTAAAGCCGCTGCACCCACCACCGGCGACGCCGATTCGAAGAAACATGTCGTCATCGAACTTCTGGTCTTCCTGAACCCGTTTCACCTCGAGGGCCGCCTTTTCTGTCATTACGATCGCCATGCAACATCTCCTGTCAATTTCATTTACCCGTGTCACGACATTACGTGTACCCGATTACTTACATATTGTACAGCAATAACCCGGCCGAGGCTAGCTGGATTACTTTTTCTCGACTGGCGGCACCTGCATTCGTTGTATTCCTCACACGCCCTTCATTTCCCGTAGCCGCTGGACCGCCTGGCAAACGGTTTCGACAGCAAATTCAACCTCGGCCGCGGTGGAAAACCGTCCCAGGCCAAACCGCAGGCTGGCCCGCGTCAGATCATCCGACACCCCGATCGCTCGCAGAACATGACTTGGCTCCGGATCAGCCGACGTGCAGGCACTACCACTGGAAACTGCCAATTCTTTCATGCTCATCAAGAGTGCTTCACCATCCACACCCTGGAAGCTGCAATTCAGGTTCTGGCTCAAACGGTGTTCACGGTTCGCCAGGGGAGGACCATTGAGTTGCACGCCACTGAGATTGTCCTGAAAGCCAGCAAACAATCGATCTCTCAGGATGGCCAGCCTCACTGTTTCTCCTGGCAGTTCCTCACAGGCCAGTTCCAGCGCCTTGCTCATCCCCACAATACCAGCAGGATTCAGGGTACCACTGCGCAGCCCATACTCCTGTCCTCCGCCTTCGATCAGGGCTTCCAAGCGCGTCAGACGTGGGCTGCGACGCACGTACAGCAGGCCGCATCCTTTCGGACCATAGAACTTGTGAGCACTGCCGCTTAACAGGTCAACACCCAGCGCCTCGACATCGACCGGCACACGTCCCAAGGCCTGGGTCGCATCGGTATGGAACAGCACATTGTTTTCGCGACAGACTTCCCCGATCTCCGCGAGGGGTTGCAGCACGCCGATTTCATTGTTGGCCAACATCACCGAGACCAGGGCCGTCTCGTCGCAGATTGCATCAGCGACCTGCTGCGGGTCGAGCCAACCCGCACACTCACTATCAACTTGTGACGGTTTGAGCAAGGTAACCTGGCCGTCGCGCCGACCGATCCGCTGCAGCGGATCGAGCACGGCCCGATGTTCCGTAGTGACGCTAACCACGTGGTTTCCCTTGCGACGGTTACGGTCCATCACGCCGCGAATAGCAAGATTGGTACTTTCCGTGGCGCCGCTGGTAA
>JAYGDH010000438.1:0-11194 GCA_046583055.1 Pirellulaceae bacterium | reverse complement strand
TTATTGAAAACTTTCCGCCAGCCGTAGATGAGGGCTTTCATCTTCTCGTAGTAAAGCATTCCCTCACCGTTGTTCGATTCCCCCTGGTACCAGAGTGCGCCCTTGAATCGGTAGGGCAGGATGGGGTGAACCATGGCATTGTAGATGGCCAGGGCCGTCTGGTGCTGGATCGCACCATTGGCGTTTTTCTTGGGAAAGCTTGCCAGGTTGTCACTGATACTCTTGAGCGCGGGTACGGCCTTGAATCCGGCGGGTGGGGTCCAGGGTTCGATGCGTGTGCCGCCCCAGTTGCAACCAATCAGGCCGATGGGAACTTCCAGTTCCTTTTGCAGGTTAAGGGCAAAGAAATAGCCGGCGGCGGTGTAGTTAGGCACGGTCTGGGGCGTGGTTTCGGTCCAACCCTGGGTTACTGCATTGGCCAGTGGCTTGTCGGAAGTCTTGTGAGGAAACTTGATGTGCCGAATGGTAGGGTGCGTCCCGGCGGCAATTTCTTCCTTGGGATTGTTGGATCGCGCAACGGGCCATTCCATGTTCGATTGCCCGGAGCAGAGCCAGACTTCGCCGACCAGCACGTTCTTGATGGTGATCTTGCTGGAACCGCTGATCCCGATTTCATGGGGCCCACCAGCTTTCATCGCGGGCAGGCTGACGGACCAGCTGCCATCGTCTCCGGCCGTGGCCGTGGCCGAACTGCCACCGATGTCAACGGTCACCTTGGTGCCGGCGTCGTCCCATCCCCAGAGAACGACCGGTGCATTGCGTTGCAGGACCATGTTGTTGCCGATGATCGAGCTGACCGTGGTCGCGGCGTGCAGGGTCGGTGCGAACAACAGGGCAGCCAGGATACAGGATGTGAGCATCAGTCGTTTCAGTGACATGTCGGTGTGCCTCGTCCAGGAGTAGAGGAAAGTTGTGTTCAGTTCTGAGAGACGTGAATATAGCAGCAATCCAGCTGCCTTTCCAATCAGAGGGTTCGCACCTGCGAAGGCGTCAAAGGTCGATCGTTTCGCCATCCTGGTAAGAAGTGACCGAGACTCCCTCAGGCGATTTGCGATAGACGTGTGTCCGGGCTCGCTTGCGCGACGTGATACAGCGGGCACCATGGGGTCCGTAGAAGATGGCGGCATTGTTATCGCAGGCAACGGCCATTTCACCGCGACGAAGCATGGCGACGAGCGAGTCATGTCGTTTTTCTCCATCCAGGTGAGGGCAGTAGAGGTGTGGGATGAAGTCCAGGGAGCGGACACGAATATGAGACCATTGCAGGTCTCCGGCACTAAAGGACATCGAGTCGGAGTGCCCCCAGCGGTGCCAGCAGATCGCCCCTGCGCTGAGTCCCGTCAGAATGGTCCCTTGCCGGCCAGCTCTCCGCAGCAGCTTGTCGACACCGATTTTCCTCCACAGTTTCATCATGCGCATGGTGTTACCGCCTCCCACGTAGATCAGGTCGGCGGCCAGGATTCGCTTGGCCAGGTGCTTTCGTTGCCCGTTGCGTCCCAGCAATTTCAGGCAGTCGACCTGGCAATTCAGCTTGCCACCGTAGATGCGATCAAAGATTTCGCAGTACTCGGCATCGTCACCGCTGGCCGTGGGAATAAAGAGGGCCCGGGGCCGTTTCTTGCGAGCCAGGCCAACGACGAAGCGGTCGATGGGCAGGGTTTGCCGCAGGGCCAGCTTGCCACCGCCGATGGAAATGATTTTCATCGTTTTATGATTCGGTTTTCGTTTCATGATGATCTTGTTGTGCCTGGCTGACAGAATCGGTTCGTGCAGGGCATTAGGGAGTCGCCCAGTGTAACACAATCGGGAATTGGCACGAGGCAACGGGGTCCGCCCGAAGTGGTCTTGGTTGTAACTTGACGGTGATGTTCTACAATCACGAATCGAGCCTGGAAGAAATCGATTCTTGCTGAGAAAGTGCGGGGCACCCATGAATGCAGAGAAGCGGTCGCTGAATGTTGCCATCGTTGGCGGTGGTATGTTTTTTGACGAGATCATTGGCCAGAGCTTCAAGGATTTCATGCGAGGTGGTTTGTCGGGAGCGTTGACCAGTATTGGCATGAGCCACTGGGCACCTTCCCTGGCAGACGTGGAAATCCGGGTTTCGGCCGTGGGAACGCGCAGCGAGAAGAGCGGCACGGCGGGGCGCATCGTTGACTGGTTTGCGGAGGAGTTTCCCGACGTCAAGATCGATGCCTGTTATGGAGACGCGGTCTGGCAGGATATCCTGGCCACGCACCAGCCCGACGTGCTGTTCGTGGCCACGCCGGATCACGTCCATGCCCAGCCGATTCTCGATGCCCTGGCAGCCGGTTGTGACGTGATAACGGAGAAACCGCTTTGCCTGACCATGGCCGAGGCGGACCAGATTATCAAGGCGGCCCGGGAGCACGATCGGATCGTGGCGGTCGACATGCACAAGCGTTACGATCCCTTCGTACGCGAGATGATGTCCAATGCCCACGCCAACTATGGAGCCATTAACCGTGTCCGCACGGTGCTGGAAGAACCGCTGGAAGTCAGCACGGAGATCTTTGCCTGGGCCGAGCAAAGCAATCCCTTTGCCTACGTTGGCTGTCACTGGTTGGACGTGGTGCATCATTACCTGCAGGTCAAGCCACGCACCGTCTTTGCCACAGGCCAGAAGAACCTGTTGTTGAACTGGGATCAGCATCATGCCGAGATCGCCCGGCGTCGCGGAGTTGATCCCGCGTCGTTCAAGCGGCAGGGTGCGATTGAAACCTGGGACAGCATTGATGTGGCTGTGACCTACGAGGATGGCATGCGAGGTGACTACAACAACAACTGGATTAACCCGGCCGAGTTCGAGGGGGCCGTGAACCAGGAAATCGAACTGTACGGGATCTACGGCCGCGGTATTGTGGATCAACAGGATCGTGGTTTTCGCGAGGCGATCATCGGGGACGGATCACGGACACGCAATCCATCGTTTGGCGGCCGCATCCATCACGTCGGCGGGGAACTGGAAATATTTGGTTATGGGAAAGCATCCATCGCGGCTGGCCTGCTGGCCATCATGCGGCGCCGCTTGCTGGGCGAATCGCTGGAAGAACTCGATGAGACCTATCCCACGGCGGCCAGCCAGCGGGAGGTGGTGCAGGTGATCGAGGCAGCCTCCGAGGTGGCCCAGCGCAATTACGATCATTTCCAGGCGGGGCGGGGCACGCCCGTCACCGCCCTGCTGACGGACACGGAGATCCAGATCGTGGATCCGGCCGGTTAGCGAACAGGGAAACGGAGCGATCTATTCGTCCGGTGGCCTGGGCAGTTGCCGGGCCAGTTGTTGAATCGTTTTGTCCATGCGGTCCAGGCGACTGTTCATCGCGTCCTGGTAACGCTGCAATTCCTCCGATTCTTCTCCCACGTACAGGGAGGTCAGCGTTGCCGTGAAAACGCCGACCAGGATCATACCGGTGATGACCAGCAGCACGGTCAGCAGACGACCGGGCGCGGTGACCGGGTTGTGGATATCACCAAACCCACCCGTGACTAGGGTGGTAAAACTCCACCAGATTCCGCCACTCACGCTGGTCACATCATTGCCGGCTTCGGCCATGTTTCGTTCCAGCTGGTAGATCAGTAGTCCGCCCAGCAGCATGAAAATCAGTCCCCACTTGAGGGACCGTTTCATCAGTTTCACATCCATCGTGTCCTGTAGCTTGTCCATGCCTCGCCAGAGCAGGAGGAAGACCCGCATGGCCCGAATGATACGCGTGAAGCGCAGCAGGCGAGCGAATCGTGCAACGCGTGCGACGCGCCCGAAACGTGCCAGCTGGGCCTCGCCCGGGAGCGGGATCGAAGTGAAGAAATCGATCCAGTGGTTTCTCCAGAACCAGCGCTTGCAGCGAGCACAACTGCGTCGCATGAAAAATTCGACCTGGAACACCAGGCAGCAGGCGACGTCAAACCAGAAAATGTTGTTGCTGCTGAGCCAGCCAGGACGCGCGCTTTCATCCGGCTGGATGTACTCGTAGGCCAGTAACCCCAGTACCACGACGATCAGGATCAGCACGAAACCTTCCATGATCGCCACCCGTCGAGGAGAGCCAAGCAGCCGGGCCATGCCGGCGCTCATGTGCTGGTGTTGCAGCGTGTTCTGGACACGCTGTTGTTTCATGGTCAGGTCCTCGATCTTGCCGCGCAGGTACTGCATCTTTTTCTTGAGCATGTCAAAGACGTTTGGATCCCCGTCTTCCAGCCCGCGTTCCACCTGGTCCTTCAGCTGGACCGCCTGTGCTCGCAGCTGATCCAGTTCGGTATCAATACAAGCGGACATCTTTTGCAGTGGACCAGTACCTGTTTGGCTGGATCCGTATCGCCCCAGTTGGCGCAGAGTTTGACGTAGACTGGGTTCCTCGGTCGGTGTGGATTCAGGATTCGCCATGAGATGTGATGGACCGTAGAAGTAACTGGATGCGTGTTAACGGCAGCGAGGTCCTGCTGCCGTTGCCTGTTATGGTCGTTATGAGACTCTTCTGCAAGTGTTTTTGTGAGATGCAGTACCTGCGCGCATCTCGCCAGTCTCTTGCTGAGATGATACGCTGGAACGAGAAGCAGTTTATTCTCCAGGAAAGACCACGTCATGCAGATGCTTTTACGGCGAGTTTTGGCCAGCTTGCTACTGGGCTGTTTGTCCTGTCCGTTGTTCGCAGCGGAATTGAATGTCATGACATTCAATATTCGCTATGACAATCCGCGTGATGGCCAGGATAACTGGCGGTTTCGAGTTGACCATGTGGTTGGCATGTTTGCCCATCATGATGTCGCCGTGGCCGGTCTCCAGGAGGTGTTGAAGCGGCAACTCGATGTGCTCAGCAAACGGTTGCCCAAGTACCAGTTCGTCGGGGTAGGCCGTGAGGATGGTAAGGCCCGCGGTGAATACGCACCGATCTTCTTTCGCAAGGACCTGCTGGTGCTGGAGAGGAGTGATACGATCTGGTTGTCGACGACCCCGGGTAAACCGGGCAGCAAGAGTTGGGATTCTTCGCTGCCCCGGATCGCAACGCTGGCCTGGTTGAAGGAGAAGGAGGGGGACCAGCGCTGGCTGATCGTCAATACTCATTTTGATCATCGAGGTGCGGTGGCCCGACGTGAAAGTGCCGCGCTGATTGCCCGTCATGTCAACAAGGTGAGTCATCGGGATCAATTGCCGGTGGTTGTGATGGGTGACTTGAACTGTTTGCCCGACTCGGAACCGTACAAGAACCTGCAGCGAGGCGAGTTGAAAGACGCGCTCCTGCATTCCAAGATGAAACACCAGGGTCCCATGTCCAGCTGGAATGGCTTTGGGAAGGCGGTTGTCCCGGGACGTCGCATTGACTTCGTCTTCGTGGGACCTCGCCTGACAGTATTGGAGCACAAGATTGATGCCCGGCAATTCAAGGGACGTTTCCCCTCTGATCACTGCCCGGTCATTACCAGGATTTCTCAGCCCTGACCTGGTGGGCAATCGTTCTCAAGAAAAACAAGATGAGAGAGATGATTCATGATGATTGATTCTGTGAGTTCGGCCTGGTATCGACGCATTGCCCTTGTCCTGGTCGTGGCCTGCCTGGTGATCATGCCTGGCACCCTGGAAGCTGCCAGGAAACCGAATATCCTGTTCGTCCTGGTCGATGACCAGTCTCCCTTTGACCTGAAAATATACAACGAGAAATCATCCCTGCAGACACCCAATATCGATCGCCTTGCTCGCGAGGGAATGGTCTTTGACACGGCGCATCACATGGGGGCCTGGGTGGGAGGCGTCTGTACTCCGTCGCGACACATGATCATGAGTGGTCGCACGGTCTGGCATATTCCGGATCGCGGCGCGCGGCGACTCAACCCCAATGGCGCCGATCCCTCGCGCGTGCCCCCGAATCTGGCCAACAACACGATGGCCGCGGTCTTCAATCGTGCCGGCTATGACACGATGCGTACCTGCAAGAAGGGAAACAGCTACGATGCGGCCAATGCCCAGTTCACGGTGGTGCGGGACGCCACCAAGCGCGGTGGCACGGACGAGACAGGCAGCGCCTGGCATGCTGAGCAGGTCCTGGAATACCTGGGTGATCGCCAGCAACGCAAGGATACCGATCCATTCCTGATCTATTTTGGTTTTTCTCATCCCCACGACACGCGTGATGGAAAACCGGAACTGCTGGCCAAGTACGGTGCCGTGAATCACAAGGACAAGAACGTGCTGCCAGCAGCCCACCCGAAGCAGCCCGCGCTGCCGGTGAATTATCTGCCTGCGCATCCGTTCCATCATGGTCACCCGGGTTTGCGCGATGAGGTCAAGGTCAGCGGCGTCTGGGAGAAGCGGGACGAGCGCACGATACGCAACGAGTTGGGTCGTGAATTTGCCTGCAGCGAGAATATCGATATCCAGCTGGGACGCGTGCTCAAGAAATTGGAAGCGATGGGCGAACTCGATAACACCTACATCATCTACACGGCCGATCATGGCATGGCCATTGGCCGACACGGTTTGCAGGGAAAGCAGAACTTGTACGAGCACACCTGGCGAGTGCCGTTCATCGTCAAGGGGCCTGGGATCAAGGCGGGCTCACGTGTGCCCGGAAACATTTACCTGCTGGATGTCCTGTCCACGCTTTGTGACCTGGCAGGTATCCCGGCACCGACGACCAGCGAAGGGACCAGCTTTAAACCCGTGCTGGAAGGTAAGCGGCAAGCGATCCGCGATACGTTTTTCGGGGTCTACTGCGGGGGGACGAAACCGGGCATGCGGTGCGTGAAAAAAGGAGATTGGAAACTGATCAAGTATGACGTGCTGGACGGCAAGGTCCGTGAGACCCAGTTGTTTAACCTGGCCCAGAATCCACACGAGTTCATCAAGCAGCATCATGCCAGCCAGGTCCGCGCATTGACCGGTAGCCAGCCCACGAAAGAGCAAGTGAACCTGGCGGCTGATCCGCGTTACGCGAAGAAGCTGGCTGAGATGGAAGGGCTGTTGCTCTCTGAGATGCGTCGCCTGCACGACCCCTATCGACTCTGGGATCAGCCTGACGATGGGTTGCCGGAGCCGAAGCTCATCTTGCGTAAGCCCAAGCCGAAAAAGAACAAGAAGAAGTCGTAAGTTGTTTGCTGACAGGGCGCACTGAAGGCAGGTCAGTTTTAGGGATTGCCTTCCCCTGCAGATGCCGATAATAAACGTGGTGGTTGCTTTCGTGAAATGCTAAAATGGAATGCCATGAGCAGTAAGAAAGATCAACAAATCAGTCGTCGCAGTGTCCTGCAGCTGGGCGGAGGCGTCCTCGGAGGCATGGGGCTTTCCCGCCTGCTCGAGGCCCAGGCTCTCTCTGCCCAGGCCGGGCCGCTTCCTGATACATCCGTGATCTTTGTCTGGCTTCCCGGCGGCCCGCCTCACATGGAAACCTACGACCTCAAGCCGGATGCGCCGCAGGATTACCGGGGACAGTTTAACCCGATCCGAACGAAGGTACCGGGGATGGATATCGGCGAACTGTTGCCTCGGCACGCCAAGATCGCTGACAAGTTTACACTCATCCGTTCCTGTGCTCACAAGTTTGCCGATCATGGTGGTGGTCACAAGCGATTCCTGACCGGCCGGGCCCCCCTGGAACCAACTGGGTTTGTGAACGATACACCGATGGTGGGATCGATGGCAGCCAAGGTGCTGGAAGACAAGGAAAATCCCAGCGGGCTCTGTAACTACATCGTGCTTGGTAACGGTCGGGTCAACCCGATTGACGTCTTCAGTTTTGGATCGGCCTACCTCGGTGCCGAGACGCATCCCTTTCGCATTTCGGCCGATCCCAACGCGGAGAATTTCAAGGTTCAGAACCTGGCCCTGGCCAGCGGCCTGTTCGAGGAACGACTCGACGACCGGGTAAGCCTGTTGACCGGACTGGACAAGTTACGCAAGGACGTCGATGCGAGTCGCGTGATGGACTCGATCGATTCGTTCAACGAGCTGGCATTGTCGATGATTACCTCCAGCGAGGCGCGCGAGGCTTTTGATCTGTCGCATGAATCTGACAAGTTGCGAGATCGCTATGGCCGTCATGAATGGGGGCAGCGTGCTATCCTGGCCAGGCGACTGGTAGAGGCCGGTGTGCCGTGGGTCACCGTGGTCATGGAAAACCCGTATGTATCCGGGATCAAGATGCCCGATTGGGGTGTCTACAACTGGGATAGCCATGCTGTGAATTGTCACCTTTTCAAGGATGCGGAAGTTCGTTTTCCGATTTACGACCAGGTGATCACTGCGCTGATCGAAGATATCTACGACCGTGGCCTGGATCGCCGCGTGCTGCTGGTGGTGACCGGTGAATTTGGTCGTACGCCGCGCATTTCGGTAAGACCGGGTACGAAAAGTAAAATCGATCAGCCTGGTCGAGATCACTGGCCACGGGCCATGAGTATGTTGGTCAGTGGTGGTGGTATGCGTACCGGGCAGGTGATCGGCGCGACGAACTCGAAGGGTGAAGAACCGGTCAGTCGTCCACTGACCCCGAATGATCTCTGGGCGAGCGTCTACAAGCACCTGGGGATTAACCCGGAACATACCTTCCCCGATCTCGGGGGACGGCCGATGCCGATCCTGCCGTTTGGTGAAGCCATCCACGAGATTGACCCGGTAGCCTGATCACCGCTTGCCCAACCTCGACCTGCTCTACAAGTGTTTCTTGACGAATGCCCAGGCGGACTCGTCATCGAACTCGTGTCCCCCGGCGAAGATCACGTGCTCGAACTTGTCAGGCAGCTTGAGTTGCTTGTAGTAGTTGGCAGAGATAGGAGCCAGTGATTTTCCCTTTTCTCGGTGCGATGCATTGTCACGAGCCCCGGCCTGGATTTGATGAGCCCGCGGGCAGACCAGGGCTACGATATCAGCGTCATTGAACAGCGCGAAACGGTCCTGGAAGCGAAAATCGGTAGGAACGCTCAGTTCCCGCGCCTCGTAGCGGCCTTCCTGGACACCGTAATAACAGCTCGAAACCGATACCTTGATACGCTTGTCAATGGCCGGTGTGACCTGAGCGTAGTAGCCCCCGTAGGAAAGTCCCACCATGCCGATGCGATCGGCATCCACTTCCGGGCGCTTGACCAGTTCATCGATGGCAGAGGTAATCTTGGCCACTTCGACGGCCGTGATGCTGGTGCCGATCAATCGCATCCGATCGTCGATCTGTCGCCGGATGTCTCGAGGATAACCCTCGGCCCGAAACAGGTGTTGCGGGGCGTAGACCACGTAGCCCTGCTTGACCGCATCACGAATCATGCCGTGGTAGTTGGCCCCGCCGTTGAAGAGGGCCACCTCGGCCGAGCCGCCACCGCCATGCATGGAGATCATCAGGGGGGCCTTGCCGTTCAGTTCTTTGGGGACAATGTAGATTCCCTCCGAGTGAACTGCCGGCAAGATAGGAATCATTGCTCGGTAATAGGTTCCAATGGAATCGAGTCCGATCACGGTAAACGTGGCTTTTGACTGCGGGCGTCTGCCGGGTGGCGGATAACCAATGCTGTCGCAGAATGCCTGTCGCAGCGGTTCGGCAGATTTCTCGAAGGTTGCCGGGGACGAATAATCGGGTTTAAACAGCAGCTTGAATCGTGTGCGATCCCCGGCCATCTGCTTGATGTACTCGTCCAGTTCACGGGCTTGCTTCGTACGCAGCGGATTGGACTGGGCCACTTCCTGGTTGAAATACTGAGGAGCGTTCGGCTGTTCTTGGGCCGCGGTCGTGGACAGGCCGACCAGGGTCAGCAACAAGGCGAGGCTCGTGGAGATGGTCTTCATGGGGATCTTCCTTTGTGGGTTAAGCAGTTGACAGTATAGCAGTGAAATTCCGAGGGCTGGAGAATGCTTCGCATGCTTAATCTGAATCTGTTAAACTGTGCAGCGTTGGAACACGGATGGCATCGTCTGTGAAGCAAGTTTCATTCACGTGGAGACGTACAAGGATATGAATTACCGACACAGCATGTTTACGATCGCCATGGTACTGGTTACGACAACGACACTGCAGGCAGAAAACTGGCCTGGCTGGCGAGGTCCTCGTGGCGACGGTTCGAGTGTCTCAACTAACTTGCCCATGAGCTGGGATGGTTCTTCCGGTGAGAACATCAAGTGGAAGGCAGCCATTCCCGGTACGGGACATTCATCTCCGGTTGTTTACGGAGACCGCATTTTCATCGCCTCCTGTTTGCCCAAGACCGAGGAACGTGTTTTGATTTCGATGGATCGCAACACGGGCAAGATTCTCTGGCAGAAAACAGTGCTCAAAGCGCGTCTGGAAAAGAAACATTCGCTCAATAGTTTTGCTTCGGGTACTCCGGCCACCGATGGCGAGACAGTAATTATTTCTTTCCTGGAAGTCGAGCCCCGGGAAATTGACGCGCCCAACGTGGGTGGCAAGCGAAAGATCTACCCGGGCACAGTCGTGGTGGCTGCCTACGACTTTGACGGTAACCAGAAATGGAAAGTGAAGCCGGGCAGTTTTGTCAGTGCCCACGGGTTCTGTTCATGCCCGGTTTTCTTTAAGGACCTGGTGATAGTCAACGGGGATCATGACGGTAAGTCCTACATCCTGGCGTTGAATAAGAAGACGGGTGATGTTGTCTGGAAGGTGCCGCGCAAGTATGGCATCCGCAGCTACGTGACACCGCTGATTCGTAACGTTGGTGGCCGCACCCAGATGGTCTTTTCAGGCAGCAAGCACATCATCAGCCTGGATCCGTCTAACGGGAAGCAGCACTGGATGGTCGAGGGACCGACCGAGCAGTTTGTCTCCTCGATGGTCTACGATGGCCAACAATTCTATATGTGTGCCGGCTTTCCCACCTATCACGTGATGGCCATTGATGGCAGCGGCCAGGGAGATGTTACGGAGACGGCAGTCAAGTGGCATGTCAAGAACGTCCGTTGTTATGTTCCTTCACCGGTCGTGATTGGGAAGTATCTGATCGTGGCCGATGACCGGGGAACGGCCAATTGTTTTGATACGAAAACTGGTGAGCGTCACTGGCAGGATCGACTGGGCAATCACTTCAGTGCATCCTTGCTGTCCGTCAATGGACTGGCTTACCTGCTGGCCGATGACGGCACCATGAAGATTGTCCGGCCGGGTAAAGAACTGGAAGTGGTGGCCGAAAATAAACTGGGTGAATCTTGCTATGCCTCACCGGCAGTGGCGGGTGACCAGTTATT
>JAYGDH010000432.1:0-10785 GCA_046583055.1 Pirellulaceae bacterium | reverse complement strand
GCTTGATGGCCGGATTCGCGGCCGTGGCTACCACCTTGAAAGCTCCCATGATCTCTGCGTTGCGAGGTAACTAGACGAGATGACTACGAAAACAGCTTTTGCCATTGCTGCACATCCGGACGACATCGAGTTTTTCATGTCAGGGACCCTCCTGCTTCTGAGGCAAGCTGGTTACGAAATCCACTACATGAACCTCGCCAACGGTTGCTGCGGTACCACCGAGTACGACATGGAAACGATCACCCGCAGGCGGCGCGAAGAAGCCCGGGAAGCGGCTGCCAGCATCGGGGCAATCTTTCACAATTCCATTTGTAATGACCTGGAAATATTTTACGAACGGTCCATCCTGGCCCAGGTCGCCTCGGTGGTTCGCGAGGTAGCGCCCGAGATCCTGCTCACGCATGCTCCCGCGGATTACATGGAGGACCACATGATCACCTCGCGACTGGCCGTGACGGCAGCTTTCTGCCGGGGCATGCCGAACTTTCCCGTGGACCCTCCCCGTGACCCAGTGGACCAACCCGTCACCGTTTACCATGCACAACCCTATTCCCATCGAGATCCGTTACGCCAGCTCGTGACACCCGATTTCTGGGTTGATGTCAGCCAGGTCGTGGAGCACAAGGTGACCATGCTGGCTCAACACGTCAGTCAGAAACAATGGCTGGACGAGAGCCAGGGTCATGACTCCTACCTCCAAACCCTGCGTGATCTGGACGCCGAGGGAGGTCGTTTATCAGGTCGATTCCAGTTTGCCGAGGGATGGCGTCGTCACCTGCACCTGGGATTCTGTGGTCCAGACGATGATCCGCTGGTGGACGCCTTGAACCAGGTCAGTGAATTATCGGTAAAGTCATGATTAATCGTGGGTCGCAATTGCTGAGCGGACTGGCAATCGATTAAACTGGCAACAGCACAAGCCGAGACGTTCCCTCCCAGATAAGCGAGCTGCCATGAAATCCTTGCTGCTGCCGATACCGTTTGCTGCCATCACGATCCTGGCTTGGGGATCCTACGGAAACTGGCTGCACGCAGCCAAGGCAGACGTCAACGACCTGAGGATGCGACAACTTTTTTGCGTGGGACTAGCCTATTTCATCCTGGCGATCGTTATTCCCACCCTGTTTATCAAGCTCAAGGGGGAAAAAGGAGCGTTCACGATCAGTGGAGTTATCTGGTCGCTGGCAGCCGGTGTCTGTGGGGCCCTGGGAGCGCTGGGCATCATCATGGCACTCTCTGCCGGGGGATCGAAGGCGCCTTTCTATGTGATGCCCCTGGTTTTCGGTTGTGCCCCGGTAGTCAACACACTGGTTTCCATGACGATGAACCGCAACCTCAAGGAGGCCAACTCGGCTTTCCTGGCCGGTATCGTCCTGGTAGCGGTCGGGGCCGCCCTGGTTTTTATCAACAAGCCCAAGGCCGAGGCGCATCAAATACCCGCTGGACAGCAGCAGACGAGTGAAACAACTGCCAAGCCGGAAACCGCTAAAAAGATCACGAAAGTGGTCAAGCAGGCAGCTATTAACTGGCTAACGGTGGTTGGCGGTATCCTGCTGACGGCACTCAGTTGGGGAACCTACGGATCGGTACTTCACAAGGGGCAAGCCTTGATGAAAGGCAGTCGTTTACGGCCACTGATCTGTGTGGGCCTGGCTTACTTCGTGGTCGCCGTGATCGTGCCGATAGTATTAATCCGCGCCAACCCCTTGGATGGAATGGGTTCTGCCGGGCTGCTGGCCTTCCTGGCCGGTACGGCCGGAGCCATCGGGGCCTTTGGAATCATCCTCTCCTTTACATTCGGTGGCAAACCCATTTACATCATGCCGCTGGTTTTCGGTGGAGCTCCCATCGTCAATACGCTGGTCGCCAGCTATGGAAACTACGACCAGATTGGTGTGTTCTTCATCATGAGTCTCACGGTCGTCATCATAGGAGCCGTGATGGTGCTGGTCTGCCAGCCGAAACCAGCCAGGAAAGCACCGGTCCTGGAACTGTTACCACCCCCGGAACCTGCACCTGCACCTGCACCAACCACTGGATCCACCCTCGATTCCGGAGCGGCTGCAAGGCATCCCTCGGATGAAAATGATGATGAATCCGGGGAGGATGCATCGTAGCCAGGCGTGGCAGGTAATCCCGGTTTTGCCAGCTCCTTGTTCCTTCCGTTGCCAGGTCAACCTGGCTAATCTCGATCCCAACCTGACCATTCGCGCGTACAAGGATTCACCATCATGGAACCCGAGCGAACCATGCGATCGATCGACGCGCTGTTGAGCCATGTCTGGATGGTTCGCGCCTTCCTCAAGCACTGCGAAGAGGCAGAGGAAGACGAGGAACTGCGGGGTGTCCACCGGGCCCTGTATGACTACATGCTGGCGCTGGGTGCTCCTTTAAAGGCTGGCGATACAGAAGCGTATCTGAAAACTGCTCGAAAGAAATACTCGAAGCTGAGAAAAGCAACGGAGCTGTTCCAGGAAATCCAGCCTGAAATTTCCAGCCATACGAATTTCCAGATGGCGGCCCATTCCCTGCTGGACGCCGTAGAGCAAATCGGCTCACTCCTCGAGATACCGGCGACGTAGGATCAGGTTCCCTGGGAGAGTCCAAACCACTGGATCTGCATTCGCGGGCAGAACTGCCAGCCAGACTGGGCGCAGAGTGGTTCCAGCCATCCTGATTTTTCCTCCAGCGTCTCCTGGTCGACTCCCTGCGGCATCAGGTAAACATGCTCAACATCGATCGCGGGAAACTCGTCCAGGTAAGATCGAACCAGGTCCACGTCTGCCAGCGAATCGATCACGAATTTGAACTGGTAGTCATGTTCCAGGATCATGCGTCGAATCACCGCGGGCTGGTGACGCGTCCGCTGGTGGCGGACATACCAGGCAGGGTGATCATCGGGAGCGGGTGCGCTGCTGGAAAACTTGGGGCTGATTGACATCAGGTCACAGGCAACCGGCAGGTAAAGGGTACCGGCCGTTTCAATAGTAAGATGTTTTCCCAGTGATTTAAGCTTCTCGCAAACGGGAATCAGCTCAGCAAAGAGCATCGGTTCCCCACCCGTAATGACCACGTGTGGCAGATCCCATTGCGTGGCCGCCTGGACGATATCATTGACCGACAGATCGTTACCAGTCGGTTTCCAGGACGTGTAGGGCGTGTCGCAGTACCAGCATCTCAGGTTACATCCCGATGCGCGAACGAAGACAGAATCGGTACCTGTCAGCAGGCCTTCGCCCTGCACTGACTTGTAGATCTCTGCAATCTTCACCCGGGTTACTCCAAAAAAATGCGGGTTCCAGCGTTAAGGGGGCCTAGTCCCCTTTTCAGTCAATATCTCATCATGACACAATGAGGGTTCGAGGAAAAGGAGCAACACCATGTCGACAACCAGGCAAGATCTTCTGGAAACTTTTGAAAATCAGTTTCCGCAGCGGGACTATGAAATCGAAATCATCTGTCCCGAGTTTACTTCCGTCTGCCCCAAGACAGGTCAGCCGGACTTTGCCACGCTGACGTTTACCTATACGCCGGACCAGGTCTGCGTGGAATTGAAGAGTCTCAAGATGTACCTGCAAAGTTATCGCAATGACGGTATCTTCTACGAACATGTCACCAACACGATCCTCGATGACCTGGTCAATCTGGTCAAGCCTCGCCAGATGAAACTGGTGGCGGCATTTACTGCACGCGGTGGTATCACCACCAACGTGACCGCGGTTCATAAGGCCAACTCAGCCCGGGATTAGGCAAGCAACTTAATCACCACAACGCTCGGCGACCTGTTGAAAGATACCGAACATCGTATCCAGGTAGGACTGTGCTTCGTCCAGCGGCATCACCAGGGGTGGGCTGACTCGAATCACTTTTCCGGCCAGGGCACCCAGCAGATGGATCGCCTGACCCTGGTCATCACCCAGGTAGCAGGCTTTCACGCAAAGATTGGCAATATCAGCTGCGGAATGCGATCCATGATCGTTACACTCGATTCCCCAGACACATCCTTCTCCACGTACGTTGACGACAATCCCGGTTTCCTTGAGTCGCTGTAAACCTGCCTCGATGACAGTAGCCAGTTGCTGACCCTGTTCCAGTACCGACTCCGATTCGAAGGCGTCCAGGGTAGCCAACACAGCTGCCGAGGAAAGTGGGTTAGCACTCCACGTATCGGATCCTTCCCCGTACTTCATTTGACCGAAAACATCAGCGCGACCAACAGCCGCACTCACCGGAACTCCATTGCCGAGTCCTTTACCCAGACAGACGATATCCGGTTCAATTCCGTAGTGGGTAAACGCGTACATAGGGCCCGTGCGACCAAAATTCGATTGGATCTCATCCAGGATAAACAGGAGATCATGGTCGCGGCAGAACTGCTGCAATAACTGGAGGTATTCCGGCTGCGGGTGAAATGACCCTCCACCTCCCAGGTAAGGCTCGGTCACGAGACAGCAAATCTGGTCTCCCAGTTCCTCGTGTAACTGTTCCAGTTCCTGGCGGAATGGAGCGAGGTCCAACGGCTGGCGACGCGTCTCCAGGTCAGAACATTGTTGCATGGGGAAACTGATAAACCGAACACGTGGATCCCGTTCGCTATCGTTTTCACTGCCCGTAATCGCACCGGCCAGTCCTTTTTTTCCGTGAAAGCCACCACGCGTGGCCAGGATGTGTTGCTGACCGGAACGTCGCTTCATGGAGGCCCAGAGTGATTTCTGGATCGCTTCGCTACCACTGGCTGCCCACAGGACCTGTTCCATGCGTTCCCCGCCCGGTTCCTTGCGCATGTTGGCCAGCAACCGTTCGCTGGCCAGCAGTTCCAATTCAGTCACTGCATTGTAGGCAGTGAGTGGGGCTGCCTTGATGAAGGGCTCGGATCCATCGACTTGATCCAGGCCCAGGTATCGCCAGACGGCTTCCCACCAGGACCGGGGATTATGGCCCAGGTTTGCCACCAGGACGCCGGAACTGAAATCGGCCAGTTGGCGGCCTTCCGGGGTCCAGTGATAGGATCCGGCACTATGCGCCAACACGGCCAACGACGGCGTGTAGGTCCTCAGGGAACGCGGTTCTGCCCGATCTAATCGTTGGCGAATCTGGTTGGAATTGGCCTCTCCAGCATGTTCCACAACGGGATTGGATTTCTCGGTGTCATTCATGGGAATCGTTTCTGACGGATACGTCCTGGAAGACGTGATCGGCTCATTTACTAGCGGTTTTCCGGGCCCTTCTCAGGGGCTCGCGGATGGCAATTCCTTTGTTCCACAGGATACCAGTCGACTGCGCTGATTTCTACTCCCAGTATGAACGTGACACTACGGAACCCCTTGCATCGACCGTCCATGCGTTTCACAATATGACCCTGGCCCCCTTGCGACTCCATCCACGAGGACTGTATTTATGTCGAACAACCCAAGTGTCATTCCAACTGGTTTTGCGGACGAAGCTGCCAACCAGAAAACAGCCACGCAACAATTTGCGGCCTTCAGTGCCATCGGGCTCCAGTACTACACGATTCGCTTCATTGATGCTGGCCGGGGTGTCAAGAACGTCATGCTGCTGACGAAACCGGAAATCAAGCGTATCTGCAAGCTCCAAGATGAGTATGGCCTGAAGGTTTCCTCGCTGGGTTCACCGATTGGAAAAGTCAAGCTGCTGGACGTGGACGATAAAACTCACAACCCATTCATTCCGTTCAAGAAATACCTTCAACGGGATGTACAAAAAGCATGCGACCTGGCCAATGCGTTTGACACCAAGTTGATTCGTGGATTTTCGTTTTATCACCCGCGGGGAACGGATGCCTGGGACCATATCAGCCTGGTTGTCGACCAACTGGGCCAGCTGGCAGAACTCTGTGATCGCAACGGATTGACCTTCGGACTGGAAGTAGAAGCCAACCTGGTGGGACAAAACGGGGCCCTGCTGGAAAAGCTGCACCGACAGATCAACCACCCTGCCCTGGTCACTATTTTTGATGCAGGGAATATCGTTACCCAGGGATATTCAGCTGACGATGTATTTCTCCAGTACCTGCAGATGAAAAAGGGTCTGGGCTGGATGCATATCAAGGATTACCGTCATCCCGAACCAATCCAGCGGCAGGGTCATATCGACGAAGCAGCTCTCAAGCATTTCGTACCGGCCGACATCGGGGACAGTGGCCATGAAGCTATCCTGCGGGATTTTCGCGAGCACATTCCCCGTCTGGAAAGAAAGCTCAAGCGTCGCGGGGTCCCAGGTGTTTTCCTGGACCTGGAACCACACGTCAAAGGTGGTGGCCAGTTCGGTGGATTCAGTGGTCCGGATGGGATGGGTGTATCCCTGAGGGGACTGTGCCGAACCCTGGACTATGTCAAGATCGACTACCATCTCCGTGACTTCGAAGATGTACGTACCGCACGCGGATTCTGATTCATTCGAGTACCTTGCCATGAAAAATATTGTGCTATGTGGTACCTGCCCGGAATGTGAGCACGACCCGGTCAGTTGCAAGTACAATTACTTCGAGAATGACGACTTGACAATCGATGCCTGGGAGCATCGTTGTCATAATTGTGGCTGGCGCACCACGACTGCTTATCGCAGTGACGACGAGGACCTGGACACCACCGTCGCGAATCCCAAGGTTTGCCCTTATTGCCAGCGAGCGTCCGCAACGTGAGTAGCTGACAAGCCTGTTACGAATAAAACTGGTGCGGGCTGAGAAAACCACTTATTCGAGCAAAACTACTGTACCATCCTGTCGAATATGTCGATTATTCGAAGGCAGGCTCTCTGCACGGAACAGCTCATATTGCTTGATAGCAGGGAAAACCCTGCTATCAGGGGATGCTGTCCTGTACGAGGGCCACGGCAGCGAGGATGGGGAAGTGTTTTCCAGGCCTCAATATTTTCCATAACTCATTGTGATCACGTTATTTACATCTTATTGACAGGTTATTGAAGTCATGATCAGGGCCTGTGATTACCTGCTCCCCAGCACTTGGGAGGTATAGGATTGCCAGGCAGGAAAGCAGGGCTTTGACTTGAGATTGGTTGAATGGGGAACAGTTCGCGAGGTTTTTTCGTAGGCTGCAATGGGCTGTTCCCACGAACTGGATCCGTGATTGTCGTTAAGGAACCTGTCGAGGTAAGGTTGAAATGGGACGCAAAGACGCCATAAATAATCTCCGTGAAGTCCTCCTTCGTCGCCGGGATGCGTTACGAAAGGCGCTAGCGGGTGACTTGAGCTTGTTGAAGGAATTGCGTGAGCAATCAGGTGGTGATGTTGTTGATTTTGCCCTGGATTCCGCGCAAGACGAACTGAGTTCGCAACTGGCCGAGGTTGAAAGTCGCGAACTGGCCTATATTGGAAATGCGCTGGAGCAGATGCGTGAAGGCAAGTACGGAAAATGTGAAGGTTGCAACTCGAATATTCCCCTGGCCCGCCTCCAGGCACTGCCTTATGCAACTGTCTGCATTAACTGTCAACGCGAGCTCGAGAAGCATGGTGGCGATGATATCCAGGCTGCTGACCTGACTCATCTACTTGAAAACATGAGCAACGAGAATGCTGACAACGTAAACGACCTGGGAATGGATGTTTCCTAAAATATCGCACGGTCAAATTTTTCACGCAGCTAGAACGACACCCTTCTGTAATCCTCCCTTACTTGCCTGCTGAGCGTGGTTCCCTTCATGGTCTTCTTCCTCAATAAACGTTGGATATTAACGACTTCCTGCTGCCTGGTCATGTTTCTACCACTCGTCTCGATAGCGCAGCTGCCGGGCGACAAGATCCCGGATATCACGGCTCACCAGCGGGCCTTCGAGGAACTGGGCAGGGAAGTGGCCGAGTTGGAAAAACGCAACCAGCTCTTCAAGAAGATGATTCAGCTGGTCTCGCCTTCGGTCGTTCATATCGAGGTCCAGAAGAACATAGATTCGCGTACGCTGGCACAGGAAGAAGCCGGTTCCGGGATGATCATCGAATTAAACAAGAAATACTATATCCTGACCAATCGTCACGTGATCAAGGATGCGGACCTTCGGAACATTCACATTCGACTTTCCGATGGTCGACGAATTCATCCTCGCCAGGTATGGGACGATCGTTTGACGGACGTGGCGGTGATGGAAATCGAGATTGAGCACGTCTTGCCAGTCCACCTGGGTGACAGTGACAAAACGGGCATCGGCGAGGCTGTTTTTGCCATTGGCAGTCCTTTCGGTTTGCGTCACACAGTAACCTCTGGAATCATCAGTGCCAAGGGCCGGCGTTCATTGAGCCTGGGTGACGAGGGCGTTCCCTTGCAAAATTTCCTACAAACGGATGCCGCGATCAATCCAGGTAACAGCGGAGGTCCGCTGGTCAACCTACGTGGCCAGATCATCGGCATCAACACGGCGATCGCCAGTAATTCCGGTGGCAACGAGGGAGTAGCATTTGCCATCCCGATCAACCTGGCTCACCTGATCGCACGGCAACTCATTTTGACGGGAACGGTCAGGCGATCCTACCTGGGCGTCCGCATGGATCACAACTTTTCGGACGCCAGTGCGCAACAACTGGGTTTACCTCACAGCCTCGGTGTGTTGATCACGGGAATCACGAAAAAGTCCCCGGCGGCAGCAGCCAAGCTACAGGTTAATGATGTACTGTTGAAATTCAATAACCTCAGGATCGAGAACGACGATCATTTGTCCAGCCTGGTCAGCCTGACACCACTGGACCGCGAAGTGCAACTATTGATCTTTCGTGACCGCAAGGCAGTCACCATCACGATCAAGCTGGCGGATCGCGCCACCTTCAAGCTTCCCTGAACCATTCCTAGACGCTGCTCTGTTTTCCAGCAGCAAGCAGGCTGCGGATGATACAATCCTTGGCAGCCACCGTATCCACCTGTTGCGCCACGTCCAGCGGATATCCCCAGTTGGACGATGGTCGATGGTCGAAGACGGTGGCACCGCTGGTCAGTTCTCCCTGCGTCTCGATGTCCCCGGTCATTGTTTTGATTTCAAACAACTCGGGCTGGATGGCAGCCAGCAACGCCACCGCGTCGGGTACCTGCAGGCTTTCCAGTCCCATATGCTGATGATAGGCACGAAAAGAAAATGGGATCACGTGTCGCAACAGTCGCCCTGCTCGCGTGGTAGCGCTCGGTAACTGTTGTGCGAACCCCATCTCGAATTTAACTTCCTCGGTCACTTCCGGGGGAATCATCAATTTCGGCGCCACCGATCGAAAAACGGTCTTGGCACTATACGGATCACTGTGAATATTGAACTCCGCGGCGGGAGTAGCATTTCCACGGCCCGTCATGCTTCCCGAGGCCAGGATTACCTGGCCAACCAATCCGGCCAATTCCGTATCGCGATGAAAAGCGCGGGCCACGTTTGTTAAGGGTCCCAGGCAAACAATCGTGACTTCCCCGGGTGCGGCTCGCACCTGGTCGCAAATGATCTTTTCGGCCGGATGTTGCTGGTGTAACTGGCTACCGGCCACGCCCAGTCCTCCCATGCCATCGGGGCCATGCAGTAACCGGGGCTTGATAACACCTCCACCGTCCAGGGACCGGGCCGATCCCACCCGGGGCAAGCGGGGTGGGTCCAGTTGATCGACAACAGCCTGTACGTTCAGAGTTGCCTGGTCTGCTGAAACATTCCCAGCCACCGCCGTGATAGCGGTGACATCCAACCGCGGTTCAAAGAGGGCCATGCAAAGCGCCACGGCATCATCGATCCCTGGATCGCAATCAATGATCACCTTCCTGGGAATTGAGAACGAAACCATCTGCCAAGGCCTTCCAGGTAAAACGACAAACCGTGCCGTCTACCTATCAACCACGGTTATTCAAAAAGAAAGACCGTCATTCCGCATATCGCAGCGAGCAGATTACTAGCACGGGCTGCATTGTAGGAAACGCAGAATAGGTTCACAAGCCAAGCACAACCCCGAACTAACCTTTCGTCAACGACTGATCACGCGTAATCATCTATCGACCGGATCGACCGACGATTAGAATGATGGGTGTCATGCTTTCTTTATCCAACATCGAAAAACACGTAACCGACAATCCGCTATCAGAAAACGGCCTGGACATCACGCCGCACAAGAACATGTTTCATGACGGCACGATATTCACGAGGAGAGATCACATATGTTGACTGACATCCTGGGACGCGTCACCGGTGGTGAAGACCTTGCCATGGACGAAATGGCTCATGTCATCGACCTGGTCATGCAGGGAGAATGTCCAGATGAAGAAATTGGTCTTTTGTTAATGGCCCTGCGTGCGAAAGGCGAATCGATCTCGGAAATCGCAGGGGCCGCATTGGCCATGCGCAAGCACATGGTTTCGATTTCGTCTTCACATCAACAACTGGTGGACACTTGCGGAACTGGGGGTGCTGGCCTCAACACGTTCAACATCAGCACCGCGGCAGCTATCGTGGCAGCCGCCAGCGGCACAGCGGTCGCCAAGCATGGCAACCGAAAGATAACGAGCCAGACAGGCTCCGCGGATGTACTGGTTGAGCTGGGAGTTAACATCGAAGCATCGGTAACAACGGTCCAGCAGTGCCTGGAGAAACTGGGAGTTTGTTTTTGTTTTGCCCCGCTACTGCACCCGGCCATGAAACACGTGGCTGCCGTGCGCAAGCAACTGGGTGTGCCTACTATCTTTAACCTGCTGGGACCATTATGTAATCCCGCCGCAGCCCCCACCCAGTTACTGGGTGTAGGCCGACCGGAATTGCGGACCACGCTGGCTGATGCTCTTTGCATGTTGGAAACACAACGGGCGG
>JAYGDH010000359.1:0-5438 GCA_046583055.1 Pirellulaceae bacterium | reverse complement strand
ACAGCTGCCCCAGCAATACACGGTGTTTGTCAAGAATAGCTTTACCATTCGTGCCATGGTTCGCGTACGGGGGTATGTCAACCAGCAGCTTCCGGTGACAGTTAAAGTGGTTGATGAACAGAATCGGGAAGTATTTCAACGAACGCTCCAGGTGATCGCCAGGAAAGACGATCAGCAGGTTCCCATCGAGGTTAATTACGTTCCGGAACAAATCGGGAATTACGTGATTTCCTGCCAGGTCGCCGAGCAACCGGGAGAACTGCTGGTGGAAAACAATCGGTTGTCGGCCTACCTGACCGTGCTGGAGGGTGGCATCAAGGTTCTCTACCTCTACGGTAGCCGGCTGGGAGAACAGCTGGAATTGCGTAATACGATTGCCAGTTCGCCGGACATGGAACTCGTGGAACAGTTAGTCGGGATGAACAGTCGCACCCAGTGGCCCGATCCGCGCACGCAGATCCTGGCGGAAGAACCCTTCGATATTGTGATCCTGGAAAACCTGAATGCGCGAGCGATTTCAGGGGAGCACCTGCAGCGATTGGCAGAGCTGGTTGAATCCGGCAAGGGTTTCCTGATGATCGGTGGGTACCACAGCTTTGGCCCGGGTGGCTACGGGGCGACTCCGGTTGCAGATGTCGTACCGGTTACCTTTGAACGCTTTGAACAGCAGGGACTCGGAGCGACCGCTGAGGTCCAACGTGCTTTCCACCTGCAGGGGCAGGTCCGGATGGTGCCGCTGGGACGTCACCCGATCACCCAGCTGGTCGCAGAGCCCGACAATCGATCCCGCTGGCTGTCGTTACCTCCCTTGAATGGAGCGAACCGGTTTAGCGGGATCAAGGATCGAGCTCGTGTACTGTTGGCGAGTCCGGCGAAAGATCCCCTGCTTGTGGCAGGCGAATATGGCGCAGGACGCACACTGGCTTTTGCCGGCGATTCCACTTGGCAATGGAAACGAGCGGGATTCGATGGAGAGCTGCGGAAATTTTGGAGACAGTTGATTCTTTGGTTGGTTCATCGTGAAGATGTCGTTCGCCGTGACGTCTGGGTGAAGCTGTCCCAGCGACGTTACCTTCCCGGAATGCCCCTCAATTTCGAAACCGGTGTTCGCACGACAGGTGAAGATATCCAGGCCGATGTGAAGCTGGAGGTACGTTGGATTGATCCTGCCGGTGACGACCACCTGGCGAGACTGGTTCCTCATGAAAGTCATTGGAAAGGGACTGTCAAGGATTTAAAGGAACCCGGGGCGTATCGCATCGAGGTGCGCGCGTTGCGGGATAATCAGGTGGTAGGTACGGCACGGGCCGATTTTCATGTTATGGATCAGCAAGCGGAAAAAAGTAATCCTCGCGCTGATATCGATCAGCTTAACTGGTTGGCCCGGTTTACCGAGGCAGCAGGTGGAAAACTGGTTGCGCCGGAACAGGTGCCGGCATTGATCAAGTCGCTGAGAGATAAGCCACCGGAATTAAAAATCGAGATGGAAACCAAGTGGCAGCTGGGTGGATCGGCTCTCGATGCCTGGTTCTTTTTCCTCGCTATCGTGGTCCTCTTGAGCGGGGAATGGTTCCTGCGGAAACGCTGGGGACTGGTCTGATCAGAATCGACCATTCCAGGCATCCTGGCTGTACTTGTTGGCCACCAGTTCCTGGGTACGCTGTTCAGGCCATGAACTGCACGTTGTGGCAGGTTGCCAGGCGGTATAAAGAGCGGACTGCAATGCGTCTCGGGACACCGGCACATTCGCCAGGAAACCGTCATGGTTGCGACCCTGCCGATACTCGGGTTGGCGTGGTGGACTTGCCAGGTACTTGCTCACCAGCGGTAGTGGGAAATCATAGAGCAGGGTGCCATGATAAAGCAGGTGCGACCGTTTGCTGCGCAGGCTGTTTCCCGAGAATTTCCTGTTTTGCCAGGCCAGGTCACTGGTACCCGCCAGTTCTGACGTGACATCCAGCGATTGGAGGGCAGTGATAATACGGCCGAGTACAAATTGATGTGCCTGGTCAATCATTCGCAATTGGGGGCGAAGCTCGCAACTGAGAACCAGGCTATACATGAAACAGCCAGGACCAGCGACAATCGCGGCGCCACCGCTGCACCGACGCAGGATCGGTATCTCGTCACGATGACAGGCCATGGCATGGGTCTCCTTGACCAGGCGCGAGGATCGACCCAATACCACGATCGGCTGCCTGAATTCCCAGGTGCGCAGGAGTTCACAGCGGGGATCCTGCTGCTCGGCTTCGTCCAGGAGTGCCTCATCCAAGGCCAGGTTGTCCCGGGGATCGTCGAGTGTCAAATCGAGGATGTGCATCGCATCGGAACCGGTGATATGGATCAGCCCGCCATGAATTTTCACAATAACACGGGTTTCAGTCCAGCGGGTTGACGACCAACCCCGCGTCTTTACACTTTACTGAACTTACTGTTGTATTAGGAGCCCAGAGGTGTCCGAGTCCCACAAAGAAAACGATCAATCCACAGATAGCCCCGGTGATCCTTCACAGGCAGGCGTTTCCGAGTCGTTGACGGAACCGGTGGTAGAGAATCAGCCAGGGGCCCAGGTAGCCCTACCTGCGTCACTGCCTCCCGTGCAGGCACCCAATGCTGGTTTTCTCATTCAGTTGTTCCTGATCCCGATGATCATCGTTACTATCATCGTGATAGTTTGGGTTCTTTTTAGCTGGATTGCCCACATGGGTACCGATCCCAGGGACCTGGTGCGAGACTTGAGGTCTCTCAACAAGGCCAGTTGGCAAAAGGCCTTTACCCTGTCCGACTTGTTGCGTGACCCGAATCGTCCTGAATTGAAACGAGACGAGCAACTGGCCAAGGAACTGGCCGAGGTCCTGAAATCAGAATTGCAGGCTGGCAGCCTGAATGCGTCACGTATCCGGTTGCGTGTATTCCTCTGTAAGTGCCTGGGTGAATTTGAGATTCCGGTGGGGATACCACAGTTGTTGGAAGCCGCCCGGTTGGAACGTTCTGCAGAGGAAGTTGACGTGCGGTATGCGGCACTGGAGTCGCTGGCCGTATTGTCCGAAAACATCGGCGTGGAACAAATGCAGAAAGAATCCAGTGTGCTCCAGTTGCTGAGGGAAACCTGTCAAGAATTCGGCGAGGACAGCACTCGGCGCAGCGTCAAGGGTGAATTGCGTTCGGCGGCGGCCTTCACGCTGGGGGTTGTCGGTGGGGAGGAAGCTCTCGAGGAACTCGATGCCTTGTTGGTGGATCCCTATCCTAACGTGCGCTACAATGCCGCACTGGGGATGTCTCGCCATGGAGATCTGAGATCGATGGACGTCTTGATGGCCATGCTGACACCCGATAATCCACAGGTTGTGGCAGGTGAACAGTCCAGTTCCGAAAAGGAATCCAAGCGACTGCGCGTGATGGTTAATGCAATTCGAGCTGTACGGCGTCTGTCCGATTATCACCGGGCCGAGAAACTCGAGGTTCTCAAGAAGCAACTGGAGATCCTCGCCAAGTCAAAACTGCCCATGTCGGTGGTGTTGGAAGCCAAGGAAACGTTGGCCGCTTTCTGAAAAGTCCTGCCCATATCCGTTCGGTCGGGTGTTGGTCCCGCGCATCCTGTCACCCAGATCGATTCGCTCATCGTGGGAAACGGTCCGTGACTGAAGTCCTAATGAGCTCTGCCCGGCCCGGAAAAAGAGGGTTATAACGGTTAGGTCGCGAAAAGATCTAAATCCATTAAGAACAGCAAGTTAGGGTGGTCCGAAGGGCAATATGAGTACCTCCTGCCAGCGGCCCACAAAAAGCTGCAAAAATTTCTTTGCAGCGGTAAACCGTTGAAACGGTTTGGGTTGCCGAAATTCAAGGTACTTTTTACCAGGCAGACCATTTGCGATTCTTGGCTCGCTTCGACAAACTCAAGTTACTGCCTTTATGCAGTAATTTAGGACTTGGCTGCGTTTCATGCGAGTTGCAGTTTCTGAGGGATTTGCAAAGTCCGTTTAGGCTTTTGGGTATGCCACCCGCTGTGATTTCCGCACTTTTAATGTGCTGCGGATTTGATGCGATCGTGACATGGTGATGCCAGGGAACCCGGTTGCGTAGTAAATCAGTAGCAAAGGTGAATACGGGATGAATAATTTATGGAGAGGGTTCGTTTGTTCAGCCATCATCGCTGGCAGTCTTTCTTGGGTGACAATCACGACTGCGGACGAATGTTACACGTCGTATCGCTTGGTCTACAAGACGGTTTACGACCCGGTCAAGGTGACCACGTATCGGCTCCAGCATGAAACGGTTCATGACCAGAAGGAAGTGACCACCTATCGTCCCCAGTGGACCACGGAAACCCGGGAACGACGATATCGAGTTGCCAAGCCGATCGTCGAAACTGAATACCGAGAAGAAAAGTACCAGGTGATGCGACCTCGCTGGGAAACGCAATATCGTGAAGAATATCACCAACGAGTGCGTTACGAAACCAACGTGCAATACCATGAATATCGGCAAGTCGTGATGCGTCCCGTCGTGGAGACTTCCAGTCGGGTTCAGCGTACCGTGGTGCGAAAACCGGTGACCAAAACAGTTATGCAATCGCGTAGTTATACAACTTACCTACCCGTGACCACGATGCGGACGCAATATGTGGACCAGGGGAATTACGTGAACCAATCGGTTTATCATCCGGGAGCGGTCAGGAACCGTTTGCGATGGATCCCTGGTAGTTACGTGACAGATCCTGTCACGGGCCACGCCACGTGGAACCGCGGAGGATTTCACTGGCTTTCCACGCAGGCTGCCGGTACCTACCGCACCCATCGACAATATGTACCGAACCTGGTGGCCACGGAAGTCCCGGTCACTCATCACGTGGCCAAAGTGATTACCGAGGAGTATCCAGTACAGGTGACTTCCTATGAAGATGAAGTAATCACGGAAAATGTTCCTGTCACCGTGAAACGCTGGAAGGCCTTTGAAGAAGTAAAACGCATTCCGTATACCGTTACGCGACCGGTTGTTGAACACGTGACCCAAAAGATCCCGGTCCAGGTGCAGCGATGGGATCGCGAAGAACACGTTCGCAAGGTTCCGGTAGTGACTCGACGAATTGAATACCAGGAACAAGTTGAATCAACACCTGTCCAGGTGCGTCGCATCGTCAAAGAAACGCGAGTGGTGCAGGTTCCGCGGACGGTTTCCAAGTGGGTTGCTGAGACCCGTGTGGAATATCGCCCACGCGTGGTTCTGATGAAGGTGCCCCTGGGGCTGCCCACGGTGGCTTCGCCACAGCTTCCTACTCAACCGGGAACAGAGGGCACGACCGTCCTACGCAAGCCTGTCACGTCAGGAGCCGAACCGGCTATCGAAACGAAGCCTGCCGAAACGAAGCCTGCCGAAACGAAGCCTGCCGAAACGAAGCCTGCTGAAACGAAGCCTGCTGAAACGAAGCCTGCCGAAAC
>JAYGDH010000288.1:0-5405 GCA_046583055.1 Pirellulaceae bacterium | reverse complement strand
CCACGGATGAAGAAATTCGCGCTATCCTTAAACGACATGGCACGGAGCACATCGTGATTGGCCATACGGTAGTCGATCACGTTGGACCACTGGATGAAACAGGCACGGTGATCGGTATCGATGTCAAATGGACGGAGGCGGAAAAGTGCCAGGGACTGTTGCAGGAGAACGGTCAGCTTTGGCGCGTTTCGATCGATGGTAAACGGGAAAAAATTGAAATCGGGGAGTGACTTCCTCCCGTCGCCGTCTACGACCTGTTCGCATTCCAGGCCAGTGCTGGCAAGGGTTTGACGGCTTCCCTTGTGCGCGTCATCATAAACACCTTAGCTTTCACGAAAGTGGCCCTTGGAATTGAGGAACACCATGCAAAAACAGATTTACTCCCTTTCATTGCTGATGGCGCTCTCTGGCGGATTTCTTTTTGCCCAGGAATGGCCACAGTTTCGCGGTCCCAGTGGCAATGGCCATGCCACCGCAGTCTCGGTCCAAACCAGTTGGAGTGAAAAGGAAGGCCTGGCCTGGAAAACCGCGCTCCCTGGGAAAGGGTGGTCGTCACCGGTTATCAGCGGTGATTTTATCTGGATGACAACGGCTGTGGAAAATAAAAATGGTCCGATCGATCTGCATGCGTTGTGCGTGAGCCTGAAAAATGGAAAGCTGATTCACAATGTTAAGCTGTTTGTGCAGTCGGACCCGGAAAAAATTCACGCGATGAACAGTTATGCTTCGCCCACCCCGGTGATTGCCGGCAACCGGCTGTTTTGCCATTTCGGCAATTACGGAACTGCCTGCCTGAACGTCAAAAGTGGAGTCGTCCAATGGAAGGTCAACCGATTTGACTATGAAACCCAGAATGGTCCGGGCGCCTCGCCTGTCGCCTGGAACGGATTGCTGCTCTTTAATTGCGATGGAATTGACCAGCAGTACGCGGTCGCGCTGAAGCAAGAGACCGGCGCCACCGTCTGGAAAGTCAAGCGCTCCGGGAAACTGCATACCAACCCGGAAATGAAGAAATCCTACTGCACCCCTTCGATCGTGGAAACGAAAAACGGAAACCTCTTGATCTCACCCGCAGCCGACTGGGTGTACGCCTATGAACCTTCTTCGGGAAGGGAGATCTGGAAAGTCAACTATGGGCAGCTCGGGTTTTCGTGTGTTCCCAAACCGGTATTCCGGGAAGAGACTGCCTATATCCTGACCAGCTTTATGAACTCCCGGTTGTTGGCCATTGATTTCAATGGCAAAGGCGATGTGACCCAGTCCCACGTCAAATGGACATCCGCTTCGAACATGCCCTCCAAGCCCTCGCTGATGATCGTGGGAGACAACTTGTATGCGATCAACGACAAAGGGATTCTAAGCTGCCTGGATGCCAAAACGGGCAAGGAGAAATACAAGCAAAGGATCGGAGGCAGTTTTGCTGCGTCCCCACTCTATGCGGGTGGCAATATCTACCTGTTTGATACCCAGGGGCGAACGACGATTTTCAAACCCGGAGATACGTACCAGCTGGTGAAACAGAACCAGCTTGAGGGAAAGTTCATGGCCTCCCCGGCGGTAGCGGGCCCATCGCTGATCCTGCGCACGGATAGGGCACTCTACCGCATCGATTAAGACAGCTGTTGAAGGTCAACAGCTGTACGCCGGTGAGAAAGTCCCGTTTTCAGTCCGTCATTGTTGCCGATTGCGCTGGTGGCCGACTGGCCAAAGCAGCGTTGCTTGTGGGCATCTCTGCCCGTGCAACCATCGTTCAAGCTGACTACCAGCTGTAAATAGGCAATTACTCGGCCAGTCGCAGGGGGCGATCGTCCCGTTGCTGCAGCAGTTGTTCAAACAGGGTGGTATTGAGTTTTCCCTCTGCGTCAATGAGAAGTGCTGCACGAGGTTGCGGGCGGACCTGCCGGGACCACTGTTGTAGCACTCGTTGAGAGGCTGCCAGTCGCTGCTTGACGGGCCCCACAAAATCGTAGTCCAGTACATCCTGGCCAGGTAAACCCTGCAAGCTGCGGCGGGCAATAAACCGGACTGCTTCATAGGGGTCGTTCAGCAGTTGCCCCAGGTAGGGCGCCATCCAGCTGGTTCCGGATATTTCCTGGGCAGGTTTCCAGCCCAGTGCCCAGGCCAGCAAGGCGCGCTGACCGGCATCACCGGAAAGCAAGTGAAGAACGGCAGCGGAAACGGTGCGCTGGGATTCATTCATCTCGGGGACCTGGGCGCCGTACCACTGGCCCAGGTGCTCGGCGGACCAGGCCAGGGTTTGATCCAGGTGGCAGAGGTTGCAGGCGTTGGGGCGTCCCGTGGCAAGGCTGGTTTGCACGCTGGGCGAGTCGATCTGGTGGCTGCGAATGGCCTTCAGCAACCCGTAGGTAGTATGGGGCATGTGGCAGTTGTAACACTGGCTGCCCTGGGAATCGGCCCGGTGATGGGTATGTGCAGTCAACTTTTTCGGTTCACGGAAATCGTCGTGGCACTTCAGACAGGCCCGATTGTCCTCGGCAAACCCTTTCAGCTGGTCGTCCGCCCAGCCACGGTCATCCAGTGTTAGTGGAGCATTGCTGTCATGCATGTTGTGGCAGCTCATGCAGGAGAGGTTGCCACGTTCATGGCAGGGTGATCGCAATAGCCCGTTGTATTCACGACCGGAAACCCGCACCATACCATCCGACCAGAACCGGTTACGCATGAAGTCCGGATCGTCTCGCAAGACGCGTTGCAGGTGCTTGGAGGTGACTCCCTTGTTAACCACAACCCGGGCATGGTGGAGATCGTCCCCGGGACGATATTGAAATCCTTTTTTTTGCCATTGCATGGCGGCTTCCACGCTCTGGACCCAGATGCTGTGGCACTGGCCACAGATCTGCGAAGCACGATCAGCTGGCAGCTTCAACGGATTGACGATCGATTGGTCGGTGCCGGGATTCAGGTGTAGCCGATAACGATACCTGGGGTCCTGGTTCAGTCGCACGTGTTCCTCGCCGGGACCATGGCAGGATTCACAGGCAATACCAAATTCGCCCACCGTCGTATCCATGGAGAACTCGTTTTCGACACGTGTCTTCGGGTGCGTCGTGTGGCACTTCAGGCAGGTCAGGTTCCAGCGTCCAAAATCATGCTTGACCTTGTTGGCGACGGGTCTCAGGAAGGTCGCGCTCGCGGGAACCCATTGTTTTTCCTGGGACAGGAAAACGAACGGTAGCATGCCGGTCAGGCGACTGGTTTCCGTGGCAAACCAGTAAGCCTGCATGTGGTGTAATCCGGTGGTCATGACGATTTCCACGTCGATCCTGGGTACCGGCCCCTGTTCCGGATCCCAGGCAGGACTTTCCATGTTGACGAAAAACCGGTCGTCCTTGCGGCGCAACAGGTAGTCTTTCTCTCCCAGCGACAACAGTCGATCGTTGAAGTCACCGATCACGGTTGTGGGACGGGCGACCTGGGTCATGGTGCGATGATACGACTGGTGCCAGGTGGCATGTTGCTTTGGGTGACAGCTGCGGCAGGTATTGGAACTCACGTAACCATTACTGGAGACCTCGATGGGACGATTGGTTGGTTGGACGTGAACCTGGTAATTCCAGTCACGAAAATGAAAAGCGGTCGTTACGGCCAGGCACGGGATCAGGAACCATAGGCACACGGTGAGAACGCTGATCAGCCGGGAATGGGCAAAGTGTTTGCCCAGCGTTGCCAGCAAGGGGAGCAACGCGCCGGCCACCAGTGCAATGCACAGGGCCATGTTGATCGAGGGAATGTAACTGTTCATGAGAAGTTCATAAAACGAGGACCGTAACCCTGCCTGCCTCGGCAGAACACCAGTATGTTCAAGGAGATAAATAACTGTCAAGCAATACCGTATTCGGCTGCTGTCCACGCCAGGCAACAGGGTTGCCTGCCAGGTACTCGACGGGATAGACGTCGTGGCTTGCATGCTGCCAGCACAACCGCCATAACAGGAACTTGCAGAGCTACTTCGAAGATCATCGAGTGGGCGTGAGAAGCTGTCATGAAGAAACAACTTGTCCTCCTGTTGGTGTCATTGCTGATGGGTGCCGGGTGTGGATCGGGGGATCCGGATCCGTTGGCCGTGCTGGCAGAATTCCAGGCAGAGATCGAGAAAGACCATGATGGCAACGTCATTTCCGTAGATCTTGGATTTACCCAGGTCGGCGATTCCCAGTTGCGTTACCTGCAGGAATTTCCAGCACTGCAGATATTGCGTTTACCCAGTACCCGTATTACGGATGCCGGCCTGGGGCACCTCGAGGGTTTGAAGTCGCTTGAGCAACTGGATCTGCGTGAAACCCAGGTTACAGACCAGGGACTGGAGCAGGTCAGGGAGTTAAAACAGCTGACCCATCTGAGGCTGAACGGTACGCAGCTTACGGATGCAGGATTGAAACACGTGGCGGAGTTGAAGCTGCTACGGGTGCTTCACTGTGATGAAACCTCGATCGGTGATGCGGGCGTGGAACAGCTCCAGTTCCTGGTCCATCTCGAGCAATTACACCTGGTGGATACCCGGTTGACGGATGCCGGCATGGTATACCTGAAAGACCTGTCGCGCCTGGAGGAGTTGAGCGTTGAGGCGACCCAGGTGACGGCGACCGGCTTAGTCCACCTGAAGAACCTGAAGAAGCTGAAGGTCCTCTACCTGGGCGGTACGTCTCTCGGTGACGCCGGCTTGGACCACTTGCAGGGATTGACCCAGCTGCAGACGCTGTGGCTTGATGCGACAGGAATCGGTGATGCCGGCCTGGAGTCCCTGGCAGGGCTGCGCAGCCTGCAGGGGTTGGTATTGAATAACACCCAGGTCACGGATGCGGGCTTACAGCACATCCAGGGGTTGACGAATTTAAGTGGACTGAGCCTCGATGGCACCCGGATTACGGATGCAGGACTGGTCCACCTGGCAGGACTGACCAGCCTGCAGGATCTCCATCTGAACGATACCCAGGTGAGCGATATTGGCTTGCAACATCTGCGTGTACTTACGCGTTTACGAGAGCTTAATCTTTACGGTACGCAGGTCACCGATACCGGGGTTGCGCGACTCAGAAAAGTACTGCCCCAGGTCAAGATCGCCCATCAATGAGGGCTACCTGATGAGGGCTACGTTATCCTGTCCCTGGTAGCGTGGTCGGATTACATGGTGGCCCTACCGTATTTGCTTCGGTTGTGTGGATTTGTTAAACTGGGTGCTGTAGTTCTTTTGCACTGCTACTCGCCACGGAATTCTATTCATTCCAATATCTTTATGCTGGAAGTACTTTGCTTTGTTTAAAGGAGAATTCTCTTGAAACGTTCCCTGAACACTAAACGGGGTTTTACCCTGGTCGAATTGCTCGTGGTGATTGCTATTATCGGGATCCTCGTTGCCCTGCTACTTCCCGCGGTACAGGCCGCTC
>JAYGDH010000234.1:0-11351 GCA_046583055.1 Pirellulaceae bacterium | reverse complement strand
AAAAACCATCAGCTCGGCTGCCGTGCGACCCTTGTCCGAAACAGCCAGGCCATCTCCCGCCTCGTTCACGCAGAGATTGCCGATTAGCCGCTGTTGATCGAAATTGTTTCCATAGGGGACTCCCGCGTGCAGGCTGTCCCGCTCAAGGTAGTCCATCTTGTCAATGTCGATCGGTCCCGAGAGGATCGACCGCAACAGTTGCTGCGTGTCGTCCTCGGCCGGGCTGGAAAGCAGTGCGGTCACCTCCGTGGCTGGCAATGACCAGTCGCGTTCCAGTAGGTCGGAGATGGGGCCATTTAGAATGAGGTTGCTGGCGCAGTGCTCGTGACCGGGGATGCCGGGTAACCCCAGGTTTTCCAGCGGATGACAGAAGGGCCAGTGGCGATGTCGTGAAGCAGCGCCGGCACGATCAGAGTCTCAGCCTGCTGGGGAGTAACGGCCTGGCAGAAACGTGAGTGGCGCGATAGTTACTTGAGGTAGCGCAGAGCCAGGCGATAAGTTCCCAGGGAATGTTCAAAGCGAGTGTGGTTAGCGGCCGGGTAGACGAGGGAAACCAGTCCCAGTTGACTGATTCGCGCCAGGCGCCGGAACGGCGCCGTGTCGATCAAGGCCTGGATGCGCGGCGTTAGCGGAACGTCCACCTGGGGCGGGATCCGCACCAGCTGCTGGCGTGTATCCAGGGCCTGGATCTCGGGGATATCGAGTAGCGTCATGGTTTCGTCGAGTCGGTGTCCCGGTTAATAGAGAGGAATCCCGATAATCTTTGCCAGGATAGAGGTGACCACCAGGAAGAGGACGCAATGAATAATGGAAAACAGGTAGTCAAGATCAAAGGCGGCCAATGGGGCTATGGCAGCCGCACAGCAAAGTGGAAGCAGGAAGATGGCAACGTGTATTGCCTCGAGGTCGTCAATGTAAAAAAACTGGGGCGTCCATGCATAAAGTCCCCAGATGAAGGTGTAGACCACGGCGCAGACCGCGCAACGGATCCAGAGTGATCTGCCGTGATATGCCTCCAATTCATGATCACGCAGGAAGCTATAGCCTGCCAGGCTGAGCGGAAACCCAAGCAGCAGGGAACCGAAACTAAGTAACGGCAGGTGCTCGGAAGGGTTCTGCAAGGAACCTCGCAAGAGGAAGCTCAAGGCCAGTACACCAACGACTGACCCGAGCATTAGGACCCATTGGAGTGGTGACACGTGCGTGTCTTGCCAGGCAATGGGTTTGAGAACCGGGCGACCACCCGAATCCTCGGGCCCCACGTTTTCCGGTTCGTGGACGACGACCTGGTCCTCGGGGCGTGGAATCTGAATAGGTTTTTTGCAATTGGGGCAAGGACCGGTCTTACCAGCGTGGACGTCGTCGACCTGGAAGCGTTTCTTGCAGCTGGTACAGACAACGTGGATAGCCATGGATTAGATCCTGTGTGGGCTGTCAAAGGGAAAAGTAGCGCGAGTCGCTCATAGTGTCGCAAACTTGGCACGTTCGTCAAGAACCGGTGCTCAGTCCTGGGGAAAACCGTTGCCGCAGGAGGCAACCTCGGGTAGGATCGTGCCCTGAAGGGAACACCGTTGCTGCTTCCCATGAAATTTTCTCTGCATGTAGGGCCGACAATGCCGATTCAGTTTATTTGTCCTAATGGACACCCGCTTTCTGCTCCTAGCAAGCAGGCCGGCAAAACCGGGCGGTGCCCCAAGTGTGAGGTGGCCTACGTCACACCGGCAGCGGCCGAGAGTCGGGATGGCGTTGACGCGCCGCCAGTTGTCGTGGCAGCGGACGACAGCGTAACGTTTGAATTTCTTTGTCCCAATGGACATAAGATCAAGGCTTTGGGCAGTGTCGCGGGCCAGAAGGCAAAGTGTCCAGAATGCGGAGAACGGTTCCGCGTCCCCGAATACCGCGCGGACGCTACTGAGGAGTCGCCGCCAGGCGATCAGGAAATGGGCGCGGTGGAGCAGGAGGCAGCCGCCGAGGAAAGCCCGCTTGTCGACCCACGCGACGCTTGGGGTGTACCAGCGAATATCCTGGAGGGTGGCCACGGTATGGCGGAAGTGGTGGCATGGATCTGGGAGGAAAAAGAACCGGGAATGAGCGTGGAAATCTGCCTGCGGGATGGCAGTGTCATGCAGGCCGGTTTTTATTCCCGCTCGTTGAGCTCAGCAACGGTTGGCGTTTTTGCAGTCCGGGGAGAGGCAGGTCAAATTGAGCTGACGGCCATCCAGTGGGAAGCCGTGGCAACCGTTCGGATTAGCTGCGAAGCAGAGCTGGTGGAAGACTTGTGGGAAGAATGACCTGCCGTTAAGGATCATCTGTCAGGTCAGCCTCGCAGATGGTCGTGAGTCCTTCCGTTGCCAGGGTTTCGAGTGCCGTCTCGATATTGTCAACCATCAGGGCGACCACCGGGTTTCCATTGCTGCGGATGAAGAGAGGGTAGGCCTGGATCAGGTTGATTTCGGCTTGCAGGAGTGCCTTGCAAACGCGCAGCAAGGGCTGCGCGTCATTGGGTAGCTCGATGCCGATGAGATCTGTCTCGATCATCGGTAAGCCTGCGCGTTCGAGAATTTCGCGGCCCTGCTCGGGATGACTCAAGAGAAAACGGACGAAGGCACATTCGGTGGCGTCATTGATGGAGAGTGCGACAATGCGCACACGGCTGCCCTCGAAGCGGCGGATGACGTCCAGTAATTGGCCGACGCGATTCTCCAGGAAGACCGTAAATTGGCGTAGCGCAGGATGCGAACGCCCGCGCATGGTGGAAAATTTCGTAGGGTTACCCTCGCCAACGCTCATGCCGGTCCATCCCTTTCTAGTGGAATTCAGTGAAGAGTGCTATGATGTGTGGTCGCGCGAGCAGAAGGGTACGGTTAACGCTCGCAGAGCGAAACTCACGATAGGGGAAAGTTGACTTGCCGTCAATATTGAGCTGCTGCTTGAGGCGGCCATGAATCGGGGTCGCAAATAGCAGGTAAAAGCCCATGTTAAACGAACATGAAATCGAGGTCCGCGTGCGTTACCAGGAAACCGACGCACAGGGTCGTGTACATCATGCAAATTATCTCACCTACTTCGAGATGGGCCGCACGGAATTGCTGCGGAGCCAGGGCCTGAGTTATCGTAAGCTGGAAGAAGAAGGCTTTTTCCTCGTCGTTGCCGATATGCAAGTAAGGTACCTGTCAGGCGCTCAGTATGACGACCTGTTGCGTGTTGTCACCCGGACAATACGGTTGAAAGCGGCTACCGTGGAGATTGAGTACGAGGTTTATCGCGGGGAAGAATTAATCGTGAAGGCCCAGTCCCGTCTCGGTTGCGTGAATGCAAAGGGGAAGGTTAAGCGTATTCCTGACTGGCTGGACCTGGCAGCGCCGGGGCTTGATGAGCCCAAATGACCCGGGCAGAACTCTTGTTGGCCAGATACTAGAGTGCTGCATCGTCCAGTTCGTCAAGGAGCGCATCGAGATCCAGGTCGTCTCCCCCTTCAGTCGAGTACTGCTCAGAGCGTTTCGGTACAGGGCTCACCGGCGTTTGTGGTTGCGACTCGGATAACTCGACGGGTACCCCCGTAACGGACTGCGGGCTGCCGCCTATTGAGAGCGTGCGAACCTGGGAATCGCGACGGACTGCTTCAATGCGACTGCGGTAGTCGTCCATGGTGTTGGTAAGATCGAGAGTCAAGTGGTGGATTGCCCGTTGCATCGGATCGTAGATGCCAGGTCCCAACGAGGTGATCGCCGGTTTGATGACGGCAGGATTGTCACTACCGTGTTGAACGAGGCGCCCTCGAATTCCATGTTGCTCGAGGTGGTTATGGGCTTGCTCACCGTCATGCCAGGAGAGCAGGAACATGCTGCCCCGAATTCCCTCGAGGCAAAGCAGTCCCGTGCTGTCGGAGTCCAGGTGGGCCAGGTCAGGCACCAGGTTGACCTCGCAGTGGGCTTCCAGGAGAAGGTGGGTAACGAGTGACTCCTCGTGGTCGCGGAGCTTCGGCTGCTGGGTAGTCGATTGCGAAATTACCACGATCATGCTGGTCCAAGGGGCAAAAGGCAGTTGGGTGTATGTTGCCGAGAGCGACTGCACACTATGCTAGTACAATCGATGTCGGGTGTCTCGGGGTAGAGGGCACGGTTCCCGCAGAATCGGGCTGGGAAAGGTCAGAAGCAGCGGAGTAGCATGATCATGGCAGCGAGCGCGGGACAAGGTGGTGGACTGAGTAATTCCTTTCAGTGGGACCCGCAGGAGGGACCGCGAATACGGACCAGCCACCGGTGCGTACAAACACCACTGCCAGCCCCGGATACCATCAATGAACTACGCCAGGCCGCCAGCCTGTTTCCCGCGGTAAGTTGCTACCAGCCGCCCGTGGTGTGGGATCGAGCAGAAGGGTACCAGGTTTTCGACGCCGCGGGTAACTGCTGGATCGATTTCAGTTCAACCGCGGTCATGACCAATTCCGGGCATGGACATCCGCGGGTACGGGAAGCGATCCGCAGGCATGCCGAGACTGACTTGCTGGCACAATTTAGCTTCCACTCCCCGTTGAGGACGACGCTGGCAAGGCGATTGTTGGACCTCGCACCACCTGGATTTGAAAAAGTCTTCTTCTGGACCACCGGGTCCGAGGCGATTGAAGCTGCCTTTCGAGCAGCCAGGCAGTGGGGGCAGACGCTGGATCCGGCGAAGATCCGCGTCGCAAGCCTCGAACAGGATTACCATGGGTGCACCCTCGCGGCCCACCAGTTATCCGGGGAAAGCGCGGCCAAGGAATGGTTGCCGGGGCCAGATGCGGCGATTCACCGATTGCCTTTCGTGGTGGAAAATGCCGATGTCGGACCGGTCACGGAGGCAGAATGGGATCAGTTTGTGCGAGACGCTGCGACGCGGGCTGGTTTGACCGGGGCCGAAACAGCGGCGATCATGATTGAAACGTTCCAGGGATGGGGTGCACTGAAACTGGACAAGCGCTATGTCCAGGCCTTGCGCCGATGGACTCGTGATCATGAGGCACTTTTGGCCTTCGACGAAGTGCAGACAGGGTTCGGTCGTACCGGGATGATGTGGGGCCATCAACATTACGGCGTCGAGGCGGATCTGTTATGCGTGGGTAAGGGAATTACCTCGTCGCTGCCGCTTTCGGCAGTGCTCGGATCCGCCTGCGTACTGGACGTGTTCAGCCCGGGAGAGATTACGACCACGCACGCCGGGCATCCCCTGGCGTGCGCGGCGGCGTTGGCTAACCTTGATGTGCTCCAGGAGGAGGGACTCGTGGCCCATGCCGCTGCGATGGGTGAAGTGTTGGAAAAAGGTCTACGTCAGCTGCAGGAGCAGTTCCCGGCGTATATCGATCGGATCTCCGGAGCGGGTATGCTGTGGGCCGTGCATCTGCAAGATCCTGTAACCAGCGAAGCGAGTGAAAGCCTGGCAAGGCAACTTGTCTGGGAAACGGTACGACAGGGCGTCATGGTGTTCCACACGAATCGGTCCACGTTGAAAGTCTGCCCGCCACTCGTGACGCCAGCGGAGGCGGTGCTGGATGGGTTGAAGGGAATCAGCGATGCCATGGTGGCCCTGGCTCGATGGCACGAGGGTGAGAAGTGAAAGTCTCGCGATCCCTAGGTGGCAGGGCCCTGGGCATGCCAGCGGAATAGCGTGGTACCCATCAGCCAGCCGGTCAGCACGCCCAGCAGGTTGGCGGCCATGTCACGAAGTTCGCAGGAACGACTGGGTACCAGCGCCTGCAGGGCCTCGGAGAAAATTGCATAGCCGAGCAGAGTCAGCAGGCAGGTGCGAACGGCGGGAAAGCCGTTGGGTCCACGCGCCCAGCTGACCAGCAACGCCAGTAACTGGAAACCGACCAGGTGTTGCCAGTAATCTGCAAACCTACCCGTCACCCCTTCCTGGATCGCAGGTTCCATGGGGCCCAGGTACCACAGTGGCGAGGGAGCAAGGAGTGAATGAGACAGCACCGCGAAATAGGCGCACGTCACGGTCCAGCGGAATTGAGGCGATTTGCAACGATCCATGACGAGCCACGTGCACGCAGACAGGTTAATTTAGTGAGAGAAATACTACCGGGTCCCGCGTACTGCAGCAATGGCATCCGCAGCGGGGAGCGAGCTGACTGTAAAATGACTCATTTCAGGGGCGGCTCAGGTGAGGGCGTTGCTTGAGCAGAACCGCAATAGTCGCGGAGATCTCTTCTAGTCGTTGATGGCTCTGGTCTACGTCAAGGCTGAGGTAGTAGTGAATGTTGGCATGCAGGTAAGACAGGTTGTCCTGAAAAGTGGACTGCCGCGCACTGGCCAGAGCTTCCTGCTCATGAAGCTCTGTTTGGGGGAGGGCGAAGTGCATGGTAAATCTCCGGTCCGTGAGTCTTGCGCCTTGCTGCTATCTATATAAACGCTCAATTGGGCATTTGTACTCAAGGATTCCCGAAAGACTGGCGGGAAAGGGCAGGGTAGCACTTGGCAGTTGCACGGAATACTAGCTATTTCGGTGCCTTAGGTGGCTTAACGTGTTTCTTGTTCTCGCGAGCGGCTTTCAGTAACCGTAGGAAAACATCGGCATGGTCCCCCGCCGCCACGGCATTGCCGCCGGGGACGAATTCTCCGTAGGGGCGGCGAGAAAATCGTTTGAGTTCTGTTTTTAGGAACTCCTGGAGCCTGCCCAAATCCTCGGCCTGGGATGCATCCTCAGCACGATTGTGTTGTTCAGTGGGATCGTGTCGAAGGTCATAGAGTTGATTTGCGACATACGGGTTCGTGGTGGTGTTGACAGAACGCGACACCCCTCCGCTGAGCCCGGTCAGTGCTTTGAGCTGACGCCGGTTGCCGGCACGAACGCCTTCCAGTTGCTCGCGCGTGTAGCGCAGTGCAATGTAGTTATGAGTTTTCGTCTTAATTGAACGGGCCGCTCCCATTTCGGCGTAAACGTAGGGGCGGACGGGTTGCGCTGGCTTCGAAAAGAGTCGGGAGATACTAACGCCATCGATCTGGTAGGCAGGGGGAGGTGTCACCCCGGCCAGTTCGAGCCAGGTGGGTACAAAATCGGTGTTCTGAATCAACTCGCGGCAGGAGAGGCCACCCTTGATGCCACGGGGCCACCGCAACAGGCAGGGGATTTCGGTTCCGCGGTTCTTGAGCAGGGAACCCTTGTTGTGGGAGCCGTGGTCTGCAACGAAGAGGACCACGGTATTATCAGCGATTTCCAGTTGGTCGAGCTTTTCGAGAAGCACACCGAGCGAATCGTCCATCCAGAGATAGCCCGCCTCGTTGTCGGTAAGTCCGGCTGCCCGGATGCGTTTCATGACTGTGTCACGCGAGGGCATGGAGGCCAGTTTCCTTGAGATCTTTCCTGCGCCGGTGATCTCCGGATGATCGAGGGATCGCCGCCAGGAACCGTTGGGGCCATGAAGCAGGGTCGTGGAATAGTGGAGATAGAAGGGGCGGTCGTGGTTGGCTTCCAGGAATTCCAGGGCAGCCTCGATGGTCCATTCGGGGTTATGCATCTGGAAGGGTGCCTTGATGTTTTCCCAGTAGATGTGTTTGGCCCAGGTAAATCCACGATCCTGGATTAGTTGACGGTAGCGGCTCTCGTTTTCCCGTTGGTGCCGATTGATTATCTCGCTGTAGGGTACGTTTTTATCGACGACATGAAGTCCCTTGGCGCGACGAAAAGCGTCATCACCTGGGCCCACGTGGTACTTGCCGACAAACCCGGTGGCATACCCATTGCGAGCGAGAAGCCCGCCAATATTCATGTTGTCACTTTCTAGATCCACGTTGAAACCGGGGGAGGCTTGTTGTCCCGGGGGAAAGAGGGTGCGGTATTGCTTGCAATAGGAGGAGCCTGCGTAACGGCCAGTGAGGAAGGTATAGCGTGAAGGTGTGCAGACGGTACTGGTGACGTGGGCGTTGTGGAACAGCATTCCCTCGCGCGCGAGGCGATCGAGGTTCGGAGTGAGAACCTTCCCGCCATACGGACTGGTCTCGTACTTGTCGTAGTCATCAACCAGAAAAACGAGAAAATTGGGTTGGCGCGCGGAGACGGGGCCAGCCAGCCAGTTGCAGAAGATGGTCAGAACCATCAGCGCGCGAAGGTTTAAAAGGAAGTTCGCCAGTTGACCGAATGGCATGTACTAGGATCCTTTGAGGGCCCGCATGGCGTTGTTGTAAAAGATGTCCTGGAGTTTTTTCGGGTCAGTGACGATGCGGCGTAGGAAGGCCTGCAGGCGGGTGCTGTAGCAGACACCTTTAAAGCTGCCACCCTGGCCGTCGAAACAGGGGCAATCACTGCCAAACAGGAACTGACGTGGATGACGCGCCAGGAAACCGGCCGTGAACTCCTCGTCACGCGTCAGTGCACCATAGCCGCTGCCAGCGGACATGTCCGCGTACAGGTTGGGGTATTTTCCCATCAGGCGATCAAGAAGGCCGCCAGGTTTAACCGGGCCCTTGGGATAGAGGGTTTTAGTGGGTGGCGGTACGTCGGCGCTGATGTTGGACCAGAAAGACTGAGCGTGACCAATGATGCGCACGCGTTTATAGCGTTTCAGGTAGGTTTCCAGGTGGTCAGCGATCCCCTGGTTATAACCCGTGGGGCTGTCCTGGAAATGAATCGTGATGGGCCAGTTCAGTTGGTCGCAGAGAGCAATTACCGCTTCGACGCGGCGATCGTTCAGCGGTAAATGCTCCTTTTGTTCACCGATGCCGCGGCAGCCAGCCTCATGATAGGTGCGAATCCGTTGCAGGACATCCGGCTGTCGAATATCAGATTGGCAGAAGGGAATGACGCGGTCGCGGTATTTTTCGAGCGAGTCAATGACTGTCTGGCTTTTCGAGACCACTCCCCCCTCGCCTGTTTCCAGGGGCAGGATAAATGCCCGTTCTGTTCCCGTGTTATCCATGTGAGCAATCGTTTGCTCGATCGTGCGATCCTTGTGATTGTAGTGAAGGTGGCAATCCAGGATCTTCATTGCCTTGGGGGCGGCCGCCGCGAGTTGGTTGGCAGGCGACAGTGTGGCCACCGAAACGGCGGCGGTTGTTCCCAGGAATGCACGACGATTGAGAGTCTTGTCAGTCTTCATAAAAAACCTTTCCAGGAAAAATGGCGGCTGCGAGGGTGGTGAAAGGGGATTGTAAAGGGAAATGTTCAGGGGGTAGCCAGCCGTTTCAAGGCTTCTTTGCGAGCGTTCCGCAGGAAGTCGGCGATGACAATTGGCTTTCCACCATTCGCCTTGCTGGCCTCGGCGGCCTGCATTAGAGTGAATACCTCGATGGTTGCGCTGGGTGGCAGCGGAGTCTCTCCCGTCAGAAAGAAATGGGCCATCTTCTGGAGCAGCGGCTCCTTGTCGCTGCCAATTCCTGACTGGACAATTTTCTTTTCCCCAAAAACCGTCAGCCCAAAGCCAGTCTTGCCGCCCCCTTCACGCAAGCCGCGGAAGGTCCCGATACGTCCTTGCGTCCAGGTTCCGCGAACGTGCTCAGCAGTGGGAGTTTGGTAGGCAGTGACCGATTCTAATCCCGGTCCCATGACGGTGCTGAGGACCTCGCAGCCATGGACACCGTACCAGAAAAGGTCAGGATGGTTGGGGACAGATTTTGAAGTGCCATAGACATCGCAGCCGTAAACTGTGCCAATCGTAGCGGGGGCGAGCGTGGATAGGTACTCAGCCTGGTAGCGCTTGGAGGAGCAGGAAAAAAACGGTACTCCGCTGTGTTTGCTTAATTCCAGGATCATCAGGGCATCGACCAGCGAAGCCGTGAAAGGTTTGTCGATAAAGACCCGTTTGCCTGCCTTGAAAATCGGCCGCACCTGCTCCAGGTGCTGGCTGCCATCAACGCTTTCCAGCATGACCGCGTCGACTTGCTTCAGGAGAGCCGGAATCGAGTCGACGATCGTGATACCCATTTCGGCAACCTGTTGGGTGAACCCTTTCACGCGATCCCGACTGGGAGGGAAGCTGGGACTCCCGCCGGGATAGGCCGCCACGACCGAGATGCGGGCCAGGTCCCCTTTCGCAGTTGGACTGTTGATTAGCTTAGTAAAAGAGATCACGTGGGAAGTATCCAGGCCAATCATGCCGATGCGCAGTGGGGCAGGTTGGGCCTGAGCATGTACAGTGGTCGGACAGTGGCCTGCAACCAGGGCGACCAGCGCCAACAGGAAAATCAGGCGGGGCAGGCGTCGTGGAAGCTGTCGTCGCATGGTGGGTTCTCCCGCAGGTGAAAGCGGATGCAATAGGGATTTGGCGAAAGGCGGGTCAAGGGAACTAGTTATGGCAAGCCAGGAGGCGTTTTGCAAGCAAGTCCTGGTAAGAGCGCCGGCGGATTGCGGCCCTGATTTGTTTGTGGGAATATAACGGGCGGCGGATAATCTATTTCTTGGTGCACGCAGGGGCCAGGCCCAGGAGGACAGGAAGATGCGAATGGTAGCGATAGCCGCGGTGCTCGTAGTTGCTGGTGTAGCCGTTGCAGGTGCGCAAAATACAACGAATTTCGCCACGATCGGGCACGTGGACCGGTTTGACCCGGCCCTGGACCAGTTGCTCGACAAGGCTGCTCATATCGAGGTGCTCTGTGGCGGGTTTGAGTGGGCCGAGGGCCCAGTATGGGTTCCCGAGAAAGGCAATAAGTTTGGTGGCTACGTGCTCTTCTCTGATATTCCGCACAATGCGGTCATGAAGTGGCAAGAAGGAGTCGGGGCCTCGGTCTTTATGAAACCGGCCGGCTACACAGGTGTGGCTGATTATGGAAAAGAACCGGGTAGCAACGGGCTAGCCCTCGATGCCCAGGGTAGGCTGGTACTTTGCGAACACGGTGATCGTCGAATTTCCCTGCTCACGCAGGGGGGCGGCAAAACCACCCTGGCGGATCGCTGGCAGGGCAAGCGGCTCAACAGCCCAAACGACCTGGCCATCCGGGCGAACGGTGATATCTTCTTTACAGATCCAATTTATGGTTTGCCCAAACGAGATGAAGACCCACGTCGGGAGATCGACTTTTGTGGGGTTTATCGATTGCAGCCGAATGGGAAAGTTACACTACAGCACGATGGCATGTCGCGACCGAACGGGATCGCCTTCTCCCCGGATCAACGCACCTTGTATGTCGCCAATAGTGACGGCAAGGACCCGGTCTGGAGAGCCTTTCCTGTGAAGGAGGATGGCAGCCTGGGGGAACCTCGACCATTTTTTGACGCATCCAAGGAAGATCGCATCCCCAGTGGAGGAGGAGACGGTTTGAAAGTGGATCGGAATGGAAATGTCTTTGCCACGGGTCCCGGTGGGGTGCTGATCCTGTCTGCAGAGGGAAAACTCCTGGGCCGTATCGTGACCGGAGAACGGATTGCCAACGTCG
>JAYGDH010000173.1:0-1535 GCA_046583055.1 Pirellulaceae bacterium | reverse complement strand
CGGAATCACGCGATTTACTTCATCAACCGGGATAGCAAAACCGATGCCAGCAAAGGCGCCAGAGGGACTGAAGATGGCGGTGTTGACGCCAATGAGCCGTCCGGAACTGTCCAGGAGCGGTCCACCTGAGTTTCCCGGATTAATGGCCGCGTCGGTCTGGATGACACCTTCGATGCGCTGACCCGTACGAGACTTGATTTCACGGCCAAGCGCACTGATGACACCGGTGGTCAGCGTTTGATCAAAGCCAAATGGATTACCAATAGCCAGTACTTTTTGGCCGACCATAAGATCGTTGGAAGTGCCCAGGTTGATTTGTTTCAGGTCGGACAGAGAACCGTCGAGCTTGAGTACTGCCAGGTCGCGATCCGGGGCGATGCCGACGATCACGGCCCGGCGCGTCGTTTGGTCGGCCAGCGTTACCTTGAATCGGCTGGCCCCCTCGATGACATGGAAGTTGGTTACCACGTGTCCCCGGTTATCCCAGATAAATCCGGATCCTGTTCCGCGAGGAATTTCCATCAGGTTGAAGTTCAGCCGGCCCAGGGAAGAGGTCGTGATGTAGACCACCGAGCCGGAAGACTGCTGGAAAAGCCGGATCGTGGCCTTTTCATCGGTTGCCAGGTCGCCGCGTTCAGTGATGCGACGTGGCTGGGCGTTGGGATCGAGCGTACCGGGCTCGTTCCGGGACGAATAATAATACTGCATTAACAGGAGGGCCAGGACCAGCAGCAGCAAGATACGCACTAGAATTCGCAGGCGGGGGTCTGTTAGGGCAGTTCCACTGGTGAATCGTGGAGACATGAGGGGTTGGCTGCTCCTGGTGTGGAGTGCGTCAAGCGATATCAATTAGCCCGCAGGGACTCGAACCCCGACGAAGAGAACCAGAATCTCTCGTGCTACCAATTACACCACGGGCTAAGGACTAAAATGCAAAAAATGACATTTTGATCTGTTGGTATCCTACCCGTTTCGATGCCAACGATCAACGGTGCGAGGGGCTGGTTTTCGGGAGAGACGGGGACTTTAGGTAACGGAAAGACCTGGGTGACTCGAGGTTTTGGCTGGTTAGCATTCTCCAGAATGCGGAGATTTTCCGATCACCGGCTCTCCGCAGAAAAAACCATCTTTTGTTTGGTTGACGATGTTCCTGCTGCAACACTAGAATCGCCATGTCGGTGCATTTACGTGGACTGTTTTTTGTTCGTTAATACGTGTCGGATGGATTGATGGCTTTTTTGACCGCCAACAACGGGCCTGTTTCAGGGCAGACATTTGAGTTGGACGTTGTATCGTCCACGATTGGTCGCGCTCCGGAGTGTGAAATCCAGATTGAGGATTACGCGGTCAGTCGTCGGCATGCCAGGATTATCTCCCAGGATGGGGGCTACTACCTGGAAGATCTGAAGAGCCGCAATCGCACCTACTTGAACGATGAGCCAGTAGAGGACGGGCAGCAGCGATTGCGAGATGGTGATCGCGTAACGGTTTGTGATGTCGTCTTTGTTTTTCGACAAACGGAGAAGATCCAGCAG
>JAYGDH010000065.1:0-1581 GCA_046583055.1 Pirellulaceae bacterium | reverse complement strand
GGATTCAGCCCCCGCCGGCACAAAACTCCCCTGTACGAAATCTACTGGCAGGTCAAAGTCTGCTGCCAGTTTCCGGGATACCTCCACCAGGGACTTTTCAATCTCGATCCCACAAGCCTGGAAGCCCAGCATGCTAGCCAGCGAGGCCATTACACCCAGGCCGCTCCCCCATTCACAACAGATCGTGCCCGTCGACAGGTTGGTCTCGGTAATGGTACGTAACGCTCGGTAGACGGTCGTTGAATCGCTGGCCACGAAACCCGTGGGACGCACCGCATGCTGGCGGACAAACTCGTTGACCCGTGACTCCGCCTCCTCGATAAATTCAGCCACGTCCCTCGGCAGGGCTACATCGGTGATCGGCAGTTCAATAGTCACCAGTGGCACGTCAACAATGTCCCCGAGAATTATCCTCGTGCGAAGAACAACCAGTCTGTCCGCTCTTCATTGATCAGTTGGTTATCATAGGTCACCGGTTCCACGCGGACCTCCGTGAACACTTCATGCAAAGCTGCTGAAAAGGGTGAACTTTCCGCGTAAGACCAGACGGCCAGGACGCCACCGGGAGCCAGGTGTTGTCGAGCAGCGGTCAATCCGGCCGCCGTATAGAATGAAATACTCTCCTCGCCCAGTCGCTCGTCCGGCGAGTGATCCACATCAATCAGGATCAGGTCAAAACAAGAATCCGGCGCGGCCATTAATCGTCCATAAACGTCACCCTCGGTCACGACCAGTCGCGGCTCCCCGATTAACTCGGGCGATAACGGGACCAGTCCCTGGGCCAGCCAATCAATGACCTGGGGCAACAATTCCACCACCTCAACCGCCGCAACTCGATCGCAAAGCAAAGCTTCCTGGGCGGTATACCCCAGGCCCAGGCCACCCACCAGGACCTGCAGTTCCTGCCCTGGATGCATTTGCAGTGCGGTTTGTGCCAGGGCTTTTTCCGAATCGGTATACAGACTGCTCATGAGGAACTCGTGATTCAAGGTCACCTCGGTCACGATGGTCCCTGGCTGGGACAACAATTCACGACGTCGCAGGCAGAGCATACCCAGCGGACTCGGTTCATAAGCGAGAATTTCAAGATTTGGTTTAATCATCTCCTGCTAGATTACCGTGAAAACAGCTGCCTTGTCGAGTAGTGTCAGCAACGAACTGCGCCGTGGCTTGCAGGCACCAGGCCCAACCGCCATAACAGGAACTTGTCACGATCTTACCAAGCCTAAAGGAGCCTTACCCGTGAGACCATTCGTCCAGTTCCTGCTCATGTCACTGGTGATCGGTATCGTGGTCAACGCCCCGGCTGCCGAGCGCCCGAATATTCTCATCGTGCTCACCGACGACATGGGGTTCTCGGACCTGGGATGCTTTGGTGGCGAGATCGAAACACCCCATCTTGATCGCCTGGCAGCAGGTGGACTGCGTTTTACCGAGTTCTATAACACCGCTCGTTGCTGGCCCACGCGTGCCACGCTACTCAGCGGCATCTACAGTAACAATCTCAAGGCATCCCAGGTCACCGTTGCACAGGTACTCAAAACCGCCGGCTACCAAACCGGCATGGTGGGCAAGTGGCAT
>JAYGDH010000002.1:0-8222 GCA_046583055.1 Pirellulaceae bacterium | reverse complement strand
TTGCTGGCCAAGATCCAACGCCCCGCCCAGGGCCCCCCGAAACCCCGGGAGAAGAAACCCGGGGAGAAGAAACCCGGGGAGAAGAAACCCGGGGAGAAGAAACCGGAAGGCAGGCCCCAGCCACCCAGACGCCCCGGGCCTCCTGCCCAGGCAGCAGCCAAGATGCCTGCCGCAGTGGCCAAGTATTTCAAGGCTCGGCGAGGCTATGCCAATTATTACTTTAACACGCTCAATCGAGATCGCGTTTGGGATCGTTTCTCAGCAGAAACCAACTGCCAGCAACTCGATGGCAAGTGGACCCTGTCCGGCACAATCGCCAATCGGGGCGACGTAGAGATCATCCTTGACGAACAGGAAATTCGAGCTGATTTTCCACAAGGCCAGGTCAAGGTCGACCTGGATAAGGATTTCGACACCCAGCTAGCTCCGGCCGGCAGTGGCGGCTTGCTGGTCTCACTACACATCTGGAAAAAACTGCTCACCACGGGGCCTGCACAATTCGGCGACGTCTATTACCTGGGAACGGCTCCGGTCCTCAACCAGGAGGGAGTCTACGATATACTGGTAGGTACTCGTAACGTGGTCGAAACACGTTTTATGTTTGATCCCCGGTCTGGAAAGATGATTGGCCTGGAAATGTTTCCTGACCTCTCGCTGGACCCCTGTGAAATTTCCTTCTCGGACTACCGTGAAATCAATGGCCGCTCCCTACCGCACCAGCTCAAGGTTCGTTATGGAAACAATGAATTTGCCGTCATCGAACTTACCAACTACGCGATCCCAGCAGGAAACAAGCAGGAAACAAAGAAGCCGTAATCACCGCTTAACCACAGCGCAACCTCTCGAAGAATACGAATCCACCATGATTTACCACGAAACCCAGCAACGTTGTTTCACCTGGCTGCTCAGCAGTTGGTTGTTGATCGCCGTCATGGCTGTTCCCAGCCACGGACAGGACACCACCAGCTTCGCAGCGGTTTCAGCGAGCCAGCAGTCGAAGATGGTCAAGATATATGGAGCAGGTGGAATCAAGGGCCTGGAGGCCTACCAGAGCGGCTTCCTGATCTCCGAGAAGGGTCATATCCTGACCGCCTGGAGTTACGTACTGGACACGGACTACATTACCGCAGTCCTCAATGACGGCCGCAAGTTCCAGGCGACGCTGGTGGGTGCCGATCCTCGACTGGAGATCGCCGTCCTGAAAATTGATACTGATCGCCTTGATTTCTTTGCTCGCAACATGGCCATCGACCTGGAAGTGGGAGACCGCATACTGGCCTTCAGCAATCTCTATGGCGTGGCCACCGGTGATGAGCCGGCCAGCGTCCTGCACGGGATCGTGGCAGCCAAGGCTCCTCTTGATGCACGTCGCGGTGCCTTCAAAACCACCTATCGCGGCCCCGTCTTCATCCTCGATGCCATGACAAACAACCCGGGAGCTGCCGGGGGTGCGCTGACTAACCGGGAAGGCAAACTGGCTGGTATCCTGGGTAAGGAGTTGCGCAATTCGCTTTCCAACACCTGGCTCAACTACGCGATTCCCATGGCAGAATTAAACGACGCTATTGACGACATCCTGGCCGGCAAAACTCGTCCCCGCAGCAACGACGAAACCGCCAAACGCCCCGATCAACCTCATACCCTCTACAAGCTCGGTATCCTGCTGGTACCGGACCTGCTGACCAAGACCCCTCCCTACGTCGATCGCATTCGGAACAATTCACCTGCGGCAAGCAAGGGCCTGAAAGCTGATGACCTGATCCTATTCGTCAATGACCGCATGGCGGAATCGTGCAAGACCCTGAAAAACGAACTGTCCTTAATTGACCAGATTGATACCGTCCAGTTGATTATCCAGCGAGGCCAGGAGCTACTGGAAATGGAACTAACACTGGAAGACAAGAAATAATTCTCTACCAACCCCGCCCATTCGCCCATAACATCACTTGCTGATCACCTGATTTATTTTAATTGCTACGAGTTTTGCCATGCACCAATTACTTACCTCTTCCTGGATAACTGGCCTCGCCCTGTGGGCTCTCTCGATGGCCGGCATTGCCAATGCCCAGACTTCTGTCGATGCCCAGGAAGAGCAGGTAATCAAGCAGGCCGTCAAGCTGGCTTCTCCCTCAGTGGTTCGCATCGAAACACTCGGGGGCCTGGAGAAGGTCGGCAAGGTACTGGTTGGCACCGGGCCCACCACCGGGCTGATTGTTTCCGCCGACGGGTATGTGCTCTCCAGTGCATTCAATTTCATTCAGCAGCCCTCGTCCATCCTGGTAACCCTGCCCAACGGAAAACGTGCCGCAGCCCAGATCATCTCGCGGGATCACAGCCGCATGCTGGTCTTGCTGAAGGTTAACACCGACCAGGAACTGACCCCTGCGATCCCCGTTCCCCGCGATCAAATGCAGGTCGGCCAATGGGCAATTGCCATCGGACGCACGTTCGACCTCAAGCGTTGCAATGCCTCGGTCGGCATTCTCAGTGCCAGGAATCGAATCTGGGGAAAGTCCATTCAAACCGACGCCAAGATTTCACCCAGCAATTACGGAGGACCACTGGTCGACATCCGTGGCCGTACGATGGGAATCCTGGTCCCGCTTTCACCGCAGCATCAAGGCGAGGTTGCCGGCGCTGAATGGTATGACTCAGGCATCGGTTTTGCCGTCCCCCTGGCCGATGTCCTGCCTCACCTTGATACGCTCAAGGCTGGCAAGGACCTCTATCCCGGCCTCCTGGGAATCTCCCTCAAGGGAAAAAATATCTATGCGGATCCAGCCATTGTCGCTGTCTGCCAGGCCAAGTCACCTGCAGCTGATGCAGGCATGCAGGTCGGCGACCGCATCGTGGAGATCAACGGGCTCCCCATCACCCGGCAGGCTCAACTCAAGCATGCCCTGGGAACCCAGTATGCTGGAGAGGTGGTCAAGGTGACATTCACACGCGGCACCCAGCGCATCGAGAAGGATGTAACACTCACGGACAAACTGGAACCCTACGAGCACCCCTTCCTGGGCCTGCTACCAGCTCGCAATTCCGCCGACCAAGCAGGGGTCCTGGTCCGTTATGTCTACCCCGAGAGTGCTGCCAGCCAGGCCGGGATCATGGCCGGTGACCTGGTCATCGCCCTGGAAGACACACCCGTCAAGAACGCCGCTGAACTACGCACGGCTGTCGCCAACGGAGCTATCAAGCAAGCCCTGGCGATCAAGATCAAACGTGCTGGCAAGGATCAAACCCTCACGGTAACGCTGACCGGCTTACCGAAACAGGTGCCACCATCGATCCCACCCACCCCGGACGTGGCCGGGGATCCACCTGCCGATCGACCGGCAGTAGGCATGATCGAGATCAAGATCCCGGAAGAACAGAATACCTGCCAGGCATATATCCCGGAAAACTATCGTCCAGACGTTTCACACGGAGCCATCATCTGGCTACACGAGCCCGGGGCCAACAAGCAGGACCCTGTCATCGAGCAGTGGAAAGCACTCTGCCAGCGTGAACACCTGATCCTGGTTGCCCCCCGATCACTGGATCCTGCCCGCTGGCGAGTAACCGAAGTAGCCTTCGTGCGAAAGGTACTTGAGGACATACTGGCTAATTACCAGGTCGACCCCACGCGTATCGTGGTCCATGGCCACAAGGCTGGTGGTGCCCTCGCTTACCTGACTGCTTTCGAACATCGCGATGTGATTCGAGCCGTGGTTCCCATCGATGCTGCCTTGCCGCGTCGCAGCCCGCTCAAGCCCAACGACCCCCTCGAACGACTGGCCATCTACTCCTTCACTCCGCAGGGGTCACGGCTAAGCAAGCCCATCGAGGCCAGCCTGCAACAGCTTCAGAAAATGAAGTACCCCGTGAGCAGTGTAACGCTGGTTAATCCCAAGGGCACGCTACCCGAGGCGGAGTTAGAGAAACTCGTACGCTGGATTGACACGCTGGACCGCATCTGACGATACCAGGCTACCTGCGTTACCTGCTAAGACGACTCAGAATCTCGCCCGGGCCCTGGCGGTGACCTGGTGGGTGCTGTGGACCGGGATTGGTTATCCACTTTTCTTTTTACTTTCGGCACTGGTTCCAATAACCAGCGCCACCCACATTTGATTCCATAGACAGCCAGCGCCACGCCGCCCAGGATGGTCAATGGCAGCACGCTGACCTTGCTGATCGATGCCAATACCAGGCCGATGGCAATCAGCGCTGTCCCCTTGCCGGAAATACTGCGAGACAAACCCTGCAGTTCGGGCAAGGCCAACCAGATTGCCCCCATGACCATCGCCATGCGCAAGAACACAGGAGCTACCGTCTGTTTGGCGTCCCCACTACCAAACAGGAAAACGGCGCCTCCGGCTAACAGTATCAGGATGCTGCAAACGCCGAGTGCAGCACGGCGCAAGGCAAAATCTGCCTGGGGCGTTGAACCTTGCTGGTTCATCCGATTTTTTCTTTCAGTTCAGTCAAGAGTCGGACGGCAGCACCGATCTCCTCTTTTTGCCGCTCGGGTTCCTGGGCAATCTCACGTTCGATCGTGAGCGGTCCCGTGTATCCGAGTTCATCCAGCGTACGAAGATAGGCTTCCATGCCAACGGCTCCCTCGCCCAGGGGCACTTCGGCTCCCCATTCCTGGCCAGGATTCTCGGCCCAGGTCCCATCCTTGCAGTGCACGCTGCGGACGAAGGCGCCAACCTTCCGGAGGGCTTCAATGGGTTCACCGGTTCCATAGAGAATCATGTTGGCCGGATCGAAGTTAACAAACAGGTTATCGCGTTCCACATCAGCAATAAACTGCAGTAATCCATCGGCACTTTCCTGCCCCGTTTCCAGGTGAACGTTTTGACCATTGCCCTGGGCGTGGTCACAAACCTCTCGCATCACGTCGACCACTTCGCCGTACAGCGGATCCGACGAATCGTGCGGGATAAATCCCAGGTGCAAGGCTACCACCGAACACTTCAACAAGTGTGCAAAATCGGCAATCTCCTTCATTTCCTGAGTGCGGGCAGCACGCGTATCGGCGGGAACCAGGCCCACCGTCTGAACTACCGTTGGGATATCGGCATAGCTTTCCCCTTCGAAGCCACCAAAGACAGCCGTCAACTGGATACCCATCGAATCGAGCCGCTCGAGAAATGCAGTGGCATTTTCCTGGGTCCGTGTCGATTGAGCCGGGGCATGCAACTGGATTGTCGGTACGCCCAGTTCCTGGGCAACTTCCAGCTTGACCCCGAGTCCGGCATCTACGCTGGTAAACACACCAATGGGCCATTTCTCCATGGCTCACAACTCCTCGTTAAATAAGGGTTTCCGGGACAGGAATCCTGTGCTCAGGATGACTTGGTCAAGGCAGCCATTTCCGCTTTCACGTCACTGCCATCCGACGTTTCGTCATTGTCGATGTCGTACCAGGAATCCTGAAACTGCAGGAACCCGCCTTTATTATTATTGGCATTCTTGATCGCCACATTCGCGGTCAAGGCGATGACCGCATCACCAAGAGCGACTTTCGGCTGGCACTTGGGTACCACCTGGTCTTCGTTGAGCTTGTTGCCAGGATTTTCACGAACACAATAGGCCCAGTGTTCGATCTCCTCGGCATAGCCACGACTGACCGGGCCCGTGGACTCGGCAGCCTTTGCGACCGGTCCTGCATCACCACTGGCCTGCGTGTCCAGCGTCGGACCCCCCGCATCGTTCTTGACCCCGACTTTCGTCATGGTGCTGGAACCACCATACAACATAACTTCTTTCTCACGCTCCAGGATCAGCGTACCCTTGGTGCCCATGACAATTTCGCCGTAGCCACCGAATCCATTGCCCATGATTGACGAATAGGTTACCACGATCTTCTTGTTTTTGTCCTTGTCCCAGGCGGGGATTCCACCGGCACCAGGCGTCTGGGTGACAGCATCCCGGTACCCCACATCGAAACCAGGATCATAGCCAGGGCCGGGAAATTCAAATGCACAGTAGACATGATCTTCCGCTTCACGATCTGCAGGAAAGACATGCCGTCCCCCAACCGCATGAACCGTCAGCGGATGTGACTTCTTCTTGTCGCGGCGCAGGGCACTAATAAAGATACTGGCTGCATCCAATTGATGACTACCCAGTTCTGCCATCAGGCCACCGCCCGTCCGTTCCCATAGTCGCCATCGGCACAGTTCCTCCAGGGCCGACCGGTTCCAACCATTACCCAGGTCACGCTGCTCGTAACCATATCGATCGGCCTGAACTTTCTGGTCCGAATCCCAGGCCTTCCACTGGGCAAGCCGCTTCTCGTAAAGAAACAACTTTTTAGGATCTTTCTCTTTCTTGACCCGTCCCTCGAGGGACCGGAGCGTGTCTGCAATCCGATCAATTCGGTCCTTGGCCTCACCGCCGTGCGGCACTTCACCGCCGGGCAATGGTTGCTGCCAACTGTCTCGACCTGGCAAGTTACCGCGATGCCACTGCGCCCGGATGTGATGTATTTCACCCAGGACCCCCCAGCGGATGAGGTTGACAGCATTGTCATAAAGAATGCTGTAATGCCGTTGATGACCGGTCGCCAGGTGTAATCCACGCTCCTCGGAAACACGTCCCATGACCTTGCATTGAGCAACGTTGTGGGCCATCAGCTTCTCGGTCAACACGTGTTTGCCAGCCAGCATGGCCTCCACGGCCACGCGGGCATGCAGGTGCAGGGGCAGGGCGATAATGACCGCTTCCACGTCGTCGTTCTGAAGCAAGTCATGATAGTCGTCGGTGTAAACCTTGACCTGCTTTTCCGCTTCCTGGCGACTCTTCCAGCCATACTTGGACAACAGTCCGGGACGCACCGCGATGGCTGAATCACTGGACCAGTCGCCATAAAAAGCCCGGTGCACGTTATAGGGTCGGATATCGGCAATGGCTACGACCTGGACGTATTCCGGATTCAAGGCTCCGATCAACACGTTTCCTTCGTCACCGGTTCCAATGACACCGACCCGTACGGGATCGGCAACCTTCCCATAGTTAAAGTACATGGCGCCTAATCCGCCGCCGGAAACTGCACCCGCGGCCACGACACGTTTCATAAAGTCCCGGCGTGAAACACCGATCACCTCGTAATAGTTCTCACGGCCAACTTCTTTTTCTTCCGGACTGAGATTCATTTCGTCACTCCCTGCTTAGCACGATTGGTTCGGCGCCATAAACAGTAGGTAAAAAAGTCTAACCCTGCATATTGCCCTGCTCTTAAAGCAGCCAACAGGCAAAGCCCCAGGGCTTCAACGCCCTGGTAGTGCACCGGGGCAGCTCCCACTGCTCCCGGAAATTGAGTCAAAACCACCGACATCAGGAAAGCCGCGCCGGCCAATGCGGCAGTCGACGTGAACAAGCCAACTACCAGGCAGATTCCGATCACCAGGTCAAAATAGGGCAACATCCCATCCACCGACCTGGAATCATAAAAACGTCGCCCCGGGTAACGCATTTTCAATAACCGCGGCGATCCTGCCAGCTCGGCAAGGTCTTCCTGGTAATCAACCTCCAGCTGTTCAATGGTTGACAGCCAACCTCGTCGACTTCCAGCGATTTCGCGGGCCAGTGATTCCGATTGCTCCCTCAAGGTACTCACATCGCGACGTGACGAATCCTGTTGCTGGGCCTGCCACCGTTCCAACTGTTGAAAATAACGAAGGATATCCTCGCGGTTCTGCCCCAGGTACCACTTCAACTGCTCGACTCGACGCTTCATGGCCTGCTCGGCTGCCTTCGCCTTTTTCTCGTCGAGGCCAAACCGTTTGACTGCACGAGCACGGTAATCATTCCATCGCTCCACCATCGGATCAGCACTTACCGTGCCCTTGGCCTGCTCGTAACCAAGTCGAATCCTGCCATCCGCATCCCAGACCAGTCCCTGGAAAAAACCGGCGAGCGGTCCTCGCGCACTAGAAAGGAACCCGGCCGAGGAAAAATTCCCCTGCTGGAGCTTGGTCGTTCCCTCCCGGAAAAAATGCCACCCGGTGCCGAGACGCAAGGCGACCAGGGCAATGATCACCAGGATCCCTAGCTGTCGTTTCTTGGCCGAAGTCAGTGGGACGTCTCCTTTTGTTTTCCGGGCTCTCCTGAAAGCCACCGCAGCTCACTAACATATGTTCAACACCAACTGCTCAAACGGTGCCCTTAGCACCTAAGCCCAGTCGATCCCCTATTATGGACCATCTACGCCATCTCGCCAACCGCGGCTT
>JAYGDH010000651.1:0-2300 GCA_046583055.1 Pirellulaceae bacterium | reverse complement strand
ACGGTACGCCTGTTGCGGGCGATCAACAAGTCCGGGCGATTGGACTGGAGAGAATAGCTGCGCCGCTTGCCGGCTACGGCCTGCTTAGGCAGCAACAGGTGAATCTTCCTGGCCGGGCTCGACGACACGCAGTCCGATCGTGTGCTGTTTCAGCAGGCGTTCGACCCGGTCGTTCAACTGGTTTAACTGCAACAACACCGCATTCTGGCGTGTATCCAGTTCGTCCAGCAGCGTGGCGTCCGTGTGATCAGGCATCGAATTGGCAGCCATGAAGGGCAGGATGGGCAGTGGCAGAGGATGAACCGCACCTGCAGTGCGATCGATCCGACAAGATACGAATCGACCATTGAACGTTTGGCGCTTGACGCCGATGCGGAAGGTGTGATCCGGGGAAAGAGCGAACCTGTACGGGCTGGTACGGTTGTACGGGTTCAGGCTCGGTTGCGCACGCGCAGTCGGGTGAGTAGCGTGTCGATCATGGCGTCGGAGGCGGGTATGACCTGCCAGGAGGCCCTAGTTCCAGTCCAGCGCCACGTCGAGACGGGCAGCTGAATGGGTCAGGGCACCGACGCTGATGCGTTCCACGCCCGTTTCTGCGACCGAGCGAACACTGTCCAGGGAAATGCCCCCGGAAGCTTCCAGCTCCGTCTCCGGGGCGACGGTATTACGTTTTGCGACTGCTAAGCTGAGTTGGTCGGGGGTCATGTTGTCGAGCATCACGATGTCCGGAGAGGCCACGAGGACCTCGGCGAGTTGCTCCAGGTTGTCTACCTCGATTTCCAGCAGTGGTTGGTTTTCACCGGGCAGCCTCTGGTTCAGGAAGTCACGTGCCCGGGTGACCAGGTCTGCCGGAGAACTCTCGTTGGCAGACTGCTGCTGATGGTACATGCGATGATTGTCCTTGATGAGCACGGCATCATAAAGCCCGGTGCGATGATTAAAGCCGCCACCACAATGGACCGCATATTTTTCAAGTCGACGCCAGCCCGGCGTGGTTTTGCGCGTGTCGTAAATACGGGCGCCGGTTCCCTCGACGGCCTGCACGTAGGCAGCGGCCATGGTGGCGATGCCGGAAAGGTGCCCGACGAAGTTCAGCAGCAAGCGTTCTGCGGTGAGCAGGTCACGGGCGTGACCGTCGAGGCGGGCCAGTTCCTGTCCGGCGCTCACGGTTTCACCGTCTTTGACAGCAGCCTGCCAGTTGGCCTCGATATCCATTTCTGCCAGTATGACCGGCGCCGTGGCCAGACCGGCGATGACACCCGCCTGGCGGGCAACCATGGTGGCCTGGCCCTGGGCGTCCTCGCTGACAGTGGCCAGGGTGGTCCAGTCGGCATGTCGGCCGAGGTCTTCACGAACGGCCAATCGGACGAGTTGCCGGCAATCGTCGGCCAGTTCCAAGTTCCAGGTGATTTGTGAAAAATCGCGTGAAGTCATGGCAAAGGGGTTGTCACCGGGGCAGTCTTAAATGGCCGGGACGTCTCTTGTTGTTTGGGTGTCGTGGGCGAATAATCGGGGCTCCGAGATGGCCGTCGAGGCCTTGCTATTATTTTATTGTGCGATTCTCCATGAATGAAACAACCCGTGGTCAGCAATTACATCAAGATCATTCAGGTCACCTGTTGCGATTTGACGATCAACGAAGCGTGGCAGGGTTGCTGATAGTGGGACTGGTAGTTCTCTTGAGCAGCAGGTGGTATGGTGGCTATGAACGCCTGGGAGAAGTTGCTGACGAGCGTACGGCGGTAAAGTTCAGGTTGGATGTTAACCGGGCGGAACAGGCCGAATTGAGCCTGTTGCCGGGCATCGGGCCCACCTTGGCAGGTCGCATTATTCGCTCTCGGCAGGAAGAAGGGTGGTTTGTGAGACCTGCTCAATTACAGCGCGTCAGGGGAGTGGGGCCCAAGAAGGTACAGCAAATGTCGTCGTACCTGGTTTTTTACCCCCCCGCAGAAGAGGATCAGCAACGGTAGCCCGGCGGGGCGCCGCTGGTAGCGAGGCAAGTGGGATGAAATTTGATCTGGTCAGTCCTTTCGAGCCGGCAGGCGATCAGCCCCAGGCGATCGATGCCTTGTGCCGGGGATTTGAAGAGGGGCAGCGCCAGCAGGTCCTGATGGGCGTGACGGGCTCTGGCAAGACGTTCACGATGGCCAACGTGATTGCTCATCTGCAGAAACCGGCCCTGGTGGTATCGCACAACAAGACGCTGGCAGCGCAGTTGTATGCCGAGTTCAAGGCGTTTTTTCCCCACAACGCGGTTCATTATTTCGTTAGCTACTATGACTACTACCAGCCCGAGGCCT
>JAYGDH010000589.1:0-10624 GCA_046583055.1 Pirellulaceae bacterium | reverse complement strand
CGCAGTTGCGATGGAAACATACTGACCGGCCAGTCGACTCGCTGCCTGAACCGGCCTCTTCATAATCCTCTCCATGACTTCCCAGGAAACACGGTTTTCAAACACCCGAAAGGCAGCCCACAATCGCCCCCATTGCCGGATATTCAGCTCTTCCCCCAGTCGCACCAATGCCAACTGGCGAGATTGCTGAGCCCACCGCCGAGCCCGCTTCAGGTAGACGCGCCGATTGCGTTGCAGTCGACGCAAGGCATCAGCCAATTCACGCGCCACACGATGCTTGATACGCGCCACGGCGTACTGCCCGGCAGCCACAGCTCGAAACAACTCCGCCCGTGCCACGTTCCACTTGTAGGTTCCCCAGCGTTCCAGGAAATCCAACTGCAATTCGGCCAGTCGGAACCAGCGTTCAAAAGCCTTATCGCGTTCCGTCTCCATGGCAAGACTCCTCCTGAAAGAAGCATTCGACAGCATCGACTTCACGTGGAAGAAGGTGAGACGTACACCAACCGCTGCAGAACGTCCTGATTAACCACTGGCGTCTCTTGCCAAACAACTATCCCCTCTTTACGATCAACCACTGGGGAAGCCACCCGCACGTGAGCGGCTGCCGCGCTGCCTGCACCCGCAGCCGCGCATTTTTTTCGCGAGGACCGCACATCATGACTGCCAAGCATTCACGGCTGCACGCCTGGACCCTCTTGTTGCTGCTAGCCACTACCAGCACGACCCTGGCCGCTGATCAGCCCGCGGGCATCCTGGCCAAGGGGACTCCCTTCGCCACGCCCTACTACGTGCAGGACAGTGGCCAACCGGGGCCCACGATGATGATTACCGGCGGCGTCCATGGCAACGAACCGGCCGGGGCCTACGCGGCTGAACAAATCCGCCACTGGAAGATCCAGCGTGGCAAGGTGATCGTCGTACCACGATCCAACGTGCCGGCGCTGAACATCAACAAGCGATACACACCCGAAATCGCCGAAGAGCTCAAAAACCTGAATCGAAACTTTCCCCGCACCGGAATGAAAGAACCACCACGGGGCGTGCTGGCAACGAGCATCTGGGAACTGGTCAAGCAACATCAACCCCAGTGGCTGGTCGAGCTGCACGAGGGATATGATTTCAATCGTATCAACTCCAAGAGTGTCGGCAGCACGATCATCTCCTCGCGAACCCCCGCATCGCATGAGGCAACCGCCCTCATGCTGGCTGCCCTGAACGTGACCATCGAACAGGAGAACAAGAAATTTCGCCGCCGAGGACCGCCGATCGACAGCAGCCTGGCTCGTGCCGCCCATGAACACCTCGGAATCGAATCGTTGATCCTGGAGACCACCTTCAAGGAACAACGGCTTCCCAAGCGTGCTCGTCAACACCGCCTCATGATGCATCGACTGATGACCCATCTGAATATGCTGGACAAGAATGTCAGTGTCGAAACAGTCACCGCCACGGTGCAGTCCCCCAAGACACTCAGGATCGCTGTCTACGATGCCCCCGGAACTGCCGGAGCCGGCATCCCGAAACTTCATGAACACTTTCACCGACAAACATCCATCCAACTGATCCGGGTCAGCCCGGCGGACATCGCCGCAGGCATCCTCGATCAATTCCAACTCGTCATCTTTTCCGGGGGCAGCGGCAGTGCCCAGTCCAAGTCACTGGGTGACGCCGGACGTGAAAAGGTCCGAGCTTACATCAACCAGGGCGGGGGCTACGTTGGAATCTGTGCCGGCTCCTACCTGGCCTGCGAGGGATTTTCCTGGGGCTTGAATGTGCTGGATGCCAAGACCGTATCCCCCAAGTGGAAACGTGGACGGGCCATCGTCAAGATCGAACTCACACCACCGGGACACAACATGCTGGGCAAGCTGGAACACCCGGCCGACATCAAGTATGTCAACGGCCCCATCCTGGCCCCGGCCAACTCGGCCGACATCCCTGACTTCCAACCGCTCGCTTTCTATCGCTCGGAAGTGGCAGAGAATGACAGTCCCAAGGGGATCATGATCAATTCCCCGGCAGTCGTTTCAGGCAGCTATGGAAAAGGACGCGTGATCTGTTTCGGACCGCATCCCGAACAAACGCCCGGCCTGGAATCAATGCTCTGGCGTTCCTTGCTATGGGCAGCTGGCCGCCCCCTGGAAACACCCCTTCCCCTACCGATCAAGCCAGCACCCCAACCCCGGGAAAAAGTCCCGGCGTCCAGGTAAGCCGGGATTCCTCAAAGCCCCTGCTGTTCCCCCTGTCGAGCCACGTGCGAACCGGCCTGCTGCACCCGCTGGGAAGCGGGACTGGTCCCATCCAGAAGTGGATTCGTGTGGTTCAAGTGCACGAAACGTACTTTTGCCCGTTCCGCCTCCGCCAGCGATCCCAAACGCTCCAGTGTCTGTGAAACCGTCGGATGCGGCACCTCGTCGAGCGAACGCCCCACCAGTTCATCGGCATCGTAGAAAGTGCCATCGAGGTAAGCCACGTCGACTTCTGCCAGCAGCGTTTCAAGTGCGACCTCACCCTGGTCCCAGCCGTCAATATCCGGAACCCACAACACGCGTCGTGAGGGCCCGCTGACAACCAGTGCCACGGTCTCCGAAAACTCGGCGCGATGCGGCACGACCCAGGGCGTAACCTGGATACGGTCATTCAGAAGCAGCGGCCGGCCGGCTGCCAATTCCTGCCATTGCACGTAACCCGCCGTACCGAGCGTAGACCAGGGCTGATGTTCCTGTAGAAATGCCTGCATCCGGGGCATCACGAATACGGGCATCTTGCTGGCCGCCATCGCTTCCTTGCCCAGGTAAATCAAGCCCGTGTAGTGCCCCATGTGTGCATGGGTCAAGCAGACACCAGCCAGTGTCTCACCACCTGCCTGTTGCAGCGCCGCCAGTTGTCCTGGAAAATCGGGAGTTGCATCGATCAGCCAGCCATCTCCCGTGGCCGGATCGACGATCCCCAGCGCGGCAACGGCGCGACGCTGCTCAACATTTCCCCTGGCTCCGACGCAGCAAGGCCGCTGGCAACCAGCCTGCGGATAGCCTCCATCCTGGGCGATGCCCAGCACCTGGACAAAGGGAGCCGCCGAATCGACTGCACTGTTTTCAGACAAAGCGTCACCCCGTCAGTCGGCAATCGGAAACAGGGTTTTCAACTCTTCAAAGGTTGGTCTTCGTCCGTATTCACAGACCTCGAAGGCCTCGGCATACTTGACCTGCTTCCCCTTGGCTTCACCGTAGAAACGAATCAGGTCACCACGATACTTGTTTGCCGAACGGGACTGGCGATTTTGCCAACGGCTCTTGAGCCAATCCAACCGGGCCTCGGGATCACTGGCTGGCGGGACCTGCCGAAGTCGTTCCGGATTGCCCCCCGCCCCTCCTTCAAAAGCCTGCGAGACCAGGGCTGAGAGGGCCTCCACTTTCTGATCAAAGACACTGTCCACGGAGACCACCACGTCCGGATCAAACGGATAGGGTTTTTGAAAACCGTCACTGGAATAAAGAAAGACCGGGTTCTTCGTGAGGTGAGGGGTATCCGGGCAGAAGAAAGGGACGGTGACCATGAAGGCTGCATCCTGGACCAGCACGCCAACGTAGCGGTGATCGGGATGATAATCCCAGGGACGATGGCTGATCACGATATCGGCTTTCCAGTTTCGAATCAGTCGCGTGATGATGCGGCGATTTTCCAGGGTGGGCATTAATTCGCCGTCATGGATATCAAGTATTTCTGCCTCGCAACCCAGCCGACGTGCCACCTCCTTGGACTCCGCGGTCCGTCGCTTGGCGAGGGCTCCCCCGGCCATCTGCCAGTGGCCAATATCACCGTTCGTTACCGACACCAGCTTGACGTGATGCCCCGCACGAGCCCACTTGGCTGCGGTACCGCCGGATTTATATTCCGCATCATCCGGGTGTGCGCCGAAACAGATGATCCTCAGCTTGCCATCATCCTTGACGACTTGCTGGCTCACCAACTTCTTCTGTTGAACACGTGCCACCACCTCAGCAGAGGCCACTGCTGAACCGGCTTGCACCTGGCCATCCCGTCCGCGGGCAACTTGCGGTCGATCAGCATTTCCGGTGGCCCAACCTACCCACCATGCGATCACCAGGGCAATCACCATTGAAATCCGAGTCTTCATCGTTATGTTCCTCGTCAAGGAGCTAAACAGGCAGGGGCGCATCACTGGGTCGGGAGGAAAAACCCTGCTTCCCGGGAAATCCTGTCCCCACCGGTTTTCTCTCGCCGAACCCACCCATCACTAAAAGGCTATCCCACGATCTTGGCAAGCAACCCGGTCTGTTCCAGCACAGCCATGGTACCAAGCAGAAAGAAAAACACTCCTGCCAGGGAAAGTGCAATACGAACAAACCAGTTGGGTCGCAACTGGGGTGGCAACAACGTCATGTTAATCACCACGGTATGCCAGCAGCTGAACCCCAACGCCACGTTAAAAATCATCGTCGCATACTTGATCAGGTCACTGGGAGGTAACGCCAGCATGATCAATCCAAAGCAGGCATACCCGGTAAGTACCCGGAAATAGACAATGCGAATCGCCTTGGGTTCAAGTTTTCGCAATCGCTTGCTGGCCGTCCAGAAGGCATCCACCCAGCGGCGACAAATCCCATCAATCGAACTGGCCATGCTGGGGGCCAGCACCATGAATCCACACAGCAGCGTCAGGAACCAGAAAGTATCCCCCATGCCAGCGCCCCAGCTCTCGGCAACGGCGTCACCCACCCCCTCGGCGGTCATCGCGGCACCATCCCATTGTCCGGCATCGGTACCCCGCTTGAGAAACTGGATTGATAGCATGCTTGGCAGTGCCAGGCCAATGAAACAGGTTGGCATCCAGAAGGCCAGTTGATCGCGGCAGACATGGCGGTACCAACGTCGCCACCTGGGCAGCGATTCCTTGGTAACCTCGAACACGGATCCCACGTGTGACAACTGGATGTCATGTCCACCAACGACACTCGGAATTGCACCCACGTGATGCCCCATTCCCCACCCCTGGTCCCGGGTAAAGTTACTGGTCGGCGTATTGGACAAGCCACCTGAACCGGCGATCGCAGCCAGCCCGGCAATGAAGGCAATCAGCGTATAATCGATATCAGGAAAACCATCACCACGGAACATCGACAGGAAAATATTATCGATATTGTTACCATCCCCCCTACCGTCTCCATCAACATCGACGAACTTATCGGGCTGATCATCGTCATTAACATCAGGCCAGGCATCTGGCACGCCGTCTTTCTTTTCATCCACAAAAGCAACCTTCATATTGCTCCAGGTATCCAGACGGCCATCCTTGTTCGTATCAACATGGGTGGTCAGGAGACCCCAGCTGTCCGCCTTGCCATCACCATCAGTGTCTACCGGTGCGTCGGGCGTACCATCCTGGTTAAAGTCCGGCCAGGGTTTACCTGCTTCCACATGAGCCGTGATATCCTTAAGTATCGGTTCGATCACATCCGCGTTTCCATCCTGGTCCCAGTCATCCTCTGGAAGCACCTTGCCATCACTGCCAACCTTCTCGGCACGTTCGATGGGGACGTTTCCAAACTGGACGAAGCCACTGCCGATTTCAACCCAGGTGGCAGGACTCGAAAAGAAAACCGCCAGCGTCAACAGGAAACCGAAGACCAGCACGATCTTGACGGACATGATAATCCGCAGGGAATTGTAGATCTTTCCGCCGAAAAACAACGGCACCAGGGCGGCCAGGAAGATCATGTATCCGATCGCGGTCACCAGCATGTAATCATCACCGGTCGGCACAACTCCCCCCTTGATGATCGTGGCCACCGGCGTCGCCGCGTTCTTGGCAAGGTAGGGAAAGATGGACCCCAGGTCAAAAATCAGGTAGGCGCAGACCCAGAACTTGGGCCCGGGCATCGTGCGAAATTTACCGGTAAAGATCGGTTCCCCGGTATAGAGCGTGTAACGACTGATCTCGATGTTATAAATCACCTGGCCCAGGATGCTGATCGACGCCAGCCACAACAGGGCGGCTCCATACTTGGCCGTGACCAGTGGACCCAGCAGCCATTCCCCACCACCGATCGCGGCTCCACCCATCACCAGGGCCGGACCGAGCATGGCAAACCAGTTGCGCCGGGTAAATCTCGGCGCATCGATTAGCTCAGCAGTTTCCCACTGTGGCATCTCCGAACTGCCAGGATGCGGCGCCACGAAGTCACTCGCTGGCTCGCTCGTGGTACTCTCGGTACCGCTGCCTGCTACATCCTCTTGATCATCATCGGGTCGAGTGGGTTCGTCCGTCATCCGGTGTACCTCGCTGCCTAAACTGATGAAAAGATCTTGATAGACTGGCGCCCCGGGGTCAGGTTCGAGAATTTTAATCCCGCGTGAACTGATCCCGGGCACGTTCCATGGTTGTTGTTTTATACGCAGCACGGTACGGCGTAAAGTCTAGCAGCGCCGAACCACCACCCTTTCCCGGCTAGCCGCGTACCACGCATACCGTCGCGACATCGACAGCAGCCACCCGGTTATCCTGCCGGATCACGTTGCAACCGCACCGTGAGAGGGGTAAAACAAGCAGTCAGGCCAACCTGGTGAAGGCCACCCCACAGAACGATCACGCTTTGCATCTCCAGGAGATATCCATGACGCAGCAGGACCTGAATGGCAAAACGGCCCTCGTAACCGGCGCTGCCAAGGGAATTGGCCGTGCCTGTTGCTTGCGACTGGCCGCCGCAGGTGCCAACATTGCCATCAACTACATGACCAGCGAAGCGGCTGCCCAGGAAACCCTGGGCATGGTCGAACAACTTGGTGTCCAGGCCCTGGCCGTCCAGGCTGACGTCTCCTCCCCCGAGCAGGTAGCAGTCATGGTCGACACGATCACCGCCTCCCTCGGACCGCTCGACCTGCTGGTGAATAATGCCGGTATTTTTGATTACCTGGATCACAAGGCGACCACCTATGCACAATGGCAACGCACCATGGACTATAACCTCAACAGTGCCTACCTGGTGACCTGGGCCGTCAAGGAATCGATGGCGGAACGCAAGTTTGGCCGCATCGTAAATATCGCCTCGACTGCCGGGCTGCGTGCCCGTCCCAACTCGATTGCTTACGCTGTCAGCAAGGCTGGCATGATTGCACTCACCAAGAGCCTCGCCGAAGCGATCGCCGCGGACAATATCCGTGTCAACGCGATCGCTCCCGGATTGATTGAAACGGACATCATCCGTGACGTCGACGAGGCTGCCAAGCAAAAACTGATTGACGCCACGCCGATGCTACGGATGGGACAGCCCAGCGAAATCGCGGATGTCACTCACTTCCTGCTGTCGGAACAGTCCAGCTTCATGACCGGGCAAACCATCGTGGCCAGCGGCGGTCGTGTTCTACTCCCCTGAATACCAGCCGGATCACCCGTTTTGGGTACCACCGATCACGCTGGGCACTGGCCAAAACTGTTCTTCAGCAAAATCGCCTTCTGCGATAAGATACCGGCCGTACATGGATCGAGTCGAGCTTCAGGAACCACGCTGATGGGACTTTTTTCACGGGGTCGTCGACGCAGGATACCAGCCAGTCGATCGCTGGTCAGGGATATCTTGCACCTGGATCGCCAGGTGCCGTCCTTCGCGCACGACCGCATTTTCCAACTCGACAGGTTGGTCCGGATCCGTGCGCAGGCCCGCACCAGGATTTCCTGGACTGTCCTGTTCATCAAAGCCTATGCCCAGATGGCGGCAAACCATCCGACCTTGCGCCAGTGCTACATGCGGATGCCATGGCCGCACCTCTATGAGCACCCTCACCAGATCGCGACGCTGGCTATTCATCGGCAGCACCGTGACCAGGACTGGTTGCTGTGGGGGCAATTCACTCGTCCCGAGCAGCAGTCCCTGGAGGACCTGCAGGACCAGTTGGATAGTTATTTGCACGATCCTGTACCGACGATTTTTCGCCGCCAGTATCGACTAGCCCATTTCCCGACGCTGCTACGACGCCTGGCCTGGTGGGCCAGCTACCACCTGGCAGGCCGGAAACGCTGCAAACGCCTGGGAACTTATTTTCTTACAACGATCTCCGGCGCCGGTGCCGAGATCCAGGATCCTCCCTGTATTCACACCTCCGGATTCACCTATGGACCACTCGATGAATCCGGGGCCTGCCGCGTGACCATCACCTATGACCATCGCCTCATGGATGGTCATCATGTCGCCCGTATGTTGAATGAGTTCGAGCAACGCTTGCAGACCGAGATCCTGGCCGAGTTACAGCAACTGGGCACGCTGCGTATTGCCAACGCGGCTGCCTGAACCAATTGGCAGCCCATCTCCCATCAGTCCTGGATGGCGATCGAGATGGCCTTGGTTTCCAGGTAGGCATCCATTCCCTCGATGCCATTTTCCCGGGCCAGCCCCGATTCCTTGAGACCACCAAACGGCGACTGGGGCGTGGCAGGCACGGTGTCGTTGATCCCGATCGTGCCAAACTCCAATCCTTCCGCCATCTTGAAGGCCGCCGACAGGTCATTGGTCAGGACGTAAGCTGCCAGGCCAAATTCAGTTGCGTTGGCCCGGGCAATTGCCTCATCAATGGAATCGAAATCCATGATCGGCATGACAGGCGCAAATGGCTCCTCGGTCATGAGGGCCATGTCCGGCTGAATATCTGTCAGGATGGTAGGCTCGTAAAAGAAACCTTTCTCGAACCGCGATGCCCGTTCCCCGCCCAGCAGGCAGCGGGCTCCCTTGTCACGCGCGTCACGTACAATGCGATCTGCCTTCTCAAGGGCCTTGGCCTCAAACATGGGGCCAATATTCACATCCGGATCCAATCCATTACCCAGGGTCAGCCGTTTCGTTTCCTCGACACAGGCTTCAATGTAATCACTGGCAATGGAATGGTGTGCATAGAATCGTGTGGGACAGATGCAGACCTGGCCATTGTTGCGAAACTTGCCGATCACGGAGACCTTGGCGATCGCCTCGATATCAACGTCCGGAAAGATAATTACCGGTGCGTGGCCGCCCAGTTCCAGGCTCATTCGCTTCATTTGGTGGCTGGCCTGGCTCATCAACTGCTTACCTACCTCGGTCGAACCCGTGAAGGAAATCTTGCGGCAGATCCGATTGCTCATGAATTCGTCCATCAGCGGCTGTGCAGGTCCGGCAACCAGGTTCACGACTCCAGCTGGCAAATCGACTTCCTCGAAAATCTCGAACAGCCGCATCAGGCTGAGCGGCGTCTGGCTGGCTGGACGTGAAACCGTAGTGCATCCCACGGCCAGCGCCGGTGCCAGCTTGCGGGCCTGCAGAATGAGCGGAAAGTTCCACGGTGAAACCGCCGCACACACGCCCACGGGATGTCTCAGCGTGAACAATCGCTTGTGAGGAGCACTGGCGGGGATCACGCGTCCGTAAGCACGCTTGCCTTCCTCGGCAAACCATTCAAACGTATCTGCCGAGGCCATGGTTTCTGCACGTGCTTCGGCCAGTGGCTTTCCCTGCTCCATCGTCAGTGCCAAAGCGAGGTAATCCACCTTCTCACGCATCAACTCCGCCACCCGCTTGAGCTTGCGTGCCCGGTCGTAAACCGTCAGCTTCTGCCATCCCGGTAGCGCTGCCTGGGCTGCTTCCAGTGCCCGGCGGGCATCCTCGGCCGTCCCGTAGGCAATATTCGCAAAGGCTTCCTCTGTCGCCGGATTGATAATATCCAGGCGATCCCCGTTGGCCCCGTCTACCCATTGTTGATTGATGTACAACTGGTCATGTGCCAGTTCGAGACTGCCGGTTTCTGCCGTCGCCATGATGCTGATCCCCTCTAATCTATTGCTCGTTGCTTGACGTACGTTTTTCGGTCATCGACAATTCAATTCCAAACCAGCGGTCTACCCAACGCCTGCTGACATGGCACTGCTCAAGGTACCGCCATTTCGCTCCGGAATCCATCGGTGCCTCCAAAATCACCTGCACAACAACTCCAACCCTGGTAACAACTCCCATGCTCAACATGAAACATCCAACTGTCGATCTTGGACTGGTTTGCAGCAACTTCGACGAAGCTTTTCATTTCTACCATGACCTGCTGGGCCTCGAGATGGTCCTGGATATCAATATCCCGGCAAGCACTGCCACGGGTGCCGGCCTGGCGCCGTCAGGATTTCGCCAGGTCCGTTTCCAGGCTGGCAACACGCTTATCAAGATCATGGAGATTGAATCACCTCCTCCTGCTCGTGGCCACGAGTTCCAGGCCGGTGTGCGCTGGCTCACCTTCATCCTCGAGGATGTGCCCGCCACGGTTGCTCGGCTGGAGGCCAACGGTGTCGAGTTTATCGCCCCACCCGTTTCCGCCCCCGATGCCAAGCACGTCACCTGTGCCAGGGGTCCCGATGGCATCCTGATTGAACTGGTGCAATTACCCGATGAAACCAGCTAGCCCCGGGACTCGAATCCACCTCCCCATGGCGGGTCGCTGTCGAACAGACGATTTTCATTTTTTTAAATAACACCGGGACTTTTCGGGAAGAATCCTCGTCAAAACGACACCCACGAACAAGAACCAAATTGCCCCTGCAAATCGTTTTCCAGGATTTTTTATTTTTTTCTCCTAATAAATATCCAGTTGGATC
>JAYGDH010000523.1:0-5427 GCA_046583055.1 Pirellulaceae bacterium | reverse complement strand
TCGATTGTTCCGCTGATCTGTGCGAAATCCTGGAGCCCGTTGCTGCGAAGACGATCCTGGGTGACATGGACGAGGACGGAACGATCAACCTGGAAGAGGCGAGTTCCGTGTTGACCGATGGGGCTATCAAGGATGTCCTGTTCGCCATGCCGCTGGCAGATCAGAAAGAATACCTGCTGACTTTTGATGCTGCGATGCAGGTTCAGATCGCTCGTTTAGCGGATACCCGCGGCACCTGGAAATGGCGTTTCGCAGTGAAAGCTGCCGGCGAGATGGGATTAACGGCAACCGAAGCCGAAGCAATAGCTGTTGCCTGGCTATATTAACCGGGCAGTTCATACAGCCGACAGGGGTGTCCGCTACCAGGCGTGCACCCCTGTTTCGTTTCTTGGCTAGCCAGGTAAATGTATTGCCGAACACCGTTGCATTTCATTCGCCAGACGATACGCTGATTGATACCAGCACAAGCAGGCAGGGTGAAACGATGGCAAAAGTCTACTATTATTACTCGGCCATGAACGCGGGTAAATCAACCACGCTGTTACAGTCGAGCTACAACTACCGGGAGTGCGGCATGCACACGTTGCTGCTCACACCCGAGTTGGATAATCGTTATGGCAAGGGCAAGATTGCCTCTCGTATCGGCCTGGAATCCGATGCCACCATGTTCGAACAGGTCGACAACCTGTTCGACATCGTGCGATCATCCCACGAGCAGGAAACCATTGACTGCGTGTTGGTCGACGAGGCGCAATTCCTGACGGAAAAACAGGTCTCCCAGTTATGCGACGTGGCCGATGGACTCGACATCCCCGTCTTGACCTATGGCCTGCGAACGGATTTCCAGGGCAAACTGTTCGAGGGCAGCACCTACCTGCTGGCCTGGGCTGATAACCTGGTGGAAATCAAGACCATCTGCCACTGTGGTAGCAAGGCCACTCGCGTCATGCGACTGGATGCCGATGGAAACGTGATCCGGGAAGGCAGCCAGATCAAGATCGGTGGCAACGACCACTATGTTTCCGTTTGTCGCAAGCACTTCAAGGAAGGGATCGGAAAACGTCGTCCTGACGAGTTACTGTTTGCCCAGTTCGAGAACCCCGACACCTGATTTTCTCGGCAGGAAACCAGGGACGTCAGCGAATTTTCCGTGGCACGGGTTGTCCGTCAGGAATGAAGCTGAAGTACTTGCGCCCTTCCATCCGTTGCTTCCAGTCTGCGCGGGCAGCCACGATCAACTCCGGGCGCTGGTAAAGCTCCAGGGCAGTCAGCGCCAGGGACTGGGCCGCGAACACAATCCCTTTTTCACCAATCGAGGATCCAATAGCAGCCACGTTCTGCCAGCTATGTCCCGGGCTTTGAGCAACCATGCAGGTAGTACGGAGGCCGCCGGTCGGCACCCGCCAACTGATATCTCCCACATCGGTGGAACCCTTGCTCGGCGGGCTATTGACCGTAACACGATGAATACGGTCATCAATGGCCAGTGGAAAACGGGTACCAAACTGTTCGGTCAGTGGTGCCTGCAACCGGCGTGCAAACTGGACCTCCTCGTCCGTGAACTTCGGGGCCCCGAGTAATTCCATCTTGCGAGTCACCAGGGCAGCCAGCGGCGCGTTGGGAACAATTTCATGGCAATCCGTATCCACCTTGACGGACACCTTCGTTCGTGTCATACGAGCAGCCCCGGCAGCAATATCCTGTAACCAGCCAAAGTTATATTCCACGTCTGCATGATCGTCCGCTCGACAGAAATACCACACGGTCGCAGTGGCTGCCACCACGTTGGGTGCACCGCCACCATCAACGATCACGTAGTGAATACGGGCATCTTCCTTAACGTGTTCCCGCATGAAGTTCGCCCCGATATTCATTAGTTCGACAGCGTCCAGGGCACTGCGCCCTTTCTCGGGACTGACCGAGGCATGAGCCGCTGTCCCGGAAAAAGTGAACTTGGCGGAAACCAGGGCCTTGGAACTGGCTGCCCAGGCACCATTGGTACTGCTGGGATGCCAATGAAGGCAGATATCCAGGTCATCAAACTGCTTATCCAGGGTCATGTAGACCTTCCCGATCACCGTTTCTTCAGCGGGCGTACCGTAAAGTCTCAGGGTCCCTTTCAACTGGTGCTTTTCCATGGCCTGCTTGATTGCCAGGGCAGCTCCCAGCGAGCCGGCAGCCAACCCGGAGTGTCCGCAGGCATGCCCGGGTTGCCCCTCCACGACCGCCTTACGAACCGGGGCCACCTGCTGGGACATCCCCGGCAAGGCATCGTATTCAGCCAGGATTCCAATGACAGGTTTTCCTGAACCATAACTGGCCACGAAAGCCGTTGGCATGCCCGACAGCCCTGCCTTGACCTGGAAACCTGATACTTTCAACTTGTCTATCAGCAGCTGGCTGGAACGGCGTTCTTCCAATCCAACCTCAGCCAGTTCCCACACCTGCCGGTTCACGGCTTTGAGTTCCCCGCTCCGTTGCTTGATTTCAGCCAGGGCTGTCGCCTCGATGGAAGTAACCTTCCCCTGTTGTCCCTGCACGACAGGAACTGCCTGGGAGAAAAAAAGCACCAGCGTCAGGCAATAGCAGCGATAACGGATAAGCATGACAGGTTCCTTCTAAGGATAGGTCCAGAGAAAACAACGGGCGGCACTCGGTAACTCACCATGATGCTGCTTCACCTTATCGCACCCGCCAACCGGTGCAACCCCGGGCCACAAGTGGCCAGGCACTGGGGCATTAGATCTTGAGCAGCAACCCGGACCTGGGATCAAAGAAGTGAGACTGCGTCATATCGACAGCGACCCGCATGGCCTGCCCGGCCTCAAGCACGTCCTGGTTATCAAGGCGGGCCAGGATCGTACCCTCACCGTAGTTCAGCTCCACGATCGTCTCAGCTCCCAACAACTGGGATACCGATACTGTCACGTCGACACCCGGGACCTCGGCTCCCGGCGTCAACAACTGCAGATGCTCAGGCCTCACCCCCAGGGTAATCTTGCGATCCAATCGATCATGAAGTCTGCGGGCCCGCACGGAGGGAACCAGGACACGAAATTGCCCTGTTTCAAAGTACGTTGCCTTACCATCCGCCACCAGGGTTCCCTCCAGCAGGTTCATGGGTGGGCTGCCAATAAACTCCGCCACGAAACGATTGGCTGGTGCCGCATAGATCTCGCGCGGCGTGGCAAACTGCTGGATCGTCCCTTCATTCATGACGGCAATGCGGTCCCCCATGGTCATCGCCTCTACCTGGTCATGGGTCACGTAAACCATGGTTGCCTTCAGGCGACGGTGCAGCTTGATAAGCTCACCACGCATAACCATTCGCAACTTGGCATCCAGGTTACTCAAAGGCTCATCCAATAAAAACACCTGGGGATCGCGGATGATGGCACGTCCCACCGCTACGCGTTGACGTTGTCCCCCGGACAACTGGGATGGCTTGCGCTGCAGGAGGTCCTCGATGCCCAGCATTTCCGCGGTCTGTTCAATCCGTTGCTGGATTTCTTTCGGCGGCACACGTCGCATTTTCAGTCCGAACCCCATGTTCTGGGCCACCGTCATGTGTGGATAGAGCGCATAGTTCTGGAACACCATGGCGATATCCCGGTCTTTGGGCGGTATCGTCAAGACCGAGCGGCCACCAATGAAGATCTCTCCACTATCGGCTTCTTCCAGTCCGGCGATCAACCGCAGGGCCGTCGTTTTACCACAGCCGGAAGGGCCTACCAGGACGACCAGTTCCTGGTCCTGAACGTGCAAGTAGATATGGTTAACGGCCCGGGTCTGACCAAAATTCTTCGTCAGACCTTGTAGGACAACCTCAGCCATGATCACACACTCTACGTGAAAGCGGACAACCGTAATTTACCTAGCTAAGAATCTTCTGGACGACATTTCCATGCACATCCGTTAGTCGATAATTACGTCCCTGGAAACGATAAGTCAGGCGTTCATGATCGATTCCCAGGCAATGCAAGATCGTGGCATGAAAATCGTGCACGTGCACCGGATCCTCCACGATGTTATAGCAGTAATCGTCCGTCTTGCCGTGACTCAGGCCCGGCTTTACACCGCCACCTGCCATCCAGATGGAGAAACAACGTGGATGATGATCGCGACCGAACGCCGCAGGATTACCCTGGGCATATACCGTACGACCAAATTCCCCGCCCCAGATCACCAGTGTATCTTTCAACATGTCACGCTGTTTCAGATCAGCGATCAAGGCCGCTGATCCCTGGTCCGTCTGCAGGGCCAGCGGCGGCAGGTTCTTGGCAGCATTACTGTGATGGTCCCAGCCACGATGGAAGATCTGGATAAACCGGACTCCTCGTTCGGCCAACCGGCGAGCCATCAGGCAATTGGCCGCATGCGACCCCGGCTGCTTGGCTTCCTCCCCGTACAACTTGAACGTGCTTTCCGGTTCGTCGGAAATATCTGCCAGTTCCGGAACCGAGGTCTGCATCCGGTAGGCCATCTCGTACTGCGCAATCCGAGTCGTAATTTCAGGATCCCCAACTTCCTTTAGTCGTAGGGCATTGAGCTTCGCCAACTGGTTTAACCAGCTCCGCCGATCTTTTGCACTGCCCCCGGCAGGATCGTTCAGGTACAGTACCGGGTCTCCCTGGCTGCGAAACTTGACTCCCTGGTAACGGGAAGCGAGAAAACCACTGCCCCACAGACGATCGTAAATCGGCTGGGCCTGGCCAAACGTATTGCGGGTCAACATGACCACGAACGCCGGCAGGTTCTCCGTATCACTCCCCAAACCATAGCTCAACCAGGCTCCCACGCTCGGTCTCCCCGGCTGCTGATGCCCGGACTGGAAAAACGTGACCGCTGGGTCATGATTGATAGCCTCGGTGTGCATCGACTTGATCACGCAAATGTCATCTGCCACACCGGCCAGGTGTGGCAACAAATCGCTCAGCCAGGTGCCTGACTTGCCATGCTGTCGAAACTTGAAAGGAGACTTGACCACGGGAAATTTCTTTTGCCCGGCCGTCATCCCCGTTAATCGCTGACCGTCCCGGATACTGTCCGGCAAATCCGTCATATGCAGTTTTTCCAGGGACGGCTTGTAGTCAAACAGGTCGACATGCGAAGGCGCCCCGGACTGGAGCAGGTAAATCACCCGTTTGGCCGTCGGGGCAAAATGGGGAATTCCGGGCAATCCCCCGGCTCCGGCAGCAGGCTCCTGCTGTCGGGCCGCAACTGCCGGCTCTCGGTTCAGCAGATAGGAAAGGGCCGCCACACCAATCCCGGTGCTCGAACGACGAAAGAATTGCCGTCGATTCTCAACAAGCCCTGCCTCGTGGATAGGATGGTGCATGGCTTACCCCTTTGTAATAGCTTCATCAAGGTTCAATAACATGCGCGCCACGCTCGTCCAGGCAGCGTGCTGGACAGCATCCAACTGCT
>JAYGDH010000484.1:0-5366 GCA_046583055.1 Pirellulaceae bacterium | reverse complement strand
GATGGTCCGGTTGGAACCGCTTTTGCGAATGCTCTGGCACGGCAAAGCGAAGGGCATTCGAACCTGCTGGCGGTGCTGACACCGAACCTGGCTGTCAAGCCGGCCACGGTGATGATCACCAAGGTGACCATCAAGGGAATGAAACAGGCTGTCCAGATGTTTGGTCCCGCGCAGGCGGCCGTTGCCAAGGCCGTAGCCGATTCGGTTGCTGAGGGTATCATTCCTGAAGATCAGGGTGAAGACCTGGTCATCGTTTGTGGTGTGTTTATTCATCCCGCAGCAGAAGATGATAAGAAGATCTATGAGTACAACTATGCGGCAACCAAGGAGGCTATCTCCAACGCGATGGGCGGTAAGCCCAGCGCCGCTGAAATGGTTGCTGGTAAGGATACCGCAGCTCATCCGTTCAGGGGATTCTAGTAGCGATCCTGAACAGCTGCTGATGAAGTTGTGAATGAAACGTGAACGCCCACCTTTTCCTTCGGAATGGGTGGGCGTTCGTATTGATCGATGGAGCCAGGGAATCTTCGGGAGAATTGTCTGTCATGGAGAAACCAAAAATTCTGGTCCAGTTGGATTCCGATTTGCATGCGAGCCCTTTTGACTCGGTGGTTGCGATTGATGCCGGTGTCGATCAACTGTTGCCCTGCCATGCGGTTCGTCCTGGGCAAGTGCGAGGGCTGGTGCATGATGCCATGTTTCCGCGTACCGAAAGTCTGGATCGTACTGCGATTTTTATCGGCGGCAGTGACGTGGCAGCGGGTGAAGAACTCCTGCAACAGGTGATAGGCAGTTTTTTTGGCCCCATCCGGGTATCGGTCATGATGGATGCCAATGGTGCTAACACGACGGCTGCTGCTGCCGTGGTGGCTGTCAGCCGTCACGTGGATTTGGCCCAGACGAATTGCCTGGTGCTGGCAGCAACGGGTCCAGTGGGGCAACGCGTGGTTCGTTTGCTGGCGAGAGAAAAAGCCCAGGTGCGAGTGGCCTCAAGAAAGATGGATCGAGCGGAACGTGTCTGCCAGGAAATTCAAGCCCGGGTAGCAGAGGCCCAGCTAACGGCTGTTCAAACCGGGGAACTGGAAGATCTCAAGGCAGCGATCGATGGCGTGGATGTGGTTGTGGCGGCCGGACAGGCGTCCGTGATGTTGTTGCCTGAGGCAGTGCGAAGCCGGTGTCAGTCGCTACAGGTCGTGATCGATTTAAATGCCGTGCCTCCCCTGGGTGTGGAAGGAGTGGAAGTAACTGCCCGACAGGAAGAACAGCACGGAGCGATTTGCTATGGAGCGATTGGTGTCGGTGGAACCAAGATGAAGATTCACCTCGAGGCAATCCGGAAATTGTTCACGACGAACGATTTGGTCTTGGATGCGGAAGAAGTGTTCGCGATCGGTCAGGACCTGGAGGCCGATGCAGGGTAGTTCGTATCCCTAGTTTTTCATGACGTACAGCGTGATCAAGAGGATCAGAATGCCACTGATCCACAGCACCAGGTTCTTGCGAAGTTTCCATCGCAGCTTTTCCTCGGGCGTACGTTGCTTTAATTCGATTTCCTGTCCGTGTTTCTCCACGGTTTTGACAGGCTCCAGGAGCGCAATCTGAGGCGTTTGATGCTCCTCGGATGAACCGTCCATGGTCGCCTTGTTGCCCGCATCAATTCCGGAAAATAAATCATCTTTTGGCGCACCAGCAGAGACTGCTGCTGGCAGTAAATGGTCCGTAGAGGGCAAGCTGCTCACAGGCGAGGTTGCTGATGCAGTCGAGTCGTTGCTAACACCCGGTGGGAGAAGGGATTTCGTAGCCGAAGTCGATTGAATTGCCTGGCTATCCGTAGGCCGTGGGAGTTCTGCACCAGGAGGCCCAGATAAGTTGGGCGCGGGTTTTGATGTGGGTGGGTTCCTGGTAGAAGTTGAACTTGTGGACGTAATAGGTGTGGATGGTTCGCTGGGGAGAGTCGCTGGGGCGGGTTTCGGGTCTGCAGGTGCTGTGGTCGAGGATTCAGCTACATAGCCAGGAGGAAAAAGATCCTTGGTGCCACTTGTTTCAGGTACCTGCGGTTTTTTCGAAGCATGGCGTTTCTTGGTCTTCGACTTCGAGGTTGACCCCGGAATAATTGAGGTTGGCGTGCCCTGCGGGGTTTCGTTGCGGGTGACCTGCGTGGGAAGGTCAATTACCTTCTCGCAATGAGGGCAGTATACCTGGGAGGAGTTCTGTTGCGGGTCAACCTGGAAAACGCCGGAACAGGAAGGGCATGCGAATGAGATCGAGTTCATTAATCGCCTGGGGGTAGCATCATCGAATTGATAGTATCTGTTATCGTAATCAATTCGCGCAGGTGGTCCAACTGGTGATGTCGAAGAGTTGCGATCTCTCTACGACTATCGCTGCAGTCAGCGAGGGGTCCCGTTTGGCAGAGTACCTGTCCATTCCAGTGGATTCATTTCTTTCCGAGGCTGTCTGGCAAGGAGACGGTTTCGGGAAGGATAATAGGAGGCAAAGATGGACATTTGGCCGGTAAACCCGCCTGAGCGAGACCAGTAGCAGTGGATTTCTCGCGGGCAGTAAAGTTTCTAGCCGCGTCCCAGTCCTAGGAAGAAGCTGAAGTTCTGGATCTGGTCAGTGTCGGCATAATTAAGTGGGAATGCGAGGTCCAGCGCCAGGGGAGCGGGGCCAAGCATGGGGACCGAAATTCTTAAGCCGACTCCAGGGCTGACTCGAAAACTGTTGGAATACATGGCAATCTTTTCCTCGACAGTGCCGAGATCACAAAAGGCGACCCCTTTGAGCATGTCGTCCGCGGTGAGTGGAAACATGTATTCGACGGAGGTGAGAAACTGGAAGTTTCCACCAACTGAGACTCCTCCATTGACCGGTGATGCACCGCGAAAGTCGAATCCTCGGATCGTGGAAAATCCACCCGCGAAGTAACGTTCGAAGATCGGTGTGTTGGAACCGGAGAAGCCTGTTTCCATGATCAACGACAGGGTTTGCCTACCAGATCCATCGGCACGTTCCTTGAGCAGGTAGTGTCTGCGGAGATCGATGTCAGCTCGTGGATAGCTAAATGTCCCAAAAGCTTGAGAGAATGACAGTTCGATGTAGTGCCCTTCTGTTGGAAGGAAGGGGATGTCCCTGGTGTCATGCGAGAGAATCAACTGCCCACTGTAGAGGTTATTGTCGCCCAGGACTTCATCTAGCTGGGGAACACCCAGGACGCGAGGACTGTGAATGGTTACTTTTTCGGCTCGTAGGCCCAGGCTAAGAGAGAGATCGTCGGTAATCCGGTAGCCAAGCGACGCTCGGCCGCCCAGTCGCTGTTCGTACCAGTCCCAGTATCGTCGATCGTAATAGAAACCACTGATGTTCAGGCTGATATCATGCCCACTCATCGAGGGATCAGGAATAAAGTATGGATCCGTGAACATGAACATGTATCGTTGCAGAAGATTTCCGGGCATGGCCTCGATCCGCAGACCCTGGCCTCCATCTCGAAAGTCGCGTCCATTGGTGAGGTCCCGGAGACTCATCGGAAAGTCACGGTAATTGAAATTTCTTTCATTGACCATGATCTGGCCAGTCAGCCCGGCATCGGAATTTACGCCGACCCCAAACATGAAGCGGCCGGTGGTCGTGTCGGTTAGTCGGACATCCAGGGGAACGGTATTGATTTCTTCTTCCTGGATTCCAAGTGGATCGAGTTGGCCAGTCACTTCATCCACGACTGGGACAGGCCCCTGGGCGACTGTGATGGTAGTGGGAGTGCTCTTCGCACCGTGGGGCTGCTGAGCGGTCTGTCCAGCGGGTAACCAGGTGGCTAGCTGGACCTGGGAACCGCCTGGTTGTTGGGGCTGGTTAAGACCACTAGCCTGTTTGTCGTTGTACCGGGCGGTAGTGGTTGAGTGACTAGGTGTTAATGACAGGTTGCTTGAAATGGCTTGCTGGGGCGGCGTTGAGCCATTCAGGTATTGTCCCGAAACAGGCATGGCTGAACGATGGTGGAGTTCAGAACCTGGTGCTGGCAGGTCGGTCAAGGTTTGCTGCGTGGCAGGAACAGTGGCGATCACCGTATCCTGGCCACGAATCACCGCTTGAGTTTTGGGTGGCGAGGTGGTGTCAGTTGGCGTGGCTGGCTGCGGAGAGTCGTTAGCTACGGTTGCCTGGCCTGCGGAAGTGTCGGAAGTTTGCCGATGATTGGCAGAAACCGCAGGTCGTGTGATTCCGGGTACCTGGCAGCCCCCTAGTAGAGAGGTCAGGGTCAGTAGCAGCGGAAGCATGACGGATCGTCTGCCTGCGAGACAAGTCGAATAAGACAGGTTTGAATCTTGCATCAGGTGAGAGGATTTTCCGGTAGCGAGGAGAAAGGCGGATTTCATTTGGCTGCACGTCAGGGAGACGGTTTCTTTTGTTTTTGCATTTCCGGCTTCTGAATAATAATTTTCGGAGAGATACCCTGGGATGGATTGTTTTCAAATAACTGGGAGCTTTTCAATCGCCGTTCACTTTCACGAAGCTCGCGAAGATCGATAATATCACCGGGACGCATTGATAAGCGATTGAGGATAACGTCTTGCCGTGTGTGGTCGGGGTTGCCATCGATATGGATATTGATCTTTCCAACGCGAAACTGTTTTCCTTCGCGTATCTGGTAACTCAGGTCCAATTCGCCAGGTTCTTCTCTGAATCTTGGATCAGCTTTGATGTCGGCATAGATGTAACCCTGGCTTCCATAAAGGTCCCGCAGCAGGGCTACGTCAGTTCGCATTCGGTCGAGGTTGAAATAATCACCGCGATTCAATTTGAGCTTTTCTCGGATGGCTTCCTGGTTGAAGATCGTGTTTCCGACGATCGAGAGATCTCTGACTACGTAACGCGGCCCTTCATCGATCACGAAGTTAATCGTCAGCCATCGTCCGGAATCGTCATAGATTAACTCTCGAGCGATACGTGCCTGAAAAAATCCCAGGTTGCGGTAGTAAGCAGTGAGTCGTCGGCTGTCTTCCTCGATCAGGTCACGATTGACGTTGCCACCGAAAAAGTAGCGCAAATAACCAGGTTTTGATTTTATCTGTGTTTTCAATCGACTGCTGGAAACCAGGTCTGGATTGTTGCCGATGAAATTCACCTGGTAGATGCGTTCTCGATGACCTTCACTAATATAGAAGACAACACGGCGATCGCCTGGCTTATCACCTTCCATCAGATTGATACGAGCCTTGGGATAACCCTTGGAAAGGTAGTACTCAGAAAGTTTGCGTCGAGCATCTTCCAGGACGTAGGTGTTTAACGCATTGCCGGGTTCCAGGTTCGTTTGCTTTTGAAGTTGCTTGTCAGAGATGCCTCGGTTACCCAGGTAGAGAATTTCCTGG
>JAYGDH010000424.1:0-8370 GCA_046583055.1 Pirellulaceae bacterium | reverse complement strand
CCCATGCCGGCATGCCCCAGATCAGCAGTGGGACCTCCGGACGCTCGGCAGGTGCCAGGTAGCCAAACCGGCCAATGATTCCACAAACCACGACCAGGCTGATCAGCCAGGTCCAGCCCACGAAGCGAGCCTCTTTCCAACATTGGCGCACGTGTCGCGCCTGGTGAGTGTAAAACGCCGACTCGCGATCATGTTGGGTCATCGTTCAGTTTTCCGTGGGACTACGAAAGGCAGGCTTCTCACCGGGAGCCGGCGAATTGACGAAAGTACCACGTTCCAACACGGCCTCGCGTCCGCCGTAACTGTTGACCAGCGCTTCCTGGTCCGCCTTGGCCCGAGCATCAGCAGCGTCCACATCCACTACCTGGCTTAATTCCTGCCGCAAACTGGCCAGCAAACCCTCGTTTTGAACGTCGGCAGCCAGGTCCACGGTTTCCAGGGGATCTGCCTCAAGATCAAACAACTGGGGTGGGTCCTCGACATAATGGATCAACTTATAAGATCCCTTGCGCAGCATGTAACTAGCTCCTCGGGAACCGACTGCATGGTATTCACTAAAGGCCACCCGGTTGGCTGATTGTCCGGCAGCGATCGGCCAGAGCGACTGCCCAGGAACGTCGGTCGCCGCGGAGTCGAGCCCGACGGCATCCAGGATCGTGGGATAGCAATCGACCAGCGACACCAGGTCATGGCAGACTTCACCCGCGGGGACATCAGCCCCGGCCATGATGAAGGGCACCCCTACCGATTCTTCATACATTGTGAATTTTCCCCAGAGCCCGCGGCATCCCATGTTCTCTCCATGGTCACTCGTATAGATAATACGTGTCTGGTCATCGAAACCGTGCTGCTGCAGGGCCTGCAAGACCTTGCCAACCTGCAGGTCCAGGTGAGTACAGGCTCCGTAATAGGCGGCCGTCACGCGTCGCACTTCCTCCTCGCTGAACGGTTGATCATATTGCATGGTGCGGCGCAAATCGGCGATTGCCGGGTGCCTGGGGCGCTCGTCCGGGGCATATTGAACCGGCATGGGGACCTGGTCCAGCGGGTACAGGTCGTACAGTTCCGGTGGCGCCACGAAAGGCGGATGCGGACAGACAAAGGAAACGAACAGGACCCAGGGGGGTTGTTCCTGGTCCGCAGCTTCTTTCAACCAGTGACAGGCGTGCTCGGCAATCTGTTCATCGTAGTCCAGGTAGGTTGACTCCCCGGGACCCGCTGTCGTCACCCCGGCCCGGGTCCCTTCCCGGACGGGAATCTGGTCTCGCAGCGATCCCATTACATCCCCGACACCATCGACCACGTTGAGGGGCAGAATTTTTTCTGTGAAACCGTCCTCGTCGGCAGCGCTGCGGTAATGCAGCTTGCCAATGGAATCGACCCGATGCCCGGCAGCCATCAACTCGTGTCCCCACCCCGGCACGCGACCCTCGTAGGGAAAGGCATTGTCCCAGTAGCCAATGTCATGAACATAACGTCCGGTCGCCAGGCTGGCCCGCGCCGGCACGCAAATCGGACAATTCGTATAGGCCCCGGTAAAACGTACGCCGCGGTCAGCCAGGCCATCCAGGTGGGGTGTCTGGACCAGCGGATGGCCATAACAGCCGAGGGAATCACGGCGGTGTTCATCGGACAAAATGAACAATAAATTACTCGGTTTCACGGTCGTGCTTGCCTCGCTCAGGGGACTCGGTACACTTGGGCCATCTACTTTAAACCGCTGAACACCCCACCGCAATGCGCTGTGAAAGTACCACCTGCCATGCAGATCACCCGAATCCGTGCCAGCCAGCCAGCTACCCCCGGTTCTCCCCCGGACTGGCGCACCCAACTGGGGCAAATCGTTGTGGAAATCACAACCTCCGATGGCCAGACCGGTATCGGTGTCGGCGGAGGGGGACTGGCCGGCATTCACGTCATTGAAACCGTCCTGCGTGACCTGCTGACAGGCCAGGACCCCACGGACGTGGAAACACTGCATGCCCTGATGTGTCAACAGACGGCGTTCTATGGTCAAAAGGGATTAGTCGTGATGGCGATCAGCGGCGTCGACCTGGCACTCTGGGATTTGCGGGGAAAAATCCTCGGCCAGCCGGTCGCCCGCTTGCTCAATGACTCCCTCGACCTGGACCGTAGCTTACCCACCTACCGCACCGTGTTCGATGAAATCGAAACCGAGGCTGCACTCGATGCCGGACACTCGGCCGTCAAGCTGCACGTCGAACGATTCGGTGACAGACCGGATCCCGCAGCCATCGCGGAGTTGGTCGCGCGAGCACGCGACAAGCTAGGGCCGGGACGTCCCCTGATGATCGATGCCTTCGGACGCTGGAACGTGGAAAGCACACTCCAGGTCGCCCAGGCTATTGAGCCGTACCAGGTCGATTGGCTCGAGGAACCTCTTTCCTGTGACGACCTCGCCGGCTACAAGCAACTCAAGCAATGTGCCGTACCCATTGCTGGCGGTGAACATGAATACCTGCTTCCGGGTTTTGAATTACTGGCTCATGACCAGTTGCACGCCGTGCTGCAACCTGACATCAACTGGTGCGGTGGACTAACCACGCTGGTCCAGATCTACAAGCTAGCCCGGCAAACGGGACTGCGTGTTTGCCCGCATCGCGGCAGCGAGGTCTATGCCCTGCATGCCATGGCAGCCCTGGATCCCGCCCCACTGGCCGAATCTCCCAGGGATTGGTTTCATGTCCTGGAAGGTGCGCCCACGATCCGGGATGGCACGATTGGGTTAAACGATGCCCCTGGATTCGGGGTCGAGGTCGCCCCCTCCCTCTGGACGGACTAGGACAAATCGCTTCTGCCGATCCCGGCGCGGGCCAAAACCATCTTTCACCCATCAACATGCCTTGATACAATAGCGGGGACCTGGCAGGTCCTATCGAGTCGCTCACTCCACTTGTAAGTCGTCTCCCACGAATTTTACCCCGGCTACTTCATGTCACGACAGGCAAACAAACACGGTTGTCCCGAGTTTCGCCGTCAGTTGCGTTTTAGCCGTCGTGAATTCCTGCGGGCCGGCAGTTTCGGCCTCGCTGGCCTGACCCTGGCGGACCTGTTACGCCAGGAGTCGCGAGGGGCCAGTTCCTCCACCCGCGAGCATTCCGTAATTATCCTGTGGATGCGAGGCGGTCCCTCACAGCACGAGACCTGGGATCCCAAGCCAGCGGCTCCGGTGGAATACCGTGGCGGTTTTGGTGCCATGTCCACGGCCGTCCCGGGCATCCAGATTTGCGACCTGCTTCCGCAGTGCGCCAAGATCATGGACAAGTGGTCCATCGTCCGCAGTTTACACCACGGCAACGCGGGACACTCGGCCGGCGACCAGATCTGCTTTACCGGTTACAAGCCAGGCCCTGCTCCCGACATCAACATCCATCCCAGTTGCGGCTCAGTCGTCTCGGAGCAGCTTGGCCATCTTTCGCCGGAAATTCCAGCTTACGTGATGATTCCCCGCCAGGTTCCCGGCACCGATTCGGCTTACCTGGGCGTCTCGCATCGCCCCTTTGAAACCATCTCGGATCCCGCTACCGCGGGCCCCTTCCGCCTGCAGAACTTCTCCCTGCTGGAAAGTGTCAGCGCGCAACGCTTCGACGACCGCAAATCACTATTAAAGAACTTTGACCGCCTGCGAGCGGAAATCGATGCCCGGGGCGAAATGTCCGGCGTGGATGATTTCCAAAAACAGGCCTATGCCATCCTCGCTTCAGACAAGGCTCGCCGAGCCTTTGATCTCGACAGCGAGCCACAGGCAATCCGCAACCGCTACGGTTTCACCGAGAAATATGATCCCATGGATCCTCGGCGGTGCAGCGCCAGTGCCTTTAACCAACGACTGCTGCTGGCCCGCCGACTCGTGGAGGCCAACGTTCGCCTGGTCACCGTGGACTGCCGCTGGTGGGATACGCACGTCCAGGGTATGGACTCCATGAAAAACGGCTTCTTGCCTCGCTGGGACCAGTCCTACTCGGCTCTGATCGAGGACCTGGATCAGCGTGGTTTACTCGATACGACCCTGGTCGTCGCCTGGGGTGAGTTCGGACGCACCCCGAAGGTCAACAAGGACAACGGAAGGGATCATTACCCGCATGTGTTCAGTGCCGCCTTGGCCGGTGGCCCGATCAAGGGGGGTCGCGTCCTGGGCGCCTCGGATGCCAAGGGAGCCTTTCCCCGTACCCAGCCCACCGCTCCCCAGGATGTCCTGGCCACGATCTATGCTCACCTGGGAATTAACCCGGACAAACACTATCTCGACCATGCCGGTCGCCCCGTCCCGACGCTTCCCTTCGGCAAGCCGCTGCAGGGGCTCAGCTAACGATTTCTGCCGCCGCCATCCCGCGGCAAACCTAAGCGTCCACCTGGTCCAAAATGAGCGGCAAACCACTATACCCAAGTGGTTTTAGTGACAGCCATTGTCACCCTGCAAAGGACCGTAATAATTCCGACATGCCACGCAAAGAAACTGACAACCCTACACCCGAGCAAATCCGGACTGCCTGTCGGCGGATCCAGTCGTCCTGGACGACGCGAGAAGAATTGCGTCGGCGCCTCTCGGCGCCTCCCCGGACGTCGTTAACCGGTACTCTAAACGAGTACCATGGTTGGATGCCGCCCCTTATCTCGATGGGAGACATGGCCGGATTCGACCTGGACTGAGATCCAGTGCTTGCCTGGGAACGAGTGTCATGATCGCGCGGGCCGATTACCGGTTCGCGTCTGTTCCGGTCATATATTGCAGGAACGCTCGGTTCGGGTAATGAATCATTGACTGCGTGCTCAAGTAGTCGGAATCACCACGGTAAATCGCGACCAGCGCCTGGAGCGTTCCCTGGAAGCGGTCCACCAGCTTCTGATCCCATTTTGCCAGGGCAATACTGGCCATGCTCACCCAGATGGCCTTCAATTGTTGAACGTCTTCGGTTTTCAGTGACCCGGTTTTAACAAATCGATAGGCCAGGTTCTGGTAGTACAAAGTTGCCTGGAACCGACGTGGCACGGATAACTTCGCCACCTTCGACACCAGCACGGAATCACCACACCAACCAGGCAAATCGAATTCCGGGGTCAATTCCAATCGACTGATCTTGTCCAGTTCCTCGAGTAATGCCTGCCGCATACTCTCTCGCTGGTCACGTTTCTGATCGACCCAGTAAAGCATCCCGGCAGCCGATCCCAGCAGGATGCGAACAAACTCAGCCGACCGTTTCGTCGGCTGCATTTCCTGGACGACCACCTGGTAGTCCCCGTAATTCGTGCAGCCAACCTGCATGCGAATAATCGCGATTCCATAACGTCGGCGCAGCATCTGCCAGGCCAGCAGCAGGCCCAACACCAGGATCGCAATCACCAACCACAACATGACTTCAACCTTCGAGATAGGGCTTCATTTTTTCCAGGCCCTGCCTGGCAACCTCCAACGGATCCTGCTGCCAGAGATCCTCCCGGAACAATTCCAGCGACAACCAACCATGGTAACCGGTTTCTGCCAGCAACTGGCAGTAGCGATCCAGGTCCAGGTGACCATCACCGGGCATCACCCGGTCCGGATCGTGTTGCATCTCCCTGGCTGGTTCCGCCGGTGCATCGTTGAAATGGCTAATCGCAATCTGGCCGACGCTCAGCCTGGCAATCGATTCCATGGAGCCGCCTCCGCGAAACACGTGAAAGGGATCCAGCACGGTAGTGGCAGCCTCATGACCACTTGCTGCCAGGATTTCCAAGGCATCCTCGATCGTATTGAGCTGGTCCACGAAGCCCAGGAACTCCATGGCCGGCTTGACGCCCATCTGGACACCAACTTCCAGTAGGCGGCGGTAATTACTGGCTCCCAGCGTGTAATCAGCAGAACCTCCCGGGGGACCGGCAATCACGTGCGGGGCGCCCAACTGGACCGCTTGATCCATTCGTCGTCGACATTCTTCCAAGGCAGGGTCCCAGGCATCCGCGGAGGCGTCAAACCAATCCGCCAGGTAAATCGTCGTGGGCACTTCCAGGCCAAGGTCGTCCAGTTGCTTACGCATATCAGCCAGGTTTCCGCCCTGCTGCAGGTAGGCATCCACGTCATCGTGCCAGATCTCAATGGCTCCGTAACCCGCGGTCGCAGCGATCTGTATTTTATCCATTACCGGAACGGGGCGAATCGTACTGGAATTCAAGCAAGGTTTAAAACGTGCCATGAGGATTCCTTTTTAAACAAGCAAGAGAGTACGAATAAACACGCTGCCCAGCACGTCGACCTAGAGCAACTGCTGGACATTTTCCGGCGGCCTACCGATGACCGCCTGGCCTGCCTTGACCACGATGGGGCGTTCTATCAGGACGGGATGCGAGACCATGATTTCAATAGCTTCCGCACGGTTCAGTTCCCTGCCAGTCAACCCAAGTTCCGCGTAGACAGCCTCCCCTTTTCTCATCAGATCGGCCGGTTCCATTTCCAGGGAGTCAAGAATCTCCTCCAGTACCACGGCGGTTGGCGGATCCTCCAGGTACAGGATCACCTCCACCTGCACGCCAGCCTCTTCGATCAGTGCCAAGGTCTGGCGACTCTTGGAACAACGGGGATTGTGGTAGATCTTCATCGCGTACCTCTGCCAGTAAATCTCGAAACGCCGACCACCATGAACAACACGACTAGATCGCAGTGGAGGCCCGCTGGTATTCTTTGCCACAGGTCTCACATACCGCGCCTGGTACCTCTTTCATTTCCACGCGCCACACATGATCGCAGGCTCCACGGGGCCGTACCTTTTCCAGTCCACAACGAACACATGCCCCGGGAGGAAAACCGACCAGCGAACCCTCCCACTGATGTTCGCAGTCATTCTGCAGACGAACTTCGTGTTCACGATCCTGGGTCTGCACCTGTTGAGACACTTCGTCCTTCAATTCCTTCGGTTCCCTGTTCGTTTGCCAATCATCGACCACGTCCAGCAGCGATCGGAACACCATGTAGATCGCTCCAACCAGCAGGCTGACGACAATGATCGCGAGAATCAGCAACAAGAACGTCTGACGCATGAAACACGAGGCTCCCCATTTACAACAGGGTGCCGGACACCCCGGTCATCCCATAACAGCTTACGAACTACCAGATTAACTCCTGCGGGAAAATCAACAACCACCGGTTAGCATCACGGACGAAACAACCTGGAATATACCGTTCAGCGTGATTCTCCTGCCGCAACCAAATACCTACAATACCGGTTTTAAGGATAACAGAATCCTCACGTTTGCCCACGCTTTGGCACGGACCATGGACGAACACCACCTTTACCAAGCCGATGAATTCGTCCAGTTGCTCGAGGAACTGGACGTCACGCACGTGGTCTGGGTGCCCGACAGCACGCTGGGATTATGGGAATCCGCGCTGCTACAAAGCAACGTGATCCAACTGGTCAGCGTCTGCCGCGAGGGAGAAGCCTGGGCGGTCGCCGCCGGCCTGTACCTCGGGGGAGCCCGACCACTGGTCATCATCCAGTGCACGGGCCTCTTTGAATCGGGGGACGCGTTACGCAACGTCCTACACGATTACCAGCTGCCGCTCTATGCCCTGGTCGGCTACCGCAGCTACCTGAATTCCTCGAGCCTGCCAGGCGACTCCTGCCTGGCATTCACCGAACCGATCGTGGAAGCCTGGAACGTGGAAAGCCGTTTTATCGACAGCCACGACAAGAAACACTTGTTCAAGGAACATTACCTGCAATGCCAGCAGGACCAAAAACCGGGCATCACCCTGCTGGCCGAAGGCCGCGCCTGATTCTTCACTCCCTTTTGCACCACCAATACCACCATGCCAGCCTCACGAATGTCCACCCCGGAAAGCCTTCGCATCCTGCATGCCGCACGGTCCAGCGAGGTGATTATCACGACGATGAGTACCGCTCGCGAATGGAATGAACTCACCCCTCACCCGCTGGACTTTGTCTACGTACCGTCCAGCATGGGTCAGGCCTCGTCACTGGGACTGGGCATGGCACTGGCCCAACCCGACCGCCGCATCGTGGTCTGCAATGGAGATGGCTGTACGTTGATGAACCTCGGATCCCTGGTCAGCATCACCGCCGCCGCGCCGCAGAACCTGGTACTGCTGGTCTTTGACAACGAGGTCTACGAGATCACCGGGGCGCAAGGAACAGCAGCCTCCCATCATCGACGCAGCGATCGCAACTCGCTGGACTACGCGGAGATGGCACGCGCCTGCGGCTTCCAGTCCGTTCATGTCATCGACAGCCTGCAGCAGTGGGAGCAGCAAGTTCAACAACTGCTTACCGAAACAGGTCCTGTCTTTGGCTGGCTCAAGGTCGCCCCGGTACCCGGCGGTGCCGGCCCTCGTTCTCCCGGTCCCGGCCCTGAACG
>JAYGDH010000217.1:0-2410 GCA_046583055.1 Pirellulaceae bacterium | reverse complement strand
TACGTTATCACCTACCTCAATGAAAATGTTGGTAGCAGTGAATTGCCGCTGGATTATGCGACCGGTGCAGGGCCTGATGTCCACGGCCGTGTGGATGTTACCGGTGATGGACATGCCACGCCGCTGGATGCCCTGCGGGTTATTAATGAATTGAATGACCGACTCAGTGGAAGTGGCGAAGGTGAAGCTGCTGAAGGTGAAGCGGATCCAGGTCGATTCGCCTCGCTCGGCTCACCAGTCTACCTTGCCCAGTCCCTGGCCAGTGATCACGTCCAAGTGGAGACGGCGAACCAGCCGGAACCGGCGACTGAACGTGCCGAACCACTCACCCAGGATGACAATCACCGTCGTCTCAGCCAGCCGGTAACGCATCGGGATGCCCAGGCGATTGCAAGCCCCTGGTGGCTCGACAACAGCCGCCTGGATGACCTGGATGGGATCCTGCAGGATCTCGGCCTGGAAGTCGACCAGTTGCAGGTGAATGGGCCGTCGCGAGATGATGTGTTTGCCAACTGGCAGGACTGAATCGGCCGTCAGCAGGAGGTAGATCGCTGTCGGGTTCCGCGTGCCGTTTCGTATTTCCCTACCAGTCAACGACTCATTCACCGCTTGTTTAGGTAGCAAAACGATCAGGCGACAACACACCACAGCGAGCAGGGAAGGAAAACGGCAATTTTAAGGGTTTTTTAGTTGCTAGCGGGCCGCTTTTGACCCGGTAGGCGCAAAATTCTTGAACGCAAGAGGATTGCCGTCTAGGGTAAGGAGAAGCCTGAATTTCACTGGCGGAACGTGCGTGTGGCAAGGCGACGTCCGTTCTTCATGGATTGGTTTGTGATGCCATTGTTCCGGAAACGAGCAAGCGAAAAATCCCCAGCGCAGACGCGATTCCGCGGGTTGCAGGTGGAAAGCCTGGAAAGCCGCCAGTTGCTGTCGGCCACGCCCTGGGGCGCTGCGCCGCTCGATACCGCGGAATACCTGCTCGGTGACGTGGGCGTGACGCTCGTTCTGATGGAATCCCAGGGTGCTGTCAGCAGCGAGGATTGGACCGCGCAGTCGATCATCGATGTGAAGGACAAAGTGGCCGAGGGCCTGCAATGGTGGGAAGATACCCTGGCAGCGCACAGTCCAGTCCATTCGCTGAACTTCGTGCTGGACACGACCTATGCGGATAACCCCGTCCTCACATCGCTCGAACCGATCGCCAATGTTTCTAACAGTTACGTGACCTGGGTGAACGAGTTCTTGACGCAGGCCCAGGCCAATACAGCCGAGGGGATTAGCACAGACATCCGCCTGTTCAATGACAGTCAGCGGCAGGCACTCAATACCCACTGGGCATTTACGATCTTCGTGGTCAACGACGAGAACGACAGTGACGGTAAGTTTGCACCGGGCGGGAGCTTCTCCAGGGCCTTTGCCTTTCCCGGTGGACAGTTCTATGTTGCTCCTGCCGATCGTCCCGCGGCCACGTTCTCCCATGAACTGGGGCACATCTTCTGGGCACGCGATGAATACAGCGGGGCAGGATCCTATGCCGATAAACGCGGTTACTACGACGCCCAGAACCTGAATGCTGCCAACAATCCGGCTGGCGACTTTCAGCAGGTGGACAGCATCATGGCTTCCGGAACGCTGATGGATAATGCGTATGCCCAGCATGCCAGTTCGCCGTCGTCGCGGGAGATGATGGGGTGGCGTGACACGGACGAAAATGGTGTCTTCGATGTCCTGGATGTGCCCCACGAGCTAACCGGGACCGGTTACTACGATTCCGTAACCAGCAAGTATCGCTTCCTGGGTGAGGCGACGGTCCAGGCCCTTCCCAATCTCAATTCCAGCGGCCAGCAGAATGACATCGTCCTCAGCCAGGTCGATGTCGTGGAGTATCGCCTTGATGGGGGCGACTGGCAGATCCTGGAAAGCCCCGGGAGCTACCAGGCACAACTGGACCTGTCCATTCCCGCCGGCCCCGTCGCCCAGGTAGTGGAAGTACGCACACGCAGTATCGATCCAGGTACGAGCCAGACGGTGAGCACCTCGGAGCTCTTCTGGGGTCGTACGGACCTGGTGACCACGACGGCAGAAGCGGGGATCCGTGGCGTCGTCTGGAACGATGCCAATGGGAACGGCCAGTGGGCGCCCGGTGAATTCGGCCTGGAAGGCTGGGACGTGCGGTTGATTGACACGGCTGGTGACCCCCTGGAACTGGCAACCCACGTGGAACCAGACGACTTTACCGATAATGATGTGCTCAACTCGGCCAATTCAGCCGTCGACCTCTCCCCGATCGGCGCGAATATTGGCAACGTGCTAGTCCTGTCGCTGGCGAGCCAGCACACGTCGACCGGTCACGGGTATTTGCCAATCATAGCTGGAGCCAGGGAGCGGTGACCACCGACTGGATTGCCGA
>JAYGDH010000153.1:0-27980 GCA_046583055.1 Pirellulaceae bacterium | reverse complement strand
GGACTAATTGCATGCATACCAATCCATCTCAACCCCTATCCCGTCGTCACATGCTTCGTCAGGCCGCCGCCGTTCCAGGAATGATCGGTGCAACTGCATTCTTGTCACAGCAGAGCCTTGGTGGATCCACCAACGGGTTGTTTCCAGATGGATGCCACTTTGCTCCGCGAGCCAAGCGAGTGATTCACCTGTTCATGAACGGCGGTCCGTTTCAAGGTGACCTGTTTGATCCGAAACCGGCCTTGGCAAAATACGCAGGCCAAAGGCCCGAAGGTGCGGACTTGCTCACGGAACGTCCGACCGGCGGGTTGCTTCCATCGCCTTACAAGTTCAAGCCGTGTGGTGAAAGTGGCGTTCCAGTCAGCGAGTTGCTACCGAAACTCAGTCAGCACATCGATGACATTTGTGTTCTGCGCTCTATGCACACGGACAATCCGAATCACGGTCCCGCGCTGTTGCAAATGAACAACGGCACGATTCTGCCGACTCGGCCGAGCATGGGAGCGTGGTTCCTGTACGGCCTTGGTAGCGAGAATCAAGACCTGCCAGGTTATGTGGTTCTGTGTCCCGGCAGGCCCGTGCGATTTTCGATCCTGTGGAACAGCGCGTTTCTCCCGTCGTCTTGCCAGGGAACGTATATCAACCATTCATCGATCGACCCCCAGAAGATGATCCCACACTTACGGAACGCGAGGTGGGACCAGCAAACACAACAACGCCAACTCAAACTTCTGCGAGCACTGGACACGGAATCTCAACAGCGAAACGGGCAAGATGACCTATTCGATGCTCGTATCCGGTCGCTGGAGACGGCTTTCCGAATGCAATTCCGTGCCAGCGATGCCTTCGACCTCAACAAAGAAACCAAGGCAACCCGCGATAGCTATGGCACCGGGCACTTTGCTAACGGATGCTTGCTTGCTCGTCGCCTTGTTGAACGCGGCGTGCGTTTTGTCCAGGTGTACTACGGAAACGGACAGCCGTGGGACACGCACTCCAATCACGACAAGACAGTTCCGAAACTATGCCACGCTATCGATCAGCCGATTGCTTCATTGATGACTGACCTCAAGCAGCGAGGTTTGCTCGAGGACACGCTGGTCATCTGGGGCGGAGAGTTTGGTCGCACACCAACGTCAGAAAACGGCAATGGTCGTGACCATAACCATCACGGCTTTACGATGTGGCTTGCTGGAGGCGGTGTCCGAGGTGGCATGACCTGGGGCGAGACTGACGAGTTCGGCTTCAAGGCGGTGCAAAACCGAATGCACGTTCACGATCTACATGCGACAGTCCTGCACCTGCTTGGCCTCGATCACGAGCGTCTGACCTACCACCAGGCCGGACGTGACTTCCGTTTGACCGACGTGCACGGCAACGTTGTCAAGGAAATCATCGCGTGAGCATTTTAAACCTGCCAGGAAACTTCCGGAGAGAGACCATGAAATCGTTTGTTACTGTACTTCTCAATAGCATTCTGGTTGTCGTCATGATCACGATCTCGGCGTGGCTACCAGCCGGGGAGCTCCCGTCCGGGATCGTTGATGCGGAACGCGTGGAGGCAGCCACGGAACTGGTTTTTACCGAGGGCCCGGCGTTTCATCGGGATGGCAGTGTTTACTTCACCGAGATTGCCAACAACCGCATCATGCGTTTGCCCCCGGGGGCAGACAATGCCGAAACGTTTATTCGACCCAGCGGACGAGCCAATGGATTAATGTTCGACGCGCACGGCAACCTGGTTGCCTGCGAGGGAAATGAACGTGGTGGCCTGGGTGGTCGTCGCCTGACGCGCTTTGACATGGTGAGCCGGAAGCGGACCGTGATTGTCGATCGTTTTGAAGGCAAGCGATTCAACAGCCCGAATGATCTTTGTATTGACCAACAGGGCAGGATCTATTTCACGGATCCTTACTATGGCCCCGACCGCGATGGACTCGAGTTGGACGTGGAAGGAGTGTACCGCGTCAATGCAGATGGTACGGGCCTGGTCCGGATACTGGGTGCAGATCATATTGCCCGTCCGAACGGGATCGCGATTTCCGCCGACCAAAAGGTTCTCTTCGTGGTTGATAACCATCCCGTCAAGCCAGTGCGCAAGTTGTTTGCTTTCGACCTGGATGACAAGGGAATGCCGACGGGAAAACGAAAGGAGTTCCACGACTTTGGCAAGGGGCGCGGAGGTGATGGTATGTGTATCGATACCGAGGATAATATCTACGTGACTGCTGGAGCGAATCGACTTTACCCGAACCAGAACACGGATAACCCGGCCGGTGTCTACGTCTTCTCGTGTGCCGGTAAACTGCTGGGTGTGATCCCCATTCCTGAAGACATGGTAACCAACTGTTGCTTTGGCGATGCGGACCTGAAAACACTCTACGTGACAGGTGGAAAGATACTCTGGAAGATACGAGTCAAGATTCCAGGAAAACTGACCTGGCCCGCCCGCCAGTAGTGAGCAGTGGGTCTTTAGGGCAACAAGAACAGGCGACCTTCTCCAGAATCGAGCGAAATCTGCAGCCCCTCCATGTCCGGGCTGTCGTCGGTAACCGGTACCTCCCGGCCCGTCTGCTGACTGATTTCCCTAACCTTCCCCAACGGGGCGTCAAAGACAACGGTTGGCCAGGCGGTATAAGCGAAGTGGTAGTTGTTTAACAGCACAGCACGCCGGCCATCTCGGTGGCGAAACACGCCCAACAAATAATTGTGGGGCGGATCTACCGTGTTGCGATATAATAACCGAAGGGGACTCCCGGCCAGGACCCCAGCGGTGTTTCCTTTACCGGTCACCCGCAGCATCTTGGTGCTGGTCAACTGCATGATGACAGGTCCCAGGTTGAGAAGGCGCCGATTGATGCGCTGGGCCTGCTGGTAATGACGGGTACGTCTGCCGTCTCGACTGATCAAGGCGCCCCCCTTGGGGAATTCAGGAGTTAACGGAGTCAGGTAAGTGAAGTAGCAGACGCCCTTGGCTCCATAGGCCAGTGATGTGAAAACTTGCCAGCGAATTTGAGCTTCGGTGGGATCCGTGTGTGGTCCAAAGGGCATGGTGTTGAAGTAATTCCAAAAGGGAATAGCCCGTTTCAAGGAATGGATTCGCATGGTCTCCAGGTTGCGGCAATAACGATCGCGGCTGTCGTGGGACGGTTTAAAGATCGGGTAATGGTCCATGGAGAGGAGGTCCACGTCCACTTCTTTGACAAATCGTGACACGTGTTCTTCGTAGGTATCGGTTCCCAGTTGGCGCTTGTTGGCATAGTTGGGATAGAGATTGATATGGGAGAGCATCCCAGGCCGAGCAGTCCGAATCTCGTCTACACGCTTGCGCAGCTTGGGGAACAGGTCTGCATTGGGTTCGTCCCACAAGTTATATCCCAGGCAGGCAGCACTGACCGGTAGCTTGTCCGCAGGAATCCCTCGGCAGTAAACGATGGCCTTGATCTTGTGCTTCTCACAGAGCTTTAGTTGTTTCACGGCAGCATCAATCGTATTGATGCTGCCGTGCGGTCCCATGGCGACATTGAAGTGTGCCGCTGCCACGTCTGTATAAAACGCATCTGCCTTGTCGTCATCCGGCAACTTGAACCAGCAGGCCCCAATTGCAAACTGCTTTTGCACGAAGCGGGTCGTGGCCTGCCCGGGCTCTACTGCAAAGAGTGGGTTACTCAAGCAGTTCATGAGTACAATCCAGCCAAGTATCCGTTGGCAGGGGTGAGCGATCATTGTTGTTTTTTCCGTGACCGGGATGATGGATTCATGTCTCCGTTACTCGTCAGGCTTGCCAACATCAATTTGCGACCAGTCAAGCTCGGAAAATTCCTTTTCAAGTTTGCTAAGGACTTCCCGTGCGCGAGCCAGCTGACTGGATTTGACGATGATTTGGACGGTTCCCGGAGCTTCGGCGAGAAAGCCTGCGGTGTAACTGCCGGTTGTTGATGCATGAATGCCGTGGGCTGCCAGGCCGTCAACAATGGCCACCGCTTCCACTTCGTTCGCTACATGTGTCAGGACTTCGGGGTTGTTGGGGTCGGTTGTCATGCGCTGTTGGCTGGCTGGGTGGCGAAGGCCAAAACAAGTGACCTGAGTTTCCCCGCTAAGCTGGACCTATTTGAGAGTATTATCCCGGGGTGAGATGGTTCGCCGAATATCGAAATATCTGCGACAGGAAAATCCAGCTGTTTATTATAGGAAGAACCAACGGGCCACTGCAATAACGGGTAATAACACCATGATAGCCTGTCGAACTTCTCCCCCGGCTCATTGAAAAGTGACCTCTTGCACGTCATTATAATAGACTGAAGCAAGGGCTACCGCCCGCCTTAGCTAAGATCATGGTAACCATCTATCGAAAAGAAAAGACGTCGGTGACATGGGTTTAAATCATCGCTGTGTTGGCAGACTTCGCGGGTTCCTGGGACTGATCGCCGCCCTGCTGTCACCGACCGTGTTGGCAGCCGATGAAGCGGCTGAAAAATTCTTTGACCAGCAGGTGGCGCCGCTGTTGGTGCGACGTTGTATCCAGTGTCACAACGGATTTGATCTGAAAGGCAAGCTGGACCTGTCCACGCGCGAGGGTGTGTTCAAGGGTGGAGAGAATGGGCCGGCGATCCACGGGGATCGGCCAGTTGACAGCCTGCTGTGGAAACGCGTTTCCGAGAAAGAAATGCCACCTGAAAAGCCGCTGACACCCGAGGAATTACAAATTCTCAGCAAGTGGTTCCAACAGGGTGCCTCCTGGGGAACCAATCCCATCAATATCTTTCGTTTTACCACGGATCATCGGGCAGGCTATGACTGGTGGGCACTGCAGCCACTGGCAGAGGTAAAACCGCCGACAGTCAAGGACGAAACGCGCATTCGTAATCCAATTGACCGTTTCGTGCTGTCCCGGTTGGAAACCCAGGGATTGGGTTTTGCGCCGGATGCCGACCCGCGCCAGCTCATTCGTCGGGTCTACTTTGATTTCCTGGGGTTACCACCATCACCAGAGGCAGTTGCCCGGTTTGCCGCGGATCCCTCGGAAGCCGCCTATCAGCAATTGCTGACACGGGTGCTGGCCTCACCTCACTACGGGGAACGCTGGGCACGACACTGGCTGGATATTGCCCGCTACGGAGAAAGTGATGGCTTTGAACGAAATAGTCCACGAAAGGATCTCTGGCATTTCCGTGATTGGGTGATCCGGGCGTTCAATGATGATATGGGATATGACCAGTTTGTTCGTATGCAGCTAGCCGGGGATCTGATCAGTAATGGATCACCCGATGGACTGGCGGCCAGCGGTTTCCTGGTTGCGGCGGTGCACAACACGGTCGTGGGTGGCAGCGTGGAGATGAAACGACAGTCGCGAGCGGATGAAATCGAAGAACTGGTGGGAACCATCGGCCAGACTTTCCTGGGGATGACAATTAATTGCGCCCGGTGCCATAATCACAAGTTCGATCCCATTGCCCAGCAGGAGTATTATCAGCTGGCCGCTGCCGTGGCCGGGTTCAGTCACGGCACGCGCGAGGTGGTGCGGCCGGAAATCAAGGGAGAAACCGATAAGACCCGGGTCCAGCTGGAGGAGGTGAACCGGCAATTGAATGATTTGCGGTCACGGGTGCGAGCAGAAATTATCAAGCAGCGGGAAGCGGGCAAGGTGCCGGCCCCCCGGCCACCCCAGCCGATTGCTCGTTGGGAATTTGAAGGTGACCTGAAGGACAGCGTGGGAACCATGCACGGATCCGGCAAGGGCAATCCGCGACTGGAAAAAGGTGGCTTGGTGGTGGCTGCCAATAACTATGTTATCACGGCGCCGTTGAAGCGAAAGTTAACGGAAAAAACTCTCGAGGCCTGGGTCCAGCTGGACAACCTGGACCAGCGCGGGGGTGCAGCGATCAGTATCCAGACGCCCAACGGGGTTGTGTTCGACGCAATCGTTTACGGGGAACGGGAAGTCAAGCGGTGGATGGCAGGTAGCAATGGTTTTGTACGCACCAAGTCCTTCCAGGGAACCGCAGAAAAAGATGCCAGGGATCGTCCTGTTCACTTTGCCATTGTTTACACCAAGGATGGTGTGGTTGCAGGCTATCGGAACGGTCAACCTTACGGCAAGGCTTACAAGAGTGCTGGATTGCAGTCCTATGACGAGTCGGCTGTCGTGACCTTCGGTCTGCGGCATTTGCCAGCGGGTGGTAGCAAGCATCTCAAGGCACGCATCATGCAGGCCCAGCTTTATGACTTTGCTCTCTCGCCTGCAGCAGTTGCTGCCGCGGCCGGGGACGGCAGGAATTACGTATCAGAGCCAGAGCTGGTCAAGCGGATGAATGCCGCAGACAAGACTAACTACCAGGCACTGATGGCTCAGCAGAAAAAAGTGAGCGATACCCTCGCTGCCCTGCAGCGCCAGGGAAAGTACCGGATCTATACCAATATCGCACGCAAACCGGATGTCACTTATTTCCTGGACCGTGGTGACGTCATGAAGCGAGGTAAGGTGGTAGCGCCCGGAATCGTCAAGGCGTTGCAAGACCTGGACTTCGACATGCAACTGGCTGCCGATGCACCTGATCGCGATCGACGCCTGAAACTGGTGGAGTGGATCACCCATGTTGACAACCCGCTCTTCAAGCGCGTGATCACCAATCGCCTCTGGCATTACCATTTCGGCACAGGCATTGTTGATACCCCGAGTGACCTGGGGTTTAACGGCGGTCGTCCCAGCCATCCCGGGTTGCTGGACTGGCTGTCTCAACAACTGGTGGCCCAGAAGTACCAACTGAAAACGATGCATCGCTTGATCGCGTCATCAACGGCCTACCGCCAGGCGGCCACAATTAATCCACGCGCTGCTGCTGTCGATGCGGAAAACCGCTTGCTGTGGAGGAAGTCACCGCAACGGCTTGATGCCGAGGCTGTCCGGGATGGGATGCTCTTGATTGCTGGCGTGTTAAATCCCCAGCGTGGTGGTCCGGCATTCGAGGATGTCAAGATTGTTCCCAATAATGGCACCACGTATTACGAACCGTTTGACCAGGACACCCCAGACCTGAATCGCCGCACGATTTATCGGTTCTCACCACGGGGTGGACGGATGGCCTTGCTGGATGTGTTCGATTGCCCAGATCCGTCGGCAGCAGCTCCCCGTCGGTCAGTGACAACCACACCGCTGCAGGCACTGAGCCTGCTGAATAATGCCTTCGTGCTGCGAATGGCAGATCATTGTGCCAGGCGGGTAAAGCAGGACGTCGGAGACCAGCAACTGGAAAAACAGATCCAGCGGAGTTTCGAACTGACGCTGGGGCGCCAGCCGGCTGCCGAGGAACAACAGGCGGCTCAGCGACTAGTGAAGCAACACGGTCTCCCGGCCCTGGTTCGCGCCCTTTTCAACACCAATGAATTCCTAATCGTTCAATAGGATTGAACCTGATGCCAATAAACTTGAACCGCCGTCAATTTGTCCAGTGGAGCACCCATGGGCTGGGCATTATTGCCCTGCTGGAATTGCTGCAACAGGATGGTGTGTTGGCAGCAGCAGAACCTGTCGGCACGGAAACCAATCATGCACCACGCATCAAGAGAGCAATCCAGATATGCCTCGTGGGCGGCATGAGCCATGTTGATTCCTATGACTATAAACCCGAGTTGACCAGGAAGCAGGGTAAGACCCTGGGGTCCGATGAAAAACCGGATATTTTTTTTGGCAAGGTCGGACTGCTGCGAGGGAGTGACTGGGAATTCAAGCAACGGGGACAGAGTGGTCTCTGGATTTCAGAGATGTTTCCCCATATCGCCAGGATGGCTGATGAATTGACCCTGATGCGTTCCATGGTTTCTGATTCGGCGAACCATACGCCTGCGCTCTTCGTGTCCAACAGCGGGTTCCAGGCCAATGGATTTCCTTCCCTGGGAAGCTGGCTTTCCTTTGGATTGGGAAGCGAAACCGAAGCCCTTCCGTCTTTTGTCGTGCTACCCGATGAACGGGGTGGTCCCAATGGAGGTTCCTCGAACTGGACCAGCGGCTTCCTGCCAGGTCAAAACCAGGGCGTCGTGTTCAAGGGCGGAGATCAGCCGGTTCGAGACCTGTTCCCGGCAAAAGCCATTGCCCAGGGAGCAGACCAGGATACCCGCAAGTTCATCGAATACCTGAATCGTAAACACCTCGAAAAAATCGGACAGGATGAGAAGCTGCTGTCCCGGATTCGCAGTTACGAGTTGGCAGCCCGGCTGCAAACGTCGATACCCGAGGTCAGCCGTTACGAAGATGAACCCGAGGCGATCCGAAAGCTCTACGGGATTGATGAAAAGAAAACAGCTGACATGGGCCGGCGTTGCCTGCTGGGAAGACGGCTCCTGGAACGGGGTGTCCGGTTTGTACAGGTCTATTCAGGAGGTCCGATCGCGGGCAGTCCTCGTGCCAGCTGGGATGCGCATGAAAGTGTCAAGGACAACCACTCCCTGGAAGCCGGACGCATTGATCAGCCCGTGGCTGCGCTGCTGCAGGACTTAAAACAACGCGATATGCTCAAGGATACGCTGGTTATTTTTACCACCGAGTTTGGCCGCACGCCCTTTGCCCAGTCCGCCGCAAACCAGGTGGGACCCGGCCGAGATCATAACCGCTACGGCTTTTCCTGCTGGTTGGCAGGTGGAGGATTACGGGCAGGTACCAGTTACGGACAGACAGATGAGATTGGCTGGAAAGCGGTTGAGAATCCAGTCACCTGGAATGATTTTCATGCCACGATCCTTCACCTGTTCGGTATCGAACATGAGCAATTGAGCTTTTATCACAATGGAATTCAACGTCGCTTGACCAATGTGGCCGGCGACGTGGTGACAGGAATTCTTAGTTGAGAAGCGCAACGCCTTGATTTTTCGGCAGATCCCTGCGGTTGGGGGGGGCAAACCGGTTGAATAGGGGTTTGTTGATGCGTTCTGGTTTGGGATAATAGGACCAGTTAGGTTCCGGACTTTTGAGACGTTCGATTTCTGACCAGTTTATTACGGATTATTTTCACCATGCTTTGCCTGCATCCATTGCCCGACCAGGGACGTTTCTCGGTGAAACGTTTTCTTGGACTGCTCGTGCTGGCCTTCCAGTGGGTACCCGTTATCCATGCTGGTGACGGAGCGCGCTGGGAAAAAATAGTCGTCGATCCGCCGAGCGTGGAGCTGGTGGGCCGCGATGCGATGCGACAGGTCCTGGTGCAGGGACGAACCAGCAAGGGGCGTTGGGTTGATTTAACCCACCAGGCCCGTTACCTGGTGTCCGGCGGACAGGCAGCTACGGTTTCCCAACAAGGTGCGCTGCTGGCACGTGTTGATGGCCAGGCGTCGCTGGAAGTTCGTGTCGCCGGTCGCACCCTCCAGGTCCCGGTGACGGTCCGGGAATCAACGCAGTATGGTGTCTTGAATTTTGAAAACCAGGTGCTGCCGATTTTCAACAAGTATGGTTGTAATGCCTCCGGTTGCCATGGCAAGGCCGAGGGACAGAATGGTTTCAAGCTGTCAGTTTTTGGATTTGATCCGAGGGGAGATCACCAGGCGCTGACGATGCAGGCACGTGGCCGCCGTGTATTTTTTGGAGCGCCCGAGCAGAGCTTGTTGATTCGCAAGGCCAGCGGAACAACGCCCCATGGCGGCGGTACCCTGGTTGCCCGGGACAGCCCCGAGTATCGACTGTTGAAGACCTGGATTTCCGCTGGAGTTCCGTTTGGAACGGAAAATGACCCGGTTCTTGTCGGGATCGAGGTGGAACCGACACAACGCCAGATGGAGATGTCGCAAAGCCAGCAATTACGTGTCACGGCCAAATGGTCCGATGGCACGCATCGGGACGTGACCGCCATGGCAACCTACCAGACGAACAAGGAATCGATGGCGATCGTGGACCGGCAGGGTCGCGTGGATACCGGCCAGGTTCCCGGCACGGTCGGGATCATGGCCAACTACCTGGGTGCGGTGTCAGTATTCCGGGCAATGATTCCGCGGTCGGAAGCAGTTGTCGATTATCCCGAGGTGCTGGAAAATAACTTCATTGATCAACACGTGAATCGCCAGTTGCAGGATTTAAATATTGTTCCCGCTGGCGCCTGTTCCGATGCTGATTTTTTGCGCCGCGTTTACCTGGATATTATTGGAACACTGCCGACGGCAGCAGCAGCTAGGGCTTTCCTCTCGGATCAGCGTCCCGATCGCCGGGTGCAACTGGTGCGGCAGCTGCTGGGACGCCCCGAGTATGCTGATTACTGGGCGCTGAAATGGTCCGACACGTTACGCGTGGAACGCCTGAAGCTGGGCCGTAAGAACGCTTACGCCTATTACCGCTGGATTCATCAGAGTTTTCTACAGAACAAGCCATTTAACCGGTTTGCCAGGGAAGTGGTGACCGCTGAAGGGCCACTCAATGAATTGGCAGCAGGCTATTTCTACAAGTCGGTGGGCAGCCCTAAGGATTGGGCAAGCACCCTTTCGCAGGTCTTCCTGGGGGTCCGGATCGAGTGTGCGCAGTGCCACCATCATCCATTCGATCGCTGGAGCCAACAGGATTATTACGGCATGGAAGCGTTTTTTGCCCAGGTGAAATTCAAACAAACCAGTCGTGGTGAAGCGATCGTGGCAGAGGGGGCAGCCAGGACGATGCATCCGCGCAGCGGCAAGGAAGTGTTTGCGCATCCCCTGGCCACGAAGATGCCAGCAGAAAACAAAATGGGTGATCGTCGCGTCGAACTGGCGGACTGGATGACTCGAGCGGAGAACCCCTGGTTTGCGCACAACGTTGCGAATCGTATGTGGGCACATTTCCTGGGACGAGGACTGGTAGAACCCCTGGATGATTTTCGATTGACCAATCCACCCAGTAAACCGGCCATGCGGGATTCCCTGGCCACGTGCCTGGTGGAAAATGACTATGACCTGCATGTCTTGATCCAGATCATTACTGCATCCGCGGCCTATCAGCGATCGGTCGCGGTGAATACGACCAACAAGGAAGATGAAGACAACTATTCCAGGTTCCTGTTCAAACGCATGGATGCAGAAGTGTTGTTGGACGCGATTTGCCAGGTAACGGGCGTGCAGGAAAAGTTTGCCGGCATCCCGGTGGGCAGCCGTGCCATCCAGCTCTGGGACAGTGCCGTGCCCCACTACTTCCTGAAGACGTTTGGCCGTCCCGTTAGGGTGACGGCCTGCACCTGCGAACGTGCGGTGGATCCGACGGTGGCCCAGGTGCTGCATATCCTTAATTCACCGGGTATCCAGAAAAAGCTATCCCACGTGGGTGGCCAGGTGGCGAGCCTGGTTGCCCGGCATCCGGACCCATCGGTATTGGTCGAGGAACTTTACCTGGCGATGTACAGCCGTTTTCCAACCAGTGATGAACGTCAGAACGGAATGAATTATCTGAAAAACCAGCCAAATCGACAATTGGCTACAGAGGATTTATGCTGGAGCATGATGAACTCCATAGAGTTCGTGTTCAATCATTAGTTGTCATGGCTCGTGATCGAGCGAGCAGAAATAACTGGGCCAACGGAAAGGACCCATGAGATGACCAGGCAAAACCGATTTTGTGATGGTGTTCGACGTCGTGACCTGCTCAAGATTGGCGCTGCAGGTGCCATGGGGTTTGGCGTTTCGCTGCCCCAGCTCATGCAGCAGCGAGCACGGGCTGCCAATCGATCCGTGGACGATATCTCGTTCATCTGTGTTTTCCTGCAGGGCGGTTTGTCGACCATCGATACCTGGGACATGAAGCCCGAGGCACCAGCCGAGTTCCGAGGTGAGTTCAAGCCGGTCGATACCAACGTTCCCGGCATCCAGTTGTGCGAGCATCTGCCGCGACTTGGCCAGCAGATGGACAAGCTGGCCCTGGTGAGATCATTTGGGCACAGTAATTCCGGCCACGGGCCCGCCGATCATTTCATGCTGACCGGTTATCACCCGGTTGGTGGATTCAATGGTGGCCTCAAGCCCAACAACCAGAAACCCTCGCACGGCTCGGTAATCGCGCGGCAACTTGGCCCGCGTGGTTCGGTTCCACCGTACGTCTGCCTGCCCAAGATGCACAATAGTGCTGGAGCTTCTTACCTCGGCTCCGCGGCAGCCCCCTTCGTCGTGGAAGCCGATCCGAGTTCACCCGACTTTGCCGTACCGGACCTGGCCCCTCCCCTGGATGTTTCAGCAAGCCGACTCGGCAATCGCCAGCGGTTACTCCAGCGCGTCGATCGTTTCCAGAAGGCGGTCGAGGTGCAGGCCAATTCCAGTGCTCGAACCCTGAGTACGTTCCAGCAGAAGGCGTTTGACCTGATGACTTCCGAGGCGACCAAGTCGGCATTTGATATCGAGAAAGAATCGGAAAAGCTGCGGGACGAGTACGGTCGGCATTCACTGGGCCAGTCCTGCCTGATGTCGCGACGCCTGGTGGAGGCGGGAGTGCGCTGCGTCCTGCTTGATCATACGAACTGGGATACGCATTACAATAACTTCAGCGTTCTCAAGAATGATCTGTTGCCTCACCTGGACAGCGCCCTGTCGACGATGCTGCGCGACCTGGACGAGCGCGGTATGCTGGAAACAACGCTGGTGTTGATCACGGGTGAATTCGGGCGTACCCCGCGAGTTAATGTTCATGCTGGTCGAGATCACTGGGGCCCCAGTAGTGCGATCGCGATGGCCGGGGCGGGAATCCAGGGTGGTACCGTGGTCGGTGCCTCCAATGCCCGTGCCGAACGACCTGAAACCAAGCCGATCGGACCGGCCGACCTGGCTGCAACCGTTTACCACTGCATGGGTATTGATCCAAAAACGGAATACAAAACCGTGGAAGGTCGTCCCATTCCTATCGTGCCCGGCGACGGGCGGGTTATCAAGGAACTGTTCTAAGCCAGGTTTTTTGATGGAACCTGGCAGGAGAGACCAAGCGTGATGTCACTGTTGCGTTCCCTGCTGGCCGTGTTGATAGGCAGTCACCTGGCACTGGTAACTCCGCTTGCCTCGGCCGATCCCCCGCACGTTTCGTATATTTTCCCAGCCGGTGGACAACGTGGGACGACGGTTCGCTTTCATGTAGGCGGACACTACTTGCGGGATCGTTGTGCTTTCGAAATGCTTGGCCCCGGTATCCAGGGGCCGGTGGAATTGAAGCGGACCGAGCAAACACGCTGGTTCGAAGGGCCACGCATACCGATGCCGGCGTCACAGGCCAAGGAAGATTATCCCCGAGAACAATGGGGCCAGCTGAAGATCGATCCCGGTGCGACAGCTGGTTTTCGACGCTGGCGTGTCTGGACCTCCCAGGGAGTGACGTCCACGATGAAGTTCGTGGTAGGTGACTTGCCGGAAATCGTGGAACAGGAAATCGATGGGACACCCGTGCCGCAGTTGGTTGAACTGCCTGTGACGATCAATGGTCGTATTTTTCCCCGCGAAGATATCGATCTCTGGACGTTCCAGGCGAAGGCAGGCCAGCACTATGTTTGCGAGGTCATGGCCCAGCGACTCGGATCTCCGTTGGATTCCCGCCTGGTGGTTCTTGATCCATCTGGACAGCCCGTTGCCGAGAACACGGACGGCATCGGTAAGGATGCCCTGGTCCGGTTCCAGGCCGCCCGGGATGGCGTCTACCAGGTACAGATCCAGGATGTCGAGTTCGGTGGTCTGCAGCATTATGTCTACCGACTTTCTATTCGTGAAGGATTTTTCGTGGACTACGTTTATCCACTCGGTGGCCGTCGAGGGGCGACGATCCCGGTTCAGTTGTTCAGCCGGGCGGGAGATGCCAGGCAGATCCAGCTGACCATGCCGAAGACCGGCTCCCTGAACCGGTTGGAGCCCGTCCGGGTGGACGGAAAGCAGACCAATCGATTTCGATTTGACGTAGGGGACCTGCCGGAATTCCAGGAAGTCCTGGTGGGAGCAGAAAATGCGACCGGTGGAAAATTTAATTCCCCTGCCGTGATCAATGGCAGGATTTCCCAGTTGGGACAGGTTGATAAGTGGTATTTCACAGGCAAGAAAGATGCGACCCTGCTGTTTGACTTGCTGGCGGAACGACTTGGATCACCACTGGATTCCGTCATGCGACTGCTGGATGCCGATGGTAAACAGGTGGCGCAGTCTGATGACATGAGCAAGAGCGAGTCTGATTCTCGTTTCGAAGTCAAGTTGCCTCGTGATGGAGGCTATACCATTGAAGTGAAAGAACGTTTTGCTCGCCGCGGAGGATTGCAGTATGCCTATCGGCTTTACGTGGCTCCCAAATCCCAGGAGGCCCCGGGCTTTTCACTGCAACTACCAACGGATGCAGTCACTCTCAATCGTGGCGGAGAAGCTAAATTGAAGATCACGGTCACCCGCCGTGGAAGTTTTTCAGGGCCGATCGAGTTGGATGTCTTGAACCTGCCGTGGGGAGTGACGGCCCAGGCTGTTTCGATCGCGGCGAAGAAGAACGACGCCACGTTGGTGCTGAAAGCCCACGAGAATGCCAGGGTACGGGCAGTCCGTATCCAGGTCATGGGAAGCGGTGAGATCGAGCCAGCTAAGCAGGTCGCGGAAACGGCTCGGACGGCAGCAGGTTCCACAGATGACATGGAACTGGATCATTGCCTGTTAGCTGTCTCCATGGCCACACCCTTCAAGGTTGTGGGAGAATTCGAGACCAAGTATGCGGCCCGTGGTTCCACGTATCGGCGCCACTACCGGATCGAACGGGGGGGATTCGATGGACCCCTCGAGATCCGCCTGGCGGATCGACAGGTGCGACATCTGCAGGGCGTCCAGGGTGGGTTCGTGACCGTACCTGCAGGCCAGTCTGAATTTGATTACGCTGTGCATCTTGCGCCCTGGATGGAAGTAGGTCGTACCAGCCGTACATGCGTGACGGCGATTGGTTACCTGAAAGATGAACAGGGTAAAGAACACGAGATCAGCTATACGTCCCATGAACAAAATGACCAGGTCATCCTGCTGGTCGATCCGGGACAGCTGGATGTGAAAATTCAACCACGTTCGGTGACCTGGAGTCCTGGAGCTAACCTGGACCTGGCTGTTCAGTTGGGTCGCGGCCAGGAATTGGATGGAGCGGCTCGCGTGGAACTGGTCGTGCCCTCGCATATCCAGGGTGTTCATGCCGAACCATTGATCATCCCGGCTGGGAAGACCCGCGGCGTGATGAAAATATATTATGACAAGACCGGGCACGGTCCGTTTAATATGCCGCTCACGGTGCGAGCCACGGTCCTGGTGAAACAGGAGCCGTATACGGCAGAACGAAAGCTGGATGTTTTCGCACCACGCTAGCTGGGATGACCTGGCCGACAAAAACGCTCCTGTACAGGAAGAGTTGTCGATTATCCGCGGCCAATGGTTGTGGGTCCCTGCTGCTTCTCTTTACAATCATGGATAGCACACCGGCTTCGACCCGGTAGGAAGTGCCTGGGTGCCTAACGAGTTGTCCATTGAATGCCATGGTTGTAGCAGGAAAGAGGTCGAGTTATGAACGGTTTGAGCTGGCGTATCAAGATGCGAATGATATTGCTCGTGGTGGCTGCGGTTTTGCACGGAACCGTGCTGGTGATGGCAGCTGCGCCCGGCACAATCTCCCTCTTTAACGGGAAGGACCTGGACGGCTGGGACGGTGATCCCACGCGCTGGTCCGTGCGTGATGGAGTGATCACGGGGCAAACGACGGCGGATCGACCCCTGGAACACAATACTTTCCTGGTGTGGCGAGCTGGCACAGTCAAGGATTTCCAGTTGCGATTGGAATTCCGGATCGAGGGAGAAGCCGGTTTCGGGAATTCAGGTATCCAGTATCGAAGCAAGGAGCTGAAAGACCTGGGGAAATGGGTACTCGGCGGTTACCAGGCGGATATTGACCTAAGCAAAAAACACCTGGGTATCCTTTACGAGGAGAAAATGCGCGGCATTATTGGCCCCCGCGGCCAACAGGTTACGTTGACGCCCAAAACCACTGGCAACCAGGCAGCAGCCAAGAAGAATAGGCGACCGAAGTCAGATATTCGGGTGACTGGTAATATCGACGGTGTTGAAGATGCGATGGCCAAATTGGAACCGGGTGAATGGAACACCTATGTTATCACCGCCCGTGGCCGCCGGCTCGCCCATTCGATCAACGGCCAGATGACGGTACAAGTTACCGACAAAGATCCAAAACAATGGGCAGCCGAGGGACTCTTGGGGTTGCAGTTGCACCGTGGTAAACCGATGACAGTGCAGTTCAAGGAAATTACCCTGAAGCGATTTGTCAAAGCACCCCCAGTGAAATCCATTCCCGGACCAGCCAGCCAGGCCACCCCGGTTAGCGCGATGAAAGTAGCCAAGGATTTTCAGGTCGAATTACTCTACTCGGTCCCCCGCGATAAGCAGGGGTCCTGGGTTTGCATGACCAATGATCCCCGCGGACGACTGATCGTCAGTGACCAGCACGGACAGCTTTACCGAGTGACGCCACCAACTGCGGGAGGTGCCGCAGCACAGACCCGGGTCGAACCACTGCAGGCAGAGATTGGTATGGCCCAGGGGTTACTCTATGCGTTTGACAGCCTGTATGTGGTGGTTAATGGCATGGGCAAACGCCAGTCCGGACTGTACCGCCTGCGAGATACCACGGGGGATGACCAGTTTGATGAGGTCAAGCTGTTACGGGAGTTGACTGGTCCCATGGGTGAACATGGGCCCCATGCGATTCGCTTATCTCCGGATGGTACAGCACTCTACCTGTGCGCTGGGAACCATACGGATCTCCCGGAACTGGCCCGCTCCCGAGCTCCCCGTAACTGGAAACTCGATAACCTGTTGCCCCGCATGTGGGATGCCGGGGGTCACGCGGTGGGAATCATGGCACCGGGAGGTTGGATCTGTAAAACCGATCCCGATGGCAAGGAGTTTGAATTAATCGGCAGCGGGTTTCGTAACGAGTACGATATCGCCTTTAATGCCGATGGTGAGTTGTTCACCTACGATGCGGACATGGAATGGGATATTGGTGCTCCCTGGTATCGTCCCACCCGTGTGAATCACGTGACCAGCGGTAGCGAGTTTGGTTGGCGCAGCGGGAACGGGAAATGGCCCAGCTATTACCTGGATAGCCTCCCCTCGGTCGTCGATATTGGACCAGGGTGTCCCACGGGAATCACCTTTGGTACCGGCGCAAAATTCCCGGGAAAATACCAGCGATCCCTGTTTATAGCCGACTGGAGTTACGGGATTATCTATGCCGTTCATATGACGCCAGCTGGCGCCAGCTATCGGGGCGAGGCTGAACAGTTTATCTCTGCGGCCGCCCTGCAGGTCTCCGACCTCGTTATCAATCCTGCTGACGGAGCGCTCTATTTCACGGTTGGTGGTCGGTCCACGCAGTCCGGGTTGTACCGGGCAACGTACCAGGGCCAGGAATCGACGGCGCCAGCAGCCAAGCAGGTTAATGCTGGTATCTCGGCGCGTACCCAGCGACGCAGGTTGGAATCCCTGCACGGTCGTCCGGGACCAGGTGCTGTTCGCGAACTATGGCCCTTCCTGGGACACCCTGATCGCTTTATTCGTTTCGCTGCTCGTATTGCATTGGAACATCAACCCGTGGAGTCCTGGCGCAAACGAGCCTTCCGGGAAACAGAACCACAGACGATGTTGACCACCATGGTTGCCCTGGCACGCAGCGGAAACGCTGAAGATGTGGAGGGCATGTTGAAATCGCTGGCCAAGCTCAGCTGGGAAGAGCTCAGTCATTCACAACGACTGGACCTGTTGCGCTGCTACCAGCTGACCTTCATTCGGCTGGGTCGCCCGGCTGCCAAGTCCGCGCAGGAGGTGACGGCCCGATTGGAGCAATGGTATCCAGCTGAAGACCAGGCTGTAAATCGCGAGTTGAGCCAATTGTTGATTTACCTGCAGTCTCCTGCTGCGCTGGACAAGACGCTCAAACTGTTAGCTGCTGCTGGTACTCAGCAGCAGCAGATTCACTACGCCATGGTCCTGCGTAATGTCAAAGAAGGATGGCAGGCTGATCAGCGTAGAGCTTATTTTGAGTGGTTTGACCAGGCTGCTGCTCACAACGGAGGGCATTCGTTTGACGGTTTTATTCTCAACACGCGTAATGATGCGATTGCGACATTGAATGCCGCGGAAAAGAAGTCCCTGGCCGATATCCTGAATCGCCCGCCCAGGGTTACGGACAAGCCGCAGAAGCCACGGCCGGTGGTCAAGAAGTGGACCGTCGAGGACCTGCTTGCCGAGGTGCAGCAGTCAGCGGGAAAACGTGACCTGGAACGTGGGCGCGAGATATTTTCTTCCGCCTCCTGCTTCAAGTGCCATCGACTCGAGGGAGAAGGGGGTTACGTGGGACCTGATCTGACAGCCGCGGGCCGGAGATTCAATGCAAAGGATTTTCTCGAGGCTGTCCTGGAGCCCAGTCGTGTGATCTCGGACCAGTACCAGGCAACCATATTCCTCATGGATGATGGAAAGACAATTGTTGGCCGCGTGGTGAATCTGAAAGGAGACGATTACCGGGTGCGAACGGATCAGCTTAACCCGGGCAAATTGACTGCCGTAAAACGAGCTCACATCGAAGCCATGAAACCCTCGCCGATCTCCATGATGCCCGACGGGCTAGTTGATACCTACCAAAAAGACGAGGTCCTGGACCTGGTGGCTTATGTGCGCAGCGTATCCAGCCCCCCCACGGTGTCGGCGGTGTCCCGGCCCGCTACTGGTCTGCCGGCGACCACGGTGCTTGCCCGGGCTCAGCGCAAACCATCCTCGCAGCAACCCAATGTCGTATTGATTATCTCGGATGATCAGTCCTGGACTGACTACAGCTTCATGAAACATCCGGTCATCAAGACGCCTTCTCTCGATCGATTGGTACGTCAAAGTGCGACCTTTACCCGAGGGTACGTGCCTATCGCCCTCTGCCGTCCATCATTGGCCACGATGATCACGGGACTTTATCCCCACCAGCACAGGATTTCCGGAAATGATCCAGCGAAACCGGCCGGAAAAACGCGGCAGCAATTAGCGCAGGACAAGAGTTATACGCAGCAGCGAGCTGACTTGATTTCCCATATCGATAAGCATATCACCATACCGCGGCTCTTGAAGCCAGCCGGTTACCTGAGTCACCAGAGTGGCAAGTGGTGGGAAGGAAGTTTCCAGCGAGGTGGTTTCACCCACGGCATGACCCGCGGTTTTCCAAAACCGGGGGGCCGGCACGGTGACGATGGCTTGAAGATCGGCAGGGACGGAATGAAACCGGTTCTTGATTTCATTGACATGTCTGTCGAAGAGAAGAAGCCGTTCTTCGTCTGGTATGCACCTTTTTTGCCCCATACACCCCACAATCCGCCGCAGCGACTTTTGAAGAAATACCAGGCCGCTGACCGCCCCCTGGCCCTGGCGAAGTATTACGCGATGTGCGAATGGTTCGATGAGACTTGCGGACAATTACTGGGACACCTGGATAAGAAGGAGATCACCGATAATACGCTGGTGATTTACGTGACCGACAATGGTTGGATTCAACGTACTCCGGACACGAAGGCACCTGCTGGTTGGCGCGGTAGCTTTGCACCTCGTTCCAAGCAGTCGCCGAATGAGGGGGGTACGAGAACTCCGATCATGGTCCGCTGGCCAGGAAAGGTTAAACCGGCAACCTATGACACGCTAGTGAGCAGTATCGATATTGCTCCCACGATTTATGCAGCTTGCGGAGTCAAGGCACCCGCTGGCTTACCGGGAATCAACCTGCTGGATGTTTGCCGACATCGTGAGGCCAATCCCTCGGCAGCGGATAAGCGAAATGTACTTTTTGGAGAGTGCTTCGCTCACGATATTGCCGATATCAATCGTCCCGCTGCGAGCCTACTGTTTCGCTGGTGCATTCGGGACCAGTGGAAACTCTTGCTTACCTATGATGGCAAGATAGGTCGCTACGCTTTTGCACATCCACGTACGGACAGGTCGCCCCAGCTGTATGACTTGCTGGCAGATCCCCATGAGAACAAGAACCTTGCTGCCAGTCACCCGCAGATCGTGAAGGAACTCACTGGGCTTATCCAGGAATCCTGGGACGGGAAATAAGGAGAGCATCATGGCAGGTCGCACAGGTGTGAGCATCGTACTGGCAGCAGTGGGTGCTGCCTGCGTGATCAGCGGATCTTCATGGATGACCGCTGACGAAGTAGCTGAAAAGGCAGGATTGCCGGTGGCGGAAAAGCCAGGCCAGGTCCGTTCACGGGTTTATGATAACCGCTTGCGGCGACTGACAAATCCTTCTCCCCTGCTGGCAGACTATCCCCAGTTTGTGCAGCCAGTTCGGGAAACGACACGGTTTGAAGCGAGCACGCTGGTCCAGGATAAGGGCGCTGATCTTTCCGTGCGAGCCTGGCGATTCTCTTACAACGCGCGGGGCATTATCGAAATGCCCAATTACCTGAGATCGGATCGAACAGCGGTGATCATGGTCCATCCCTGGGGCATTGATGATGGACAGGGTTGGAAAACTCCCGAGCCAGCCGGCGTTGCTGATTTTTGTACGCTGGAAAAGAATCACCTGGCGGGATCTCATACCAGGAAGGTGATCAATCCGTTTCTCAAATTACTGCGGAAACAGGGAGCCCTGGTGTTGTACAGCCTTCCCGGTGATGAAGATCCTGTTCGTCGCAAGCTGTATCGTTCCTACGATCATCGGCCGACAAAGAGTATGCGTGAGGCAGGCGCTCGCGAACTGAAGGCCAAGTTGAACGGCTTCTCTTATCGCGGCGAACCGCTGCCGACTACCTTGAAACTTTCCAGCAAGAATCCGGTGCGAGATTATTTCCAGCAGTTTCCTGGCCTGGATGCGGGTGACAGGTATAACCATGCCGGCTTCTGGAAACTTCCCATCCCGGTCACCCGGGACGTGGACGTCGATCCGCGGGATGTAGTGATTTATGATGCCCAGGGCTATGAACCCTTGAAGCAATTCCTGCAGCGAGAAGGCATCCACCATGTGCTGCTGACGGGCTATGCTACGGACATGTGTTTTTGCAGTACCACGGCAGGCTACGAGAACCTTTCGAAGGATTTCAATGTTTTCCTGGTTGGAGATGCAACGTTGGCAACCTTCCCTGCCAATTCCAGTCCGCGTTATGCGACGAACAGCTCGATTTCCTTTGCCTCCCTGAACCAGCTGGTCACCCAGGTATCCTGGGTGCGACCTATGCAGAAATAATAATGTTTGCGAGCCCTGGAGACAGTAGCTATGAAGACACCTTTTCTGACGGGCATGGCGCGGCGACAGTTCCTGGCCGGTGGCCTGGCAACGACACTGGCTGCCTCCCTGGTCCAGGCGGCGCCCGCCAAGCCGAAGGCGCGGATCGCGATCACGCTGGACCTGGAAATGAGTCGTCATTACCCCAGGCGTGGCATGACGGAATGGGATTACCAGAAAGGTAACCTGGACGCAGCCACGAAGGAGTATTCCGTCAAGGCGGGCCAGTTGGTCAAGAAGCGTGGAGGTGTACTGCACTATTTCTGCGTTGGCCGGGTATTGGAGCAGCCGGATGTCAGCTGGTTGCAACAACTGGACCAGCTTGGACATCCGATCGGCAATCACACCTATGACCATGTGAACCTGCTGGCGACTACACCAGCGATGGTGCAGTTTCGCTTCCAACGTTCTCCCTGGCTGGTGAAGGGAAAAAAGGTCCCGGAAATCCTCCGCGAGAATATTCGACTCGCGACGATTGCACTCAAGGAACGGGCCAAGATCGACGTCAATGGGTTTCGTACGCCGGGTGGCTTTCGCGACGCACTCGATGGCCGCGCAGATCTTCAACAATTACTGCTGGAACAAAAGTTCTCCTGGGTGAGCTCCAAGTACCCCAGGCATGCCTACGGGAAACCCAAAGAAAAACCGGGCGAGGATGTTTACCATTCGATCGTGGAGGCCCAGCAGCAGGCTCAGCCCTATCGCTACCCAAGCGGATTGATCGAGATTCCGATGAGTCCTATTAGTGATGTGGGTGCGTTCCGCAGCACCTTTTGGAAGCTGGAGTATTTCCTGGAGGCAATTACTCGATCCGTTCGATCCGTGATCGCGAGTGGGCAGGTCTTCGATTTCCTGGCCCACCCCTCCTGCCTCGTGGTGGAAGATCCGGAAATGAAAACCATTCAACGGATCATGGACCTCGTTGAAGATGCCGGTGAGCGCGCCGAGATCGTCGGACTCGATACGATTGCGCAACACGTTCCTCCGGCACGTCCATAGCAGGACAGGCCTGTCCGGTGTGGTCGGGAACGCCTGACGCCGGGTCGGCTAGACCGTCGGTTTCCACTTGGGATCGTATTGACGGCCCCACAGTTTCATAGCGTCTGCGTCATCCAGGACATGACCATTCTTGGCGTTGCAGGTCAGGGATCGGCCCGTACGCTGGGCAATGTTACCCAGGTGACAGAGCATGGTACTGCGGTGACCCTTGGCGATCTCCGAGTTGAGTTCCAGTGGCTTGTGATTGCGAATCGCGGACAGGAAGTTATCGATGTGCTCGATGTCTCCTCGGGAGTCAGTGTTCCTGGTGATTTCCTTGTCCTTGGGATCGTACTGGACGTATCCGTTGTCGATAATTTCCAGGCAACCGTTCGTGCCATAGAACTTGACGAAGCCGCTGCCATTACGATTGCAACTCAATCCCTGCCAGGTAGCCTGCTTGCCACCAGGAAATTCGAAAGCCACGGTGTGCGTGTCCGGCGTTTGTTGGTCGTCCTGGTGGTGGTAGCGTCCACCGCTCGAGGTGACGCGGTTCGGGAATTCCACGTCGAGACCCCAGCGACATATGTCGAGAGAATGAATGCCGTTGTTCCCCAGTTCCCCGTTGCCCCAGTGCCAGAACCAGTGCCAGTTGTAATGAACCCGGTTGTCCAGGTAGGGAGTGCGTGGGGCAGGTCCCTGCCAGAGATCATAGTTGAGTCGACCAGGGACGGCTGCTGGCTTGCCTGCACCAATTGATCCACGTGCATTGTGGTACCAGGCGCGGGCCAGGTAGACCTTGCCAATAGCACCTTCCCGGACCATCTGGATACCTTCCTTGATGGCGGCCCCGCTGCGACGCTGCGAACCCATTTGCACGGCCCGGTTGTGCTTACGAGCGGCCGCAACCATCCATTCCCCTTCCTGGGCATTATGAGAACAGGGTTTTTCCACGTAGACGTGCTTGCCTGCCTGGACACCCAGGATAGTGGCCGGTGCATGCCAGTGATTCGGTGCTGCACAGACGAGTGCATCGACCGACTTGTCATCCAAAATCTTGCGAAAATCGCCGATGGCCTGGGGTGACTTGGTCCCGGCCCCGTCCAGTAGCTTGACCGCGCTTTCCGCCCGCTCGGTATCCACGTCACAGACGTACTTGATCTCGACGTTGGGTTGCTTGGCAAAACTGACTGCCAGGCTACGCCCTCGACTCAGGCCCATCACGCCGATAACTACTTTTTCGTTGGCAGATTCTGCTGCACGTACCTGCTGGGTCAGGGCCAGCCCGGCTGTTGCCCCGGCAGTCGTGTTGAGGAAATGTCGGCGATTGACAGGTGATGACATGTGAGATGTTCCTTCTCGATAAACAAGTACGATGATCCCGGTCCGGGACGATGTCGATTTTACCCGTTAGCAGGTCAGTTTGCCAGCAAAAGCCATGTTTCCGGGAAGGGATTTGACCACGGACAGATTTTAGCATCCGGCAGGTGAAAATGGCTCCCCGAGTCGTTAAAGTGAAGGGCTGGAAAGAGGATACCTACACGGTTTGCAGAATAGCAATGGGGCAGGACCCGGGGAAAAATACAGATGATGATGCGATGCCAAGGTTACCTGTTGGCAGTTCTGGCCTGCCTGATGTGCTGGGCAAGTGCCGAGGCAGCCGATCAAGAACGTCCCAACGTCCTGTTTATTGCAGTAGACGATCTTAATGACTGGATCAGCTGCCTGGGTGGGCACCCGGATTGCAAGACGCCCAATATTGATCGCCTGGCGAAACGCGGCGTTCTGTTTGCCCAGGCGCACTGTGCGGCACCGGCTTGCAATCCCTCGCGAGCAGCCCTGATGACGGGCATTCGACCCTCGAGTTCAGGGGTCTATCTCAATCCCCAGCCATGGCGTCCTGCCATGCCGAACGTGATGACCCTGCCGCAGTTGTTCATGAAACATGGTTACCATGTCCAGGGTGGTGGCAAGATTTACCACGGACGTTACCCGGATCCGAAATCCTGGCATCATTACTTCGAGAAGACCGCTGACCCCAAGCCAGTGGACCGGATCCTGAAGGATCCTCACAGCCGGGCCGGGGGAATTGTCTGGGGACGGTTACAAGTTCCGGACCAACAGATGAACGACTACAAGGTGGCCTCCTGGGCTATCAACTATCTTCAAGCGGATCATGACCGACCCTTTTTCCTGGCATGCGGTATCTTCCGACCGCACATGCCATGGCAGGTTCCTGACAAGTATTACGACATGTATCCACGCAAGTCGATTACTCTGCCCCGCGTTCCCGATCATGACCTGGAGGATATCCCTGCGGCCGGCGTCAAGATGGCGAAGCCAGCCGGTGACCACAAGAAGGTTATCGATACCGATAACTGGAAATATGCGGTGCAGGGTTACCTGGCCAGCATCGCCTTTGCGGATGCCCAGGTGGGAAGGGTGCTGGATGCCCTGGACAAGAGCCACTACCGGGACAACACGATTGTGTGCCTGTGGGGAGATCATGGCTGGCACTTGGGAGAAAAACACCACTGGCGGAAGTTCTCGCTCTGGGAAGAGGCCACCCGGGCTCCCCTGATGTTTGCGGGGCCCGGTGTTATTTCAACCGGGGCTGTTTGCCAGCGGCCAGTGGACTTCATGAATATCTATCCCACCCTGGCCCGGCTTTGCGGGTTACCATTACCGGATCATCTCGAGGGTGTTAGCATGACCGGGTTGCTGAAGGACCCAGGGCTAGACTGGGATCGACCTGCCCTGACCACGCATGGTCGCAAGAACCATGCCCTGCGTAGTCAACGCTGGCGCTATATCCGCTATGCAGACGGTTCCGAGGAGCTCTACGATCATGACCAGGATCCCATGGAATGGAAGAACCTGTCCCAGGAACCGAAATATACATCGGTCAAGAAGCAGCTGGCCGTCTGGTTCCCGAAAAAAGACGCCCCGGATGCACCTTTTGATCCCGCCGTGCGCAAGCCCAAGAAAAACAACAAGGTAAAAAAGAACAAGTCCTCCTGACTTCAAAGGAAATCGAACCCATGACTTTTCGTAATTCAAACTGTCATTCGTGTTCATCCTGGATCGTGCTGGGACTGACCGCCCTGCTGGTCTTGCCAGCCTCCGCCGATAGCGGTGCCGCAGAACAGGCCACGTATCGATTGGCGCGGTTTTCTGCTGATGTGACCATTCCGTTGAACCATCGTTGCATGGGAGTCCTGCCCACGAAGTCCAGGAAAATTCTCGATCCGTTGTATGCTCATGGGTTCGTATTGCTCGGTGCCGATAAGCCGATTGTCCTGGTGGCCTTTGACTGGTGCGAGATTCGTAACGGCGCCTATGACCAGTGGCGCGATGCCCTGGCCACGGCGGCCGGGACTAGTCGAGAGCGGGTCGTGGTCAGCAGCCTGCACCAGCATGATGCGCCGGTCATTGACCTGGAGGCGCAGCAGCTGCTCAATACCCAGGGACTGATTAACGAGTTGTACGATATGAAGTTTCACGAGCAGACGTTGAAACGTGTGGCCACGGCCTGTCGCGATAGCCTGCAAGATGCTGTGCCAGTCACCCACCTGGGGATCGGCCAGGCAAAAGTTGAGCAAGTTGCCTCGAACCGGCGCGTGCAGCGTGAGGATGGAACGGTCAGCTTTGGCCGTGGCAGCAGTAGCGGCGGTAATGCTGCCTATCGTGATGCTGATGATGGCTTGATTGACCCCTGGCTGAAAACGATCAGCTTCTGGAATGGTGACAAGCCCTTGCTGGCTCTTCACTCGTACGCCACGCATCCGATGAGTTACTACGGCCGCGGGGGTGTGACCTCGGATTTCGTGGGACTGGCCCGCGCAAAAAGGCACCGGGATGACTTTTCCATCGCCCAGATCTATGTTTCTGGCTGCAGTGGTGATGTGACCGCTGGAAAGTACAACGATGGATCCGCGGATAATCGACCGATCCTGGCAGACCGTATCTACAAGGGGATGAAACAGGCCTGGGAGAAGACGCACAAGATACCTGTTACCACGGTCCAGTTCCGTAACACGACCTTGCACCTGAAATTCAACGACCATGAAAAATTCGCAGCCGCGGCGTTGAAGAAAACGCTGGAAGATAAAAAGCAGGATATAAGAGAACGGATCCTGGCGGCCATGGGCTTGAGTTCGTTGCAGCGCATTGCGAAAGGACAGGCGATCGATATGCCCTGTATTGATTTTGGCGATGCACAGATCCTGTTGTTCCCCGGCGAGGCATTCGTGGGGTACCAGCTGATGGCGCAGAAAATGAGGCCCGGTTCTTTCGTGATGTCGATCGGTTACGGGGAATGTTGGCCAGGCTACGTACCAACCAAGGCCGCCTTTGATGATAACTTTGGACACAGCTGGCGCTGGGTGGCACCGGGAGCACAGGCCCCGATGACCGCTGCCATGAAACGGGCCCTGCTGCCAGCCACGAAGAAATGATGGGACGGTCCTAGCGAGGACCGTTCACCGTGAATTGCATGATCCGCATCGCGGAGCCACTGCGACCTTCCTTGCGATCATCCGTCATTTTCAAGACCAGGGTATGCTTACCAGGATCGAGGTCCTGCGCAAACAAGATGGTTCGTGGGTAATGCAGTCCTCGGCTGAAGCGGTGGTACAGGTCGACCTTCCTGGTGGGCCCGTTGTCCACCTGGGTTTCCACGATGCCGGCGTCAGGTCCGGCCAGGATGTAGGCGCCGATGGCGGTTCCCTTGAAGATCAGCGTGACCCGGCTGCCCGGCGTGGTGGTCTGCAGGATCGGAATCTGGGTGAACTGGGCCCGCTTGGATCCCGGTACCTCTTTCCAGGCAGGTACTTCCCATTTCCAGCCCGCCTGAATGGTCGCCTTGTCGGGACGGATGAAATGGCCACGTGTGAAACTGTGCGCATCAATCAGCGTGGCTACCGTGGGATGAGGTTTTCGCGGAACCGGAGATTTCCAGGCCCTCTCGAGTAAACGCTCGATCATGGCCGTGCCGATGGCATTTCCGAAGGGCTTTGGATGCGTCCCCCCGTATTGCTCCCAGCTGATGGTCTTGGCAAGAGTAAGGTCAGCGATTTCCTGGGCCAAATGAATGGTGGAAATCTGGTAATGCCGGGCCACGCGATCATGGGCGGCCATGGCCAACGGTGTTTTTCCCTGTTGTAATTGGGCGAGCATTCCGGGATTCACGAAGTAGGTGATGACCATGTCAGCCGCCGGGTTATGCGTGCGTACCTGGCGGATGATTCCTTCCATTCCACGAATGCATTGCTGGGCTGTATGGCCCGCATCCTGGTCGCCGTTCACGGCAAACTCGATAAAGAACAGGTCTACCGGCCCCTGGGCCAGTACGTCGGTGGCCAGGCGAAAGGCACCCGTGGTGGAACAGGTGGAAGAAATTCCTGCGGCGGTGAAATTAAAAGTTGTCCCGGAAAAACGCTTTTGCAGCAGGCTGGCCATCAGGGGCCGATAGCCATTCATCTGCGTGATGGAACCACCGATGAAAGCGACGTGGCCGGTTTTCTTTTCCCGGAACTGGTGCAGCGAGTTGGTGAGTGTACCACGCAGGAAAACATGGCGGTCGGAAATCTTCGGGATATCAGCAGCCCAGGAGGCCGACGTATTCCCGACGAACATGATTGCCAGGGTCAACAGCCAGGTACGGTTCATGCGATGATTTCCTTGACAACGCGAGCCGGTCGCCCGTCGGTCAGTAATTGTTCCTGGCCATTGTGATAGAAAACCA
>JAYGDH010000053.1:0-18155 GCA_046583055.1 Pirellulaceae bacterium | reverse complement strand
ATTTCTGGAGCATCCTGTTTATGATGAGTATGCCTTTTTTGATCTTTTGCAGCCTGGGCTATTATTTTGGCTCGCAGGTACGGAGGGCTCGTGAGCAACAGGTGTTGGCGTTGGCCGGAGGAACTGCCGTGATGGGACCGGGTGGTACCAGGGATCACTCGTCGCATTCCCAGGAATCGTTATCTCACCACTAACGTTTTTTCGTCCGCAGCCAGTTTTCGTTACTGGTTACCGAGATACGATATCTATTGCTCGTTACGGAGAGGAAGACGGTCCCATGCAAGCTCTCGGTCGTTTTCTGCAATTGGTTGGATTGACGGTATTGCCGTTGGCCATGTTCATGGAATTAAGTACTGGTTTGGGACGTGAGTTTCATTTAAGCCAGATGGTGATCATGCTGATTTTCGGTGTAGCGGCTTTTTTTCTGGGCCGCTTGATCGAGGGCTATACACGCTGAAACGGATTTCGAAGAGGTCATTGGGACCTTAATCTTTTCCCAGACCGAATGTTCGTTGTAACTGACCGGGGACTGCGCGGGTGAGGACCAGGATATTTCTTTTCTCAAGGATAGCCAGCACTTATACTAGGTGAGTAAGCGTCCTTGAAAGGGGCATTCGCCATGCAATCGATAAACTCTCTTGCGCAGCGTCATCGGTACCGCCATGCGCAAAAACTCCGGATGGCAGCCTGTTTCCTGTGGGCCCTCTGCTGGCTGGAAATGTCCGTGGCAAGTTGCCAGGAACTGAACAGCAGGACCACTTCCCAGTCGTCGCCAGAAGTACACCTGGATCGGCTGGGTAACACCTCGTTAACATTGATTCGTCAGTCAGCCCGCTTGCTGGCTGACCAGCAATGGGATGAAGCCATTGAGGTCGTACGCGGAATCGTGCGTACTGACGGGAATCGGTTGATCGCTGTAAATACAGGTAAAGCGACCACCAGGGGGCAGTATTATCTGACCGTACAACAGTATGCCCAGGGTTGGTTTGCATCCCTGGGACAGCGGTCTCCGGAAGCCCTGGTGCGGTATCGACGTCAGGTAGATCCCCTGGCGAGGCGTTGGTTTATCGAGGCCCGTAAGAACGGGGATCGTGCCCTGCTGCAGAGAATCGTTGATGAGCTATTTGCCAGTAGTTATGGGGATGATGCCCTCGTGCTGATTGGTGAATATTGCCTGGAACAGGGTGATTATGCGGGTGCCCGGTTTTCCTGGGAGCAAATTTTCCCGCAGTCACGCGGTGGACTGGCCTCGGATCATCAAGATGCGGTTCATGGGCGGCCGTTGTGGATGCAATTACGATTGCTGAACAGTAACGAGGCCTGGGAAGCGGTGATGCCTGCCCTGCAGTCCGCTCCGGCAGGGCGACCGTGGTTGACGTGTCCGGACAGTGACCTGGAAGAGGCGGCGATTTTCGCCCGCCTGGTGTTGGTATCGATCATGGAACGACATGATCAACGCGCACGCAGGGAGTTGGAATACCTAAGGCGACTGTATCCGGACGAGCAAGGTCGATTGGCAGCCAGGACGGGTTCTTATGTGAAGATCCTGGAAGACTTGTTGGCTCGCAGTGCCCGTTGGAAACAGGTCGCAGCGGGCACAGACTGGACTACGTTTGCGGGAACGGTAACTCGTTCGGCGACACCCGCACAGTCGATTGATATCCGTCATGTTCCTGTCTGGTTTCAGTCGTTGCAGCATTGGTCTGCTGAGCAGGAATTAATGAGCCTGGTGCGTCCACGTATTGCCGAGGATATGCAGGGATTATTGAGTTGTTTTCCGGTGATTCATCGCCAGGTGGTTTACGTTAACGAGCAGACGCGAATACGGGCGTTTCGGCTGGAAGACGGATCCCCGGCCTGGAATCCGGCGGATGAAACGGGCACGATTTTTGATTCGGGAATTGCCCGGGACCAGTTGCACCTGGAGGGGAAGCATTACGGGGTGGTTCGCGGTACGCTGACCGTGCATCAAAACCGTTTATTTGCCAAGGTGGGTTCGCCCGTTTCCGTGATGAGCCAGCGAGCAGATCCCCTCGTTCACCCCGCGGGTTACCTGGTCGGACTGGACCTGGATGCCGAGGGCAAATTACTGCCGGGCTTTCCCCTGCGACCTGACGGACCTGACTGGGCCTTCGAAGGGGCACCGGTGATCGATGGCAATCAACTGTACGTCGGTATGCGCAGGCGTGACCAGGTGAGATCGCATGCCTACCTGGCCTGCTTTGGGCTGGACAGCGTCAAGCTCCGCTGGCGTGTTTTGATCTGTTCCGCCGAGACACCTGGCCAGGGACAGTGGCCGGAGATTACGCATCACCTGGTGACGCTGGATCACGGCATGCTGTACTACAATACGAACGCCGGGGCGATCGCTGCGGTGCGAGCAGCGGATGGTGGCATTCGCTGGCTGACGACCTATCCGCGAATGACGTTTCGAGCGGGTGCTCCGGAGGGTGCCGGGCCCCACTTTTTCCGCGACTTGAATCCCTGCTTGATTCATCGCGGCATACTGGTGGTGGCTCCATCGGACAGTCAGCAGGTTTTTGCCCTGGAAGCAGCTACGGGGGCCTTGTTGTGGCAGGAACAGTCGGGAAAGACCAGTGATATCGTCCATTTGCTGGGCGTCGTCGGTGATGATCTGGTTGCCAGTGGTGATTACCTTTACTGGTTGGATCTTTACAATGGTCATGTGCGTCGACAGTTTCCAGCTGCCGTGGATACTGACCTGACGGCAGCGCGACCGGATCCCCGGGGGCTAGGTCGTGGATTGATTGCCGGGGGAGAGGTTTACTGGCCGACCCGGGAAACGATCTACGTGTTTCGCAGGGACGCGGTCAAGGCCGCGGCTGCGTGGCAGCTACATCGACAAATTGAACTGTTGCCTCGTGGGGTCAGCGGGGGCCATTTATTAATTTCCAACGATCGCCTGTTACTGGTAACGGCCAATCGTTTGTTTGCTTTCAGGAATGACTAGTTTCGTCGGGAAACGGATGGAACTGCATAGAAGGAATTGGGGAAATGTTGGAACAAGATGACCTCCGCTCAGCGGAGATGCTGCGAGAATCCTGCCAGCAGATCACGGAGCAGGTGTCCCGGGTGATCGTCGGTCAGAAGGATGTTGTGCGCCAGTTGTTGATTGCCCTTTTTGGGCAAGGGCACTGCCTGCTCGTGGGGGTACCGGGACTTGCCAAGACGCTGATGGTACGAACCCTGGCCCGGGCCTTGTCGTTGCAGTTCAGCCGGATCCAGTTTACGCCGGATCTCATGCCAGCCGATATCACGGGAACGGAAGTGATCCAGGAAGACAGGGCCAGCGGGCAACGCGAGTTTCGCTTTGTCTCCGGACCTGTTTTTACCAACGTTCTGCTGGCGGACGAAATCAATCGCACCCCTCCGAAGACACAGGCAGCCCTGCTGGAAGCGATGCAGGAATGCCAGGTCACCGCTGGTGGCCAGCGTCATGCCTTGCCAGATCCGTTTTTCGTACTGGCAACCCAGAATCCCATTGAACAGGAAGGGACCTATCCGTTGCCGGAGGCGCAGCTGGACCGTTTCATGTTGAACGTGCTGGTTGACTACCCGGATGAGACGGAGGAACTGGAAATTATCAAGCAGACGTCCGGGGGCGAGGAAGTACAGCTGGAAACGGTTCTGACTACCGAGCAGATCCTGGCGGCAGCCCGGATCGTTCGGGAAGTACCGATTGCTGATCACGTCGCTCGTTTCGCCCTGCAGCTAATCCGTTTGACACGACCTGGGCAGGAAGAAAGCCTGGAGATTGTCAAGGAATGTGTTATGTGGGGAGCTGGTCCGCGGGCCGGTCAGAATCTTGTCCGGGCAGCCAAGGTCCAGGCCCTGATGAGTGGGAGATTAAGTGTCGACGTCGAGGATATTCGGGCGGTGGCCTACCCCGTGCTGCGGCACCGCATTAAGACCAATTTTAACGCGGAGTCGGATGGTATCAGTGCAGATGATATTATTTGTCAGCTGATTGAACATCTGCTCCAGGTAACTCATGACGAGGGACAAGGTGGAAAAATCCCGGAAGTCTTTAGATCCCCAGACGCTCGCTGAAATCCAGGGGTTGCGACTTCGTGCTCGGCATATCGTCGAAGGTTACGTGGCCGGTTTGCATCGCAGTCCGTACCATGGCTTCTCGATTGAATTTGCCGAGCATCGCGAGTACGTTCCAGGTGATGACTTGCGTTACCTGGACTGGAAAGTACTGGCGCGTACCGACAAGATGTCGCTTAAGCGGTACGAAGATGAAACTAACCTGATTGCTTACCTGGTCCTGGATGTCAGTGAGAGCATGCAGTACCAGGGCCCCACTGCCGCGATGAGCAAGCTGGCGTACGCCCAGTGCATGGCCGCGAGCCTGGCCTGGTTGACCCTGCGCCAGCAGGACGCGGTCAGCCTGGTGACCTTTGATGAGCAGATCCAGGCATTCCTGCGGCCAGCCAGTCATCCCGCTCACCTGCAGCAGGTGGTCGATGTCATGGAGGATGTGGAATCCCGTGGGAAGACATCCATGGGCCCAGTCTTTCATGAACTGGCTGAACGGTTTTCCAAACGCGGTGTCGTGGTCGTGTTGAGTGATTTGTTTGGGGATCCTGCTGATATCGTTGCCGGTTTAAAGCATTTTCGACATCGTCAGCATGACGTCATCGTGCTGCACATACTGGATCCTGCGGAACTGGATTTCCCCTTCGAACAACCGACCCTTTTTCGGGGCTTGGAACAATTGCCGGAAGTGGTTGCCGATCCGCGGGCATTGCGACGGGCATACCTGGAGGAATTTGAGCGTTACCTTTCCCAGGTTGCGCAGCAGTGTCGTTCGGCTGGCCTGGACTATCAGCAGGTGCGGACCGATACACCGCTGGACGTCGTCCTGTCCAGCTACCTGGTGGAACGTTCCCGGCAGGTGCGTTGATCATGAAGTTCACAGGAAGAGCGGTTCATGCCGCTGGAAATAAACATGGTGATTATCGCTAGTCTCAACGAGAGGCTGCCATCGCTACCTTTGGCGGCCTGGGTTTTCGGTAGCAGCGGAATGCTGCTCTGGGGACTGGCTGCGCTGTTGCCGATTGTGATTCATCTCTGGAGCCGCAGGAAATATCAGCACGTGTCCTGGGCGGCAATGGAGTACTTGCTTGCAGCGGTTCAGAAACACGCGCGTCGGATTCGACTGGAACAGTGGCTGTTGCTTAGCCTGAGGGTGCTCATCCTGTTGTTGCTGGCCCTGGCCCTCTCTGACCCCAGGGTTTCCTGGTGGCCGTCGACAACGGGTAACCGGCCCGGCGGGGCACGTCGTCACCTGGTCCTGGTGATCGACGGATCGTTTTCGATGGCCTCAGAAGAAGATGCTGGCACGAGGTTTTCTGTGGCGAAACGTGTCGCTGAAAAATGGATCCGTTCTTCTCGCCAGGGGGATGGCTTCACCCTGGTCATGATGACTAATCCGCCCGAGGTCGTGATTCGGTCCCCGGCCTTTGATGTCGAAGACGTGCTGCGCGAACTGGACAACCTGGTATTGCCTCACGGAATGGCGAACCTGGAAACCACGTTGACAGAGTTGGAGCAGTTGGTTGAAAAGGTGAAAAAGGATCAGCCGCGATTGCAAGAGACTGTCATTGGTATCTTTACTGACATGGGGGAGACGACCTGGAAAGCTGCTGCTGAACAGCCGTTGGCTGCGCGACTGGATGAACTGGCCCGCGGCTGTCGTCTCCAGGTGATTGACGTGGGGAGTGACGAGATCCAGAACGTGGCGATTACACGCTGCGAGCTGAAACCGGACTGGGTGACGGTTCAGCAGGACATTCCCTGGGAGGCTGAAGTGCGTAATTTTTCTGCCCGACCCATGACAGGATTGCCCGTCGAGTTCTGGATCGATGGACAACGCGTTCACCAGGAGAGGGTTGACCTGGAACCCGGTAGCCAGCTTACCCTGCATTACCAGGCTCGTTTCCAGGTCCCGGGAGAGCACCAGATCGAGGTGCGGACCCGGGGCGATGCCCTGGCTATTGATAATCGCCGCTGGGCCAGTGTACCGGTGCGTCAGGCGCTGGAGGTATTGTGCGTCGAGGGGCGACCCGGTACGGCGCGTTACGTTGACCTGAGCTTGAATCCGACCGGTCGACGGCAGCTTCGAATTCGCCCCGAGGTCGTATCGGAGAGCGGGTTGCTGGAACGTGATCTATCTCGTTATGCGGCAGTCTTCCTCTGTAACGTGGGTCGCTTTAGCCTGGAAGAAGCCAATGTCCTGTACGAGTATTTACGACAGGCTGGCACGGTGGTTTTTTTCCTTGGTGACCGAGTCCAGGTCCAGGATTACAACGAGGCCCTGGGCGTCAGTCGCGGAAAGCGTCGCATCTTGCCGGCCCGGTTGGTCGAGCCGGTTGCGACGGCCAGGTATCGGTTCGATCCGCAGGACTACCAACATCCTATCATCGCACCTTTCAAGGGACAGGTCAGCAGTGGGTTGTTGACGTCTCCCATTAACCGCTACATCCAGGTTAAACCCTATGGGAGTATGGAACAGGCCACCCCGCGTGTGGTTCTCCAGTTCGCCAATTCGGACCCGGCAATTATCGAGGAACGTATTGGCCGCGGGCGGAGTATCGTTTTTACGACCGCGGCATCCGACCAGTCCGTCGACAAGACACAAGAACCACCGGTTCCCTGGTCAGACCTGGGTACGTGGCCAAGCTTTCTTCCCCTGGTCCAGGAAACCCTGGCACTGGCCGTTCGTACCCGGGACCAGGAGAGAAATGTACAGGTGGGGCAGGTGCTGGAAATTTCGCAGGGTCCAGCCGTTACGGCATCAGGAGTCGAGGTGATCAATCCCCGGGGCCTGGCTGATCATGTAGCCAGCGACAGCAGTGGAGATCGGCTGGCCTGGTGGTATGAAAGTACGTGGTTTAGTGGCATGTACGAAGCCCGTTATAGATCGTCAGAGGACCAGTCCGAGTGGTTTGCGGTCAACGTGGATACCCGGGAGAGTGATTTGTCTCGCAGTGACCCCGCCTTGTTACCAAGCCTGGTGGAAGTGGGGGATACGAAAACGGAAATGACAGACCGGGAATCGCCCCTGGTGGCCGGTCGTTCGATCTATCGTTACTTGCTGGTTGGCCTGTTGGGACTCTTGTTAACCGAATCGTTTTATGCCTGTTACCTGGGACGTGCCACGGGATGAATTCTAACATATTCCTGTTTTCTGAACGGTTGCCCGGGTTGTTCCGTGGGGTCTTGCTGGCCGTCGGGGAAGGCCTGGAACCGAGTTACCGACACAGTTGGTTCCTGCCACCCTCGGTGACCGTCCTGTTCCTGCTGATCGTGCTGGGCGTTATTTCCTTCCTGTACTGGCGAGAGAGAGGCCATTCAGGAATGGCCTCTCGGACCGCCTTGGTCGGGTTGCGGATGACGCTCGTGGGACTGGTGGTGTTCATGCTCTACGGATGGATGCAGCAGCGTCATGTCACGGATCTGGCGGACGTGATTGTGATCATTGATGATTCCGAGAGTATGAGTCTCAAGGATCCGCTGGACGATAGCGGGGCGAGCCAGGCATGGCGGGAGCAATTGGACCAGCTGGGTTTCACGGAATCAGATCGGCTGAGCGTGGCGAAAACTGTCCTGTTGCGGGATGATGCCCGACTACTGAGCGAACTGGAAGAGAAATATCATCTGAAGGTTTTTCGCATGGGACGCAGCCTGCGCGGGGTTGATGGTGCAGCGGGCTCGTTGGTGGAGAGCATTCGAGCGATACAGGCGCGTGAAGACGGCAGTCGCCTGGGGGATGGCATTCGTGATGTCCTGGATCTTCAGCGTGGTCGTCCTACGGCGGCGATTATCGTTTTGACAGATGGAGTTACCACGGCCGGACCTTCCCTGGGAGATGTGTCCAAGTACAGTCGTCGCAAAGGTATTCCCTTGCATGTCGTGGGGGTCGGTAATGCCCGATCATTGAAAGATGTGCGAGTCAGTGACCTGTTCGCTGAACGAGTCGCCTTCGTTGATGACCTGCTTCACTTTGATTTCAAGTTGAGTGCCACCGGCATGGATCAACAGGAAGTTAGGGTGCGTCTGGAGCAGGCAGGGTCACCCCGGGTATTGACGCAGCAGAAGGTAAAGATCGAAGGGCAGGATTTTAGGCAGGTGGTGCGTCTTTCTTACCGACCCCAGGAAGTCGGTGAATTCGAGTTCGTGGTCGTTGCCGAATCCGCCACGGATATCGACCTGGCCAATAATCGTGAATCGCAGGAAGTCCGAGTGACAGATGAAACCATCCGCGTCCTGCTTGTCCAGGAATATCCGAGTTATGAATTTCGAGCGATCAGGAATCTCTTGAGTCGAGGATTGAAACGCACGGGAACCGTAGCCGAAAAAGCCATCGAACTAACCACGATTTTACAGGAGGCTGATTTGCAGTACGTGGAACTGGATGCCACGGCTGAATCGACGTTTCCCGTTAACCGGGAAGAACTCTATGCGTACGACGTGATTATTTTTGGTGATGTGAATCGAAAACTGTTGAGCGCATCGGCTCTGCAAAACCTGTCTGATTTCGTCACCGAACGTGGCGGCGGATTGATTCTGATTGCCGGGCCCAGGCATTTGCCGCTTGCTTATCGGGAAACGCCGCTGGTAAAACTGTTCCCGGCAGATATGGACAGCGTGGAAATGCCGCGGTCCGATCAACTGTTGACACGGGAATTCCCGGTTCGGATCAGTCGTCTTGGCCAGGTAACACCTCATGTGCAACTGGCAGAAACAGTGGAGGATAATGCCAGTACCTGGCAGCGGCTTCCCGGCCTGCGCTGGTTGCTGGCTCTGCCCAGGATTCACAATGGAGTGAGGGTCCTGGTGGAACGACCGGCATACCAGGCTGAAGGTACAGCCGATCTTCCCGTGATTAGCCAGCAGTTTGTGGGGGCAGGAAAAGTTATTTTTCATGCGACAGATGAAACCTGGCGTTGGCTGGGCGATCCGGAAGGAGATCATTTGTTTGATCGTTACTGGCTGCAGACGATTCGCTACCTCAGTCGCTCGAAACTGCTGGGGAAAAGTCGACAGGCAGAACTTACGTCCCGGCGAGAAGAATATCGGCAGGGAGATTCGATTGAACTACAGGTGCGATTTTTTGATGACCGACTGGCTCCACCACAGGATGACGCTGTAACCGTGGTCATCGATCGGGAACAGGGAAACCGTCGTAAAATGGTGATGCGTCGAGAGACAGGTGAACGAGGAATGTTTGTCGGGCGAATCGGTCAATTAACCGAGGGGAAATACCGTGCCTGGTTGGCGACACCGACTTTGGATGGGGAACCTCCGGCAACCGTTTTTCGGGTGCTACGGCCCGATCAGGAAATGACCCGTAAACAAATGGATGAAGCGGATCTGCGTTTGGCAGCCAAGATATCCAGGGGAGGTTTTTACTCGCCCCACCAGGTAGACCAACTGATCAATGATTTACCGATGGGCCGGCAGATCCGTGTTCAGTCTCAGCCTGCGGAACCACTGTGGAACAGTTCCTGGTGGGCTGCGTTGTTCCTGTTGCTGCTAACCGGGGAATGGTTGTTGCGCAAGCGGGCAGGCATGCTGTAAATAGAGCCAGGGGCACGTAAGGTGTTGCTGTGAAGTTGCTTAAGCATTTCGACCAGCCTCTTTGTAGCTGTTTTAAAGGTCGGTTTGCGTTAGACTTAATGAGTCGTGAGTGTATGACGTCCCGCAAAGTGGGATGGGGTGTTGGTAGGAACGAGAGGTTGCCGTGATGAGCCATCCGCTGCAAGTCATGATACGGGCATTGGCCGTGCGCTCCTGGCGGTTGGTGTTTCTCTGGAACACGGCCCGCTGCCTGGCGTTGATCTTGCTGGTGGGTTTGATCGTGGGTGGCGTGGATTATGGATTGCGGATCCAGGATGTTGGTTTGCGTTGGATGATGGCGGCTTGTTTCTGGGCGGCGTTTGGCTGGGCTTGCTGGCGTCTCCTGTTGCCTGCGATTCGTCATCGTTGTTCCGATCTTTACGTGGCCCGTCATGTCGAGACCTGTTTTCCGAATCTTGGACAACGGTTGTCCAGCTCGGTTGCGTTTCTCCAGTTACCAGGGCAGGTAACCGGTGAGGGATCGGCAACGTTACGACAGGCCGTCATAGATTCAACATCCCGGGAACTGGACCAGCTGGACATTGATCGTTGCATGCAAGCCACCGGTACATGGCGTGCTGTGGGGTTAATGTTGGTCATGCTGCTGCTGGTTGGAACCTGTTTCGTGTTGGATGGTACGGCGGCGAGCCAGGCAGCCAGTCGTTTGACACGTCCCTGGGTTCACGCCCCCTGGCCGCGTTGGAATCACCTGCAACTGGTCGAGCCTCCGCCACTGAAAATTGCCACGGGGGCGAGTTTTCGTGTCCGGGTAAAAGACCTGAACCAGCGTCTTCCCGAGCAGGTAGTACTTCAGTACCAGCCACTTGATGATCGGGATAAGCTGGAAACCATGATCATGGAGCCGGCAGGGGAGACTGCCCTGTACCGCTTCAGTAACGTCCAGCGATCATTCCAGTTCCGTGTGGTAGGAGGTGACGATAACACCATGCCATGGAATTACGTCACGGTGATCGATCCGCCTGTCGTGGAAGAATTGCAACTGGACATTCATCCTCCGGGTTACCTGCACTGGCCGATCGAACAGGTCGAAGGAAGTTTTCGTGCTCTGCAGGGCTCCCGGGTAACGATGCAGGGCCAACTGGATCGAGTCGTTAAGCGGGTTGTGTTGGTGACCGAAGAAGAAAATCGCAGGCGCCGCTATCCATTGCTGCTCTCTGGCGACAAGCGACATTTTTCACTGCCCGGGGATCACGATACAAGTTGGATCCTGGAGCATTCCGGTCGTTATTGGATTGAAGCGGAGGATGAAAACGGCCTGGTAGGAGTTGGGCAGGATCAATGGGAACTGCGCGTGGTTGCAGATCTGCCACCCGTGGTGGTACAGGAATCACCGGAACGGCAACACCAGGTCCTGGCGACCGGCCTGGTTGTCCTGGAAATCAACGCCCGCGATGATGTTGGGTTGCAAGAACTGGTGCTTAACTTTGTGCGGTCGGATCAGGGTCAGGCGGAGCGGCAGACGATCGTCTTGTGGAAACGAAATAACGAGCAGGTACCCACGGGTGCAACCGGCTTCCTGGGGCCCGGTCCGGTTTCAGACAGGCAGGCGGTGACCTATCGCTGGGACCTGGCTCAGTTGCCTGGTTTGCAGGCATCCCACGGGATTGATTACCGTATTCTGGCAACCGATACCAAGGGACAGGTAACAGAGAGTGCTGCTGGGCAGCTGGACTTGATTTCCCGCAGTGAACTCGAGCAGGAGATATTGCGCCAGCAAGCCCGTATTGTGACCAGGCTGGAAGATTCCCTGCGCAGTCAACGAGATGCTTACCAGCATGCGTTGGAAATCCGATTGCAGTTCCAGGATCCGGGTATCTGCCGGAAATCAGATTTGGATCACATGCAGAGCGTGGAGTTGAACCAGCGGCAGATACGACATGTGCTTTCGGATGCGCCGGATGGCATTCCCGTTGACGTGCAGCAGTTGCTGCGTATGCTTCGACATAATCGAGTACAGTTGCCGGAACTCTCACGCCAGCTAAAACTACTGTCACGGCGACTGGTGGATCTTCACCGGCAACAACTGGTGAAGATCGAATCTCAATTATTGTCGGCATTGAAAACAGCGCGTGCCGATCGTGACAAGGCCTTGAAAGATCTGCCTCGCGACGAGGTAGCTGCATTCCAGGTACCTGTCCATCCACAGGTTCGATTGGCGTGGCAGCAGGTTGTCCGGCGACAGCAGGAAGTGGTCCAGATGCTGGAACAACTGCTGGGCGAAATTTCTCAGCAGGAAGATTATCGACGGTTTTCCCATGATCTTCGCCGGGTGGCCGATTTTCAGCAGCAGTACCTCCAGCAAGTACAGCGGTTTCAGGTTGATCGTCTCGGTCGTACGGAATCGCAATTGACGGAACTGGAGCGGCAGGAGCAGGTCCAGTGGGGAGAACGTCAGATCGAACTGGCTCGGCAACTGGAGACGATCCTGGGACGAATGTTGCAGATGCAGGAGCGATTGAGCCAGGAAGACGAGGATTCAGCAGCGATCCTTGTAGATGCCCTGGCCTTGGCCAGGCAGGAAGCCCTGGCGGGCCAGATGCGAGAAAGTGGGCGAGACATCCAGCGGAATCAACTGGGAAAGGCCATTCGGATTGAATCCGAAGTTTATGACGGACTGCAGAGAATGCTCTTGATCCTGGGTAATCGCCACCAGTACCGACTGGATCGTGTCCTGGGAGAACTTCGCAAAATGACGCGGCAGTTGGAGGACCTGGGAGCCAGGCAGCGTAACCTGGGGAGCCAGCTGCAGGAAGCAAGGGATGAGCCGCAGGTGGCGGTACGAAACAAGTTGTTTGCTAAATCAGCCGAGATGCAACGAGAGATTGCCAGGCAAACGCAGCCCCTGGAGAGAGCCTTGCAGCAACTGGGTGCGAAACAGGCCGCCCAGGCCATCCAGGGTGCTCATCAGAAGATGCAGCTTGCGGACCAGGCCATGAGACAGCAGCAGGCGGCTGATGCTGAGGCCGGTAGCCGGGACGCTGAGCAAAAGTTGGCGGAAGCGCAACAGCATTTACAACAGGACATGTTCCAGCTGAAAAGCGATTTGTTGCAGGAGCAGCTTCAGAAGGTAAAGGGACAGTTGGTAGAGCTCTTGCAACGGCAGGAACAAATACTTCGTGAGACCAGGTCGCTTGATCGTTTGAGAAACGTTGACCCCGAGTTGCAACTGACACGAGTTCAACGTGGCCTGTTGAATGGCCTGGCAGAACAGCAGCGTCTGTTGGCGGGGGAGGCCCGGGCAGCTGGTCGATCGTTGGAACAGTCGGAAGCCTTTCGATTTGGTATCCGCGTGGTGGGTGAAACGATGTCGCGTGCTGCGGACGCCATGGAGCGAGAAAAAACAGGCCAGGTCATGGTGCAGGAAATTCAATCTTCGGTGGTGCAGCAGTTGAAGCGGCTGCTGAAAGCGTTGGAGGAAAAGCCGATGGATGATGCGAATAATACAGAGCACTCGCCTGCTGGGGGTCCGCAACCGTTACCCGGAGCGGCCCGCCCCCGCAGCTTGTCAGAATTGGTGCTGTTAAACCTGATGCAGGACGATATTAATCGACAGACGGAAGCCCTCGGTAAAGTACGACTGACCACGGGACGCTGGACATCACGGCAAGAGGAACAGGTTGCGGAACTGGCAAAGCAGCAGGGGCAATTGGCTGAAATCGTGGAACGCTTGCGAGGAGCTGTACCACGCCAGCCGGAAGATCGTCGCTGACAGAAGTCGAGGGATTGCGTTAGAATAATGTAGTGAGGTTGTTTCTTATGACACATCAGGAAAATCGCTTTTACGACTTCGTGGCTTGCCATGCCGGGGCGTTGCTGGTGTTGTTTGCGCTGACGAGCGGGACCGCCTGGGCGGCGCCGCCTGCCTCGAAAGAGGCAGGGCAACAAGAGAAAATGCCACCGAAAAGTCTTGTGGACGAATTGTTCCAGGGATTGGATCGGCTGCCTGCTGCGGAGAGAAAACGCCCACGGGAATCTGCCCAGGACCAGGGGCCGGAGGTTGATCGAGATCGACAACGGAGACTGACGCAGGGTGAAGATCTTGGTCAGCAATCGGAAAAGAATTCGTGGTTGCGTATTGGCACCTCGATGAAAAATGTGCAGGGTCGACTTGCCGTGGGTGACCTGGGCCGAGAAACGCAGCAACTTCAAAAAATGATTAGTCAGGACTTGTCAGGCCTGATGAAACAGTTTCGTCAGCAATCCCGCGGTTCATCTTTTCGTCCCGGTAGCGGGGCAGCTGCCTCGGCCGGGATCCAGGATTCCGACGATCCATTGTCATCTTCGAAACCCGCTACCGACAGCTCGCAGCGTGTGGGCCAGGGAAATGCGGGACCGGTTGAAGCTGGAGAAGCTACCGCGACGATAGAAGAGTTGTGGGGCTACCTTCCCGCCCGGATTCAGGCCCAGTTGCGTGGGGCTGCTGCGGACCAGTTCTTACCGAAGTATGAACGTTTGCTGGAAGCGTTTTACCGGCGACTGGCTGAGCAGGCTGACGAGAGGCCATAAGCGGAAATAATTTGGCAGGTGAAGTGGTTGGATCGGCAAGGGGCAGGAGCGATGTGACATGGCACGTTTTCCACGACGATATGCCCTCGTTAGCATGATGCTGGGGATGGGATTGTTCCCGCTACCGACCAGGCTCATGATGTCTGCCAGTGGCCAGCCAGCTGCTTCGCCCCGTCGCCTGCCGATTAATCTGATGAAGCCCAAGACACGGGACGCGGTCAATCGTGGCCTGGCATTCCTGGCCGCCAGACAGAATGAAGATGGTTCCTTCGGAGTTGGTGCCTATCGCAAGAATGTTGCCATCTGTGGCCTGGCCGGAATGTCCTTCCTGGCGCAGGGGAGTACTCCCGATCGGGGACCTTACGGGAAACAGGTCACGCGGTCATTGCAGTTCGTGATGGCCCAGGCACAGGAAAGTGGATTCATTAATGCCGGAGTCATGAATACACATGGTCCCATGTATGGCCACGGATTTGCCACTCTGTTCCTGGCCGAGGTCTATGGCATGTCACCCGATCCGCGCGTGCGCAAAGTGCTATCCAGGGCAGTCAACTTAATGGTCTCCACCCAGAACAAGGATGGTGGCTGGCGCTATCAGCCCCAACGCCGGGATGCGGATCTCTCGGTAACGATCTGCCAGGTGATGGCGTTGCGAGCCGCACGTAATGCCGGCCTGCATGTGCCCAACGAGGTGATCGATCGTTGTACGGCCTACGTCAAACGCAGCCAGAATGCAGACGGGGGATTCATGTACATGATCGCCGGTGGCGAAAGTTCTTTCCCGCGGAGTGCAGCCGGTGTGGTGGCGCTCTATAGCGCCGGGATTTACGAGGGAGATGAAGTCCACAAGGGACTTGCTTACCTGAGAAGTAATATGCCGAAAACCGATGCGTTCGGGACAGCCACACACTATTTCTATGGACATTACTATGCAGTCCAGGCCATGTGGCATGCCGGTGGAGATTACTGGCAACAGTGGTATCCGCGGATCCATGATGAATTACTGGTGAGTCAACAGCAAAACGGGTCCTGGAAAGACATGATCTGTTCCGAGTATGCAACGGCAATGGCTTGCCTGATCCTGCAGATGCCCAATAACTACTTGCCGATTTTTCGGCGTTAGGCCATGGTAATGACGCTTACTCGCTGCTTGATTCTAATGATGGCTTGGTTGAGTGTTGCAGCCAGTACGCCACTGTTGCTGGGACAACCGTTCTTTACGGTTCCTGTTGAGGGGAAATCCTTTGAGTCCCGGTTGCAGTCTGTTTCCGACGACTGGAAGATTCACCTGTTGCATTCGGAAAGAGAACGGGTGATAGCGGCTGCTGATCTTGTTCGCTGGGGCCAGTCACGTGTGCCAGGCAACCGGCCTCACGTGCTGCTGGCAGATGGTAGTTTGCTGATTGCCGAGATCGTGCAATTGACTGGGGATCACTTGGTGATTCAGTCTGATCTCTGGCAGGAAACGCTGTTGCCCCTGGACGCCGTCCGGGGGATTTTGCTGAAACCATCCTCGGATCCAGTGCAACGTGACCGCTGGCTGAACAGGATCCGGAAGCGAACGGACCGCCAGGACACGCTTTTCCTGCAGAATAAGGATACCGTGGAGGGAGTCCTGGCCGGGTTTGCAAAAGTTTCCGAGGAAAACCTGGAGCGAGCATTCCAGATGCGCAGTGGGCAACGAACTGTTCCCCTGAGGATACCGCTCAAGAATGTCGTGGCCGTGGGATTCAATGCAACGCTGGTTCGAAAGCCGGCCAAAGACCAGGTAAAGGCAGGTATCGGATTTCGTGAAGGTTCATGGTTGCAGGTTCGGAAAATTGCCGTCAAGGATCACGTTCTGGAGTGTGAATTATCCGGCTCGATTCATATCAAGGCCCATCTTTCGAATACCAGCCCGTGGGATCAGGTCGTCATGATTCGCCCTGTCAGTCGGCGGGTTGTTTATCTTGGGGATTTGCCGCCGGTTGACTACCGACATATTCCTTTTCTGGACATCCAGTGGCCTTTCCATGTTGATCGAAACGTCGTTGGTGGCCAGCTGCGAGTCGCCGGCCAGCTGTATCGCAAGGGAATCGGAATGCATAGCACATCACGGCTAGCCTACGATATTCCGGAGGGCTGCGACCGATTCCAGGTTGAAGTTGGTATCGACGACCAGGCTCGGAAACAGGGAAGTGTCGTGTTCAGTATCTACCTGCAGCGACCAGGAGCTGATCCGGCAAGCAGTTCCTGGGAACGCGTTACCTCCAGCCCCGTCATGCGTGGAGGACAGGGTTTGCACAAGATGAATCTTCCCCTCGGTGATGCCAGGCGACTGGCCCTGGTCGTGGAATGTTCAGATCAGGGCGACCAGCGCGACCTGGCTAATTGGTTGAATGCACGGTTGCTGCGATCAGTACCCTGAACGGACTTGAATCAGGCACCATACTTGCCGAGCTTGTTGGCATTGGCCAGGGCCAATGGCATCAGGTACTTGGCTTCCACGTGTCCCAGGCCTCCGTGAATGCAGGTGGATTCATTGAACTCGGTATGTCCGTCCGGGCGACAGCGATCGGAAACCAGCAGCGTGGGTACCGGGTGCCAGCTGTGACTTTTCAGGTAGCAAGGGGTACTATGGTCACCGGTGATCAAGAGAACCTGGGGGCCCAGTGCGTCGATTTCCGGAAGGGCCGCATCCAATTCTTCAATCCTCTGTCGCTTGGCCTCGAAGTCACCGTCTTCTCCCGTGCTGTCGGTGTATTTGAAGTGAACAAAAAAGAAGTCGTAGTCGTCCCAGTGATCTCGTAGCAACTGGATTTGCTCGGTCAGCGTCTGGGGTTCACCCACCACTTGCATGCCAACCAGGCGGGCCAGGCCCTTGTACATGGGGTAGACGGCAATGGCAGCTGCTCGCAAACCGTACACTTGCTGGTAGCTTGGTAGATTGGGCTTGGCGGCAACACCACGCATGGTATGGAAATTTGCCCTTGGTTGATCAGCCAGTAATTCACGAGCCTGGCGAAGAAACTCTCGAGCAATCTGCACCGTTTTCTCGCTGTCCGGATCATTGGCGGTGGGTTCCAGGGGTGGAACGCCGGTGGCCTGCGGGTCCGTATCATCGACTTGATCACCCAGATCCGCGCCACGAAAGACAACGACGAAACGGTATTCTTTCACCGGTTCCACGAAAATCTCGATGTCCGGGATCTTGATGCTGCGCAGACGCTCGACCAGTGGCAGGCTTTCTTCACTGCTGATTCGTCCAGCGCGTCGATCGACGATATTGCCTTGTTCATCCAGGGTACAGAAGTTACAGCGAATGGCGACATCGTTTGCTTGCAGTTCAAATCCGATGCCGGTTGCTTCCAGGGCACCGCGACCAATCTGGTACTGGATCGGGTCATAGCCAAATAGCCCCAGGTGGCCAGGTCCACTGCCAGGACTGATGCCTGGCAAGACGGGGATGCTGGCAGCCTGGACTCCGCGTGTTGCCAGTTGGTCCATGTGGGGAGTTGCGGCCGCTTCCAGTTCCGTGGGTCCACCGACTTCCATGGGCAAGCCGCCAAGCCCATCAGCTACCAGCATGATGATCTTGGAGTCATTCTGAACATGTAATTTGCGTGTGAGATCATGGATGTCCATGGAGGGTGTCCTGACATATTGGAGAAAAAAGCGACCATTCATTTAGTAACAGAAACGAGGGAAACTGCAAGCACCCGTGCCTTGCTGCAACCTCGTTTGCGTGTCGACTAGCGTTCTTACCAGTTGTCGGATATGTTGAACTTTTGGTGTTTGTTTCTACCGTGATTCTCTGAAATGTCGGTTCTATGTCCTTGTTGCGTTACGACAGTTCCGGAGTCCGGCTGGCGGACCTGGGTATTACCGATGCTCAGCATCAGGCGTTGGAGCCTGGGTTGCTCGATGCGCGTCGGCAAGTTGTCACGAGTGATCCGGAACTACTCGAGGGAAGCTTGATTCCGCCGGATCGACAGCCCCTG
>JAYGDH010000425.1:0-8070 GCA_046583055.1 Pirellulaceae bacterium | reverse complement strand
ATCGACGAGATGGCCAACCAATTGGATCCGGTTTCCAACCGTAACCAATCATCATGGCAACCCTGCGGGGTCGCCATCGATAGCGTGTTTACCGCTGCAGCGTCCGTTGGATGTTGCAGCGGTTTTTTTGTGTCTGTTATGCAATAGCAGGTGGCTTGAAGAGGCCGGCGGGTCCAGATAGGATCAGGGCCAGTAAGTGTGTCGCGAGACGGTTTGTTAACCAGCGGATTCAAGGGAGAGGGAAATCATGGCAGGAAAAATGAGCGGTACGTGGATCGGCGTGATGACGATGTTGGTCTCGATGGTGGCGTCGGTTAGCGGTGCTTCAGCCGCGGAAAAGAAACTGCAGGTGTTTATCCTGGCCGGTCAGTCCAACATGGTGGGGCATGCGAACTATATCACGATTCCACGATTGTTCGCGGATGACCGTACGGAGGTACAGGGACTGGCCAAGCTTGTGTTTAAGCCGGGCAAGATGGTGACGCGGAAGACGGTTGATGCACAGATCGCTACGAAGATCGAGCGGGATGCGATCAATAACAAGCTGCGGAAAAAGGAAATCACCGGTGAGACCGAGGTGGCGGCGGCGCGCAACGCGATGGCTGCCCTGGCGGCAGACTATGACAGGCAAACGAAGTCCATCAAGGACACGTTTGCGATTTCCGAATCGGTTTACATTAACTGCATCGCGGATAACCACCGCCGGTCCGGGCCACTGACGGTAGGGTTCGGTGGCAACGGCGATAAGATCGGTCCGGAACTTGGGTTCGGCATGTCCCTGGCCAGGAAAATTGATGGCCCGATCTTGATTATCAAGACATGCTGGGGGGGGAAGTCATTGCACTATAATTTCAGGCCGCCGTCGGCAGGCCCCTATCAATTGAATGAGAAGGAGGCCGCGTCGGACCGGGCAGCACAGATCAAGAAGGATACGGGGCTGAATTACCGAATGATGACGACGCAGGTCGACGAGGTGTTGGCCAACCTCAAGGATCATCATCCGGCCTACGATGAGAAGGCCGGCTACAACCTGGCAGGATTCGTCTGGTTCCAGGGTTTTAATGACCAGTTTTCGGATGCCTTTCGGGACAATTACCGCGATAACATGGTGATGTTTATCAAGGACGTGCGCAAGCAATATAACGTGCCGGCGATGCCCTTCGTGATCGGCGTACTGGGAACCGGAATGACCGCGGAAAAAGTGGCTGAAAACAAGGTTTCGTTGGGGCAGCGTGCGGCAGCGGAGACTTCCGAATTCAAAGGGAATGTCGCGTCCGTGGAGAGTTACCAGGTCTATGACCTGAGCGCGTACGAGGTATACAAGAAGGGTTGGCAAAACCACTTTGCAGAATGGTGCGCCGTGGGGAGCGATCGACCGTACCACTACCTGGGTAGCGGTAAATTCTTCGTGCGTTTCGGCGATGCCCTGGCAACGTCGATGGCCGGGTTAATGCAACAGTAACTGCACTGGGTGGTTGCTATGGTGTCTTCGGCTGGCTCACCAGCGTGGTCTCGAACGTTTTCGGGGTGACGCGATGGTGCGCCTGGCCATCAAAAAGGTAGAGGCGGTTTCCCCATGCGCACATCCACTGGGCCGTGGTCCAGTCTTTCTGATCCTGGGTTACGGCGAGGGAGGCCAGGTCAACGCTGTGCAGCGTACCACCTTTCAGGATGTGGACCTGGTTCGTGGTGCTAGCCGTGAAACGCGTTCCTGTCCAGTCGCCGGCCTGTTCGCGGGTTTCCCAGGTCTTCGGATCGACTTCAATGAAAGCCGTATCAGTCACTACGTAAATTCGTCCCGCGCCGCTGGCGCGGACGTTCTTAACGGCACACATTCCCCTGACCTTTGTCCAGGTGGTGGGAGAAGTTCGGTGTTCCCAGGATCCGGGGGTAACCTCGTCAAGGGTGCCGTCTTTCATCACGTAGAGTTGGCCGTCGAGTTGGCAGACATGGTCCGGTTTTTGCCATTTCGCGTTGGGTGGCACCAGCCGACTGTTGGTTTCCTTGCCGTTGGGCCAGTCAAAGGAACTGATCTTGTGCGACCATTGTGGGTGTGCAGGCTGGGCGTGCAGTACGACCGAATTGCCGAGAGCCGTATGAGTTTGGCCGGTCACCGGCCAGATGCCCACGTAGTGTTCCCCGATGATCTGGTTGTTAATTAGCGACAGGTCATCTGCGCTCGTCATGATGGCGATACCAACGGCATTGGGGTTCAGGAAGTAATTGTGAGCGATTCGCGTGGTGGCCCTGTTTTCCGGGCAATTCAAGGCTGCACAATACCAACGGGGGTTCTTTCCCCGGAGGTCATGGTTCAGGACGAAATTGTCTTCCACGATCAGTCGAGAACGCCGGGGCGATTCCCGCACGTAGATACTGTGACGGGTGGCGTGTTCGATGTAGTTGTGAGCGATCAGGACGTTGCTGATCTTGCGCGTATGGATCCCGTATCCCCAGCCCGCCTCGGTGCCGTGCGTGTCGGTTATGATGTTGTGCGTGATCTGGACGTCCCGGACGGGGCCCTTGTTGGTAGCCATGAAGATGCCGACCGCCACCTGGTCGACCCGCAGGTTGGTCAGGATCACGTTGCGGACGTCGCTGCACAGGGAAGTGCTGCCAATACCGGCCGTATTGGTCTTGAGCGGCGGGCTTCCCTGGATGTGCAGGTTTTCTATTTTCAGGTCTTCGACCTGGTTGCCAATTAGGAAGCCCACGTCGACTTCGGTAGATAGCTTGATCGTGGTTTTGTCTCGTCCGGCGCCGGTGATGATGAGCCCGCGCTTGTTTTCAATCAAGACACCATAGTTTTGTGGTTGACGGGGCCGCAGTTGAAAAGTACCGGCTGTCAACTTGATAACGCTGTTGGTGCGAGCAGAGGCAATAATCGCAGCCAGGTTGTCACCAGGTTTTACTACCCTGGCAGACAGGTATCGCTGTAACTCGGCCTGCCTGGCGCGGACATATTGCTGGTCGGCTGCGCTTAGCTGGGCCAGGGGAAGGCTGACTTCCGGTTTACCTGGACGTTCCAGTATAACCAGGTCGCCCGTGAGTTTCAGGAAGGTCGCCTGGATGCTGAAACCGCCGGTAATGTCTTTCCAGGTCCGGAGTGGCTCGGGGCCTTGTGCGAACACGGTGCAGGTGAGCAGGCTGTAGAGGACAAGGATCCCTGGTCGCAGATAGGGTCGCATGAGTGGTGTCTCCACGAAATGATTCGTATGGCTCCGCCGGTGAAGAACCGGCGGAGCCATACGAGGGAATGATACCACAGCAGCTTGAGAGACCCTAAAACAGCAGGCGATCGGTATTGCGTAGGTCGCCAGGTAGTTGGGCCGTCCGCTGACCAGGCCAGGTGAAAAGTGACCAGGGCATACTAAACACCCGGAGAGCGTGGGTTTGGGTGTCCTGGCATCATCAAGCTCCTTTCACGATGCCCGTAAAAGATATGTTCCTTTCCGGGATTTTAGTTACAATCGTGTCATATCCCCGTTCCATCCCGCCTGGTGAAAATCCTCCCATGAACCGATCTTCTTGGCTGTTTGCGATTGCTTTGTTGCTGGCCTCTGTGGGAGTGCGAGCAGAGGAGCCCGTGGAGAAAAAAACGACGGCCGAACAGCTGGAATTCTTTGAAGCGAGGATTCGGCCCGTGCTCGTGCAGCGGTGCTATCGTTGCCATTCGGCCACTGCCCTCGCCAAGGGGGAACTGGAAGGTGAACTCCAGCTTGATACACGAGTCGGGATACGCAAGGTCAGGAAAACCGGAGCCGCTGTGGTACCGGGCGACCTCAAGTTGAGCAAGTTGATCGAGGCCATTCGCCACGAGTCGCTGAAGATGCCGCCGGATACAAAACTGCGAGCAGAGGTGATCGCAGATTTCGTCAAGTGGGTCGAGATGGGAGCGCCGGATCCGCGGGACGGAAAAGCCGTGGCGGTCGCGACCGCGGAGATTGATATCGAGGAGGGCCGGAAGTTCTGGTCCTTCCAACCACTCCAGGCAACCGTCTTGCCACAGGTCCTGGATGCCTCCGGGATCCAGACAGATGTCGATCGATTCATCCGGGCAAAGCTGGAATCGCAGGGTCTGGTGGCTAACCCGCAGGCGAGTCGTGCGACGTTGATTCGACGTGCTTATTTCGACCTCTGGGGGTTACCCCCGGAACCGGCTGTCGCGAAGGCCTTCGTCGAGGATCGTTCAGACGCTGCTTACGAACAGCTCGTGGATCGCTTGTTGGCCAGCTCGCATTACGGGGAACGTTGGGCGCGGCATTGGTTGGATCTCTCGCGTTTTGCAGAGAGTAACGGTTACGCCTTCGACAAGGATCGGCCGGGTGCGTATCACTTTCGAGACTTTGTTATCAAGGCACTCAACCAGGACATGCCGTATGACCGGTTCGTGCAGTTGCAGATCGCGGGTGACCAAATCAATCCTGCCGATTACATGGCGCAGGCAGCCACGGGTTTCCTGGCGGCGGGCCCATTTACTTCGCAGCAGACCCAGAAAGAACGTGAACGCAGTCGCTATGAGCAGTTGGATGACGTGGTGGGAACGATCGGCACCGCGATGCTTGGAATTACGGTTGGTTGCGCACGCTGTCATGACCATAAGTACGACCCGTTATCGACGAACGATTACTATCGTTTTACCGCGTGTTTCGCGGAAACCGGGTTCCAGGATTATGACCACGATGCTGATCCGGCCGGCACGAAGGCAGCCCGAGAGAAATTTGACGCTGCTCATAAGCCGCTGCTGGAAGCTCGTGTGAAATTTGAAAAGGAACAATTGCCCGGACGACTTGTGCAATGGACCCAGGACAACAAGGAGGTCCCGCAACTGCAAACGCTGGGAACCTGGCATAGTATCGGGCCCTTTGCGGCAGCTGACTTCAAGAAGGCTTACCGCGAGGCATTTGCTCCGGAAAAGGAAGTCGATCTGAAGAAGGCTTACGGTGAATTGAAGTGGATCCCGCAACCGGGCTGGAAGGATGGCCAGATCCATAACACTTTGACAGGTAGCAATAGTGCGAACTACCTCCATCGTACGATCGAGGCGCCACAAAAAGGTCCGCTGGAAATATCGTTGGGCCGTGACGATGCGATCAAGGTGTGGCTGAACGGAAAATCCGTGCTGGCCAAGGAAGTGATGGGAGGAGTGGCTGCTGATCAGGACAAGGTAACCCTGCAGCTCAAGGCGGGCCGTAACGACCTGCTGGTCAAGATCATCAATGCGGGAGGGCCCTCCGGATTTTACTTCAGTACCAAGGTTTCCATTCCAGCTAACATCCAGGCGATCCTTGAACTGGCGGCAGACAAGCGTAATGACAAGCAACGGCAGGAATTGTTGAAATGGTTTTCACCCCGCGATCCGGACTGGGCAAAACTTAACCAGGCCGAACAGGAACATTTAAAGCAACGGCCCAAGCCTAACATCATGAAGGTTTTCGCGGCGCGTAAGAACGGGGCAACCTACAATTTCGGGGCGGATACGCGAAAGGTCTACTTCCTTGCGCGCGGTAATTCAAACACGAAGCTGGGACTGGCGCCAGCAGGATTTTTGCAGGTACTCTCGGCTCCTGGTAGCGAGTTAGAGAGATGGCTTACGGTCGGGTCCACCGAGGAATCACCGGTGCGACAACCACCACGGGTCGCTCTCGCGCACTGGCTCACCGACCACGAGCAAGGCGCAGGTCAATTGCTGGCCCGGGTGATCGTCAATCGACTCTGGCAGCACCACCTGGGAAGGGGTCTCGTGGCCACACCCAGTAACTTCGGCAGCCAGGGAGTTGCTCCCACGCATCCGGAACTGCTTGATTACCTGGCGACCGAGTTGATTCGTGGCGGTTGGAAGCTAAAGCCTATCCATAAGTTGATCATGATGAGTGCCGTTTACCGGCAGGCAGGCCAGACCAATGGCGTGGCCGTCAAGAAGGATCCGGACAACCAGCTGTGGTGGCGACGTGGAGCAATGCGACTGGAAGCAGAGGTGATTCGCGACACGTTGCTGGCTGTCAGCGGATCCCTGGATAAGACCATGTTCGGTAAGGGATCGCTGGACCAGGCCAGCCCGCGGCGAAGTATTTACCTGACCGTCAAGCGAAGTAACCTGATTCCCTTGCTGCAATTGTTTGACGCCCCGGATTCAATCCAGGGGATTGGGAATCGTGACGTGACGACGGTTCCGCCCCAGGCGCTCGCCATGATGAATTCCCCGGTGATCCGACAACTGGCAGAGAAATTTTCGAAACGATTGCAGGCCGGGCCGGAGATCACGCTGGAGAACCGCGTCGGTGAGGCTTATCAGTTAGCCCTGTCACGGCAGCCGACGGAATCTGAAATGGCACAGATGGTAGGATTTATTAATTCACAAGCCTCATCTTATGGTGCCACGGATGCAGCCATGCAGCGCGCGTTGGCCGATTTCTGTCAGCTGGTACTTTGTCTGAACGAGTTCATGTTTGTTGATTAACTGAAATGACCCCAGGATTGCTTGCTATGACACGACAACCGTCTTTTGATTTTCGATCCCGACGTGAGTTTCTCAGGAAAGCTGGCCTGGGGGCCGGCTCGCTGGCGCTGACGAGCCTGCTGCAGCAGGAGGGCCTGTTGTCGCGGGTGCGAGCGGCGGACGCACCGCGTTTGATGCAGACACGGCAACCTGATTTCGCACCGCAGGCCAAGGCCATCATTTGGTTGTTCATGCCCGGCAGTCCGTCCCAGGTCGATACGTTTGATTACAAGCCGGAGCTGAAGAAACGTAATGGAATGAAACTGGCAGGCGCGGACCCCAAGACCGGCTTTTTTACGACGAGTGGTAAGGTGTTGCAATCGCCCTTCCAGTTCCAGCAGCATGGGCAATCCGGCGCCTGGGTGTCCGAGATCTTTCCCCATATGTCGCAGCATGTCGATGACATGGCGTTTATCTATTCCTGCTTTTCGCAGTCGAACAACCATACACCGGCAATGCTGGAAATGAACTCGGGTATGTTTCTCCAGGGGCGACCCTGCGTGGGATCATGGATCACGTACGGGCTGGGCAGTCCGAATCAGAACCTTCCAGGGTTCGTGGTGCTGCATGGTTCCATGCCGCGCGGCGGTAAACCGATCTGGTCCCCGGGATTCCTGCCCAAGGTGTTTCAGCCAACATCAATCGATGGACGTAATAAGACACCCATATCAAACCTGGCACGGTCCCAGGGGATGACTCAGCAACAACAGCGGACCCAACTGGATATACTCAAGAAACTGAATCAGCATCATCAGCAATTGCGGCCTCATGAGGCCGACCTGGCAGCCAGGCTCGAATCCTTTGAACTGGCCTACCGAATGCAGACCGCGGCACCGGAAGCGATGGATGTTAGTCGTGAATCCGTGGCGACGCACAAGGCCTATGGGGTCGACCAGAAAGAAACTGAATTAGTTGCCAAGCAGTGTATTACCGCTCGTCGACTGGTGGAGCGTGGGGTGCGGTTTGTTCAGCTCTATGCCGGCACCAATGGCGGGGGTGGCGGCGTGGCGGATGTGCCGTGGGACGGCCACAGCGATATCGGGGCCAATCATCGTATTGCAGGAAAAAGTGTCGATCAACCGATCGGGGCGCTGCTGGCAGATCTCAAGGCACGAGGCTTGCTGGACGAGACCCTGGTGGTCTGGGGGGGCGAGTTTGGCCGGACTTCGGATTCCCAGGGGAGCATGGGGCGAGATCATAATCCACATGCGTTTACGATGTGGATGGCCGGGGGAGGTATCAAGGGTGGTGTCCAGTATGGTGCCAGCGACGAATTCGGGTACAAGGCAGTAGAAAAGCGGATAGGCGTTAACGATTTGCATGCCACCATCCTGCACCTGATGGGGATCGATCATGAGCAGTTGACGTATCGCTTTAATGGACGCGATTACCGACTGACCGACGTGGCAGGTCGAGTCATTAACGAGCTCCTGGCGTGAGCTGGTTTTCCGCGGGGATCAACCCGGAGAGATATCCGCAGAAACCCGGTCTGCCGGTCCGCAGCTTGCTGGACAATGAACGGGGGATGTCTATCATTATTCAATCCCTGCCAGTTGTAGATCGGAAGAGCGTCG
>JAYGDH010000387.1:0-4029 GCA_046583055.1 Pirellulaceae bacterium | reverse complement strand
GATGAACAGCGCGCAGATAAAGTGCAGGCGGCCTTCAAAGGGCCCGTCGTAGAAGACGGTGATCAGAAAAAATGTCAGGCTGCCAATCAATGACATGATCAGCGCCGGGGTAATCGCGATCACCAGATAGTCAGTGAGTGTTTTCTGGAGACGTTGCATGGGCCTGCTCTTGTCCGTTTCATTCCTGTTCACTGCTCAACGCATCAGGTATTTCTGGCAAACAGTGGGGATGGACGCCTCATCCTTCAGTTGATGAACCGGGATACCCTGTGCCAGCAGCTTGGCAGAAGCATGTGAAAATGTGTAGTCATCGTGAATGTTTAAGATCGCGGTTACCGCATAGCCCCGTTGTTTCAAATTTCCCAGGCTGATGGCAGTACTGTCGTTCACTTGCGGTAGGATTGCCAGGACCGAGGCATCGCGTGGCATGCGACTGACCGTTTCCGAGACAAGCTGTTGGAGCGTCAGACCGTCACTTAATTCGATGCGGGCCAGCGTTTCACGAATGCGCAGCATCTGGTCTGCCTCACGCCGCGTGTCGATGACCAGCGGGTTCAGCCGATCGCTTTCATCCAGCATGGCTGCAGCATGGCGTGCCTGCTGACGCGTGATGGCAGCGCGATCAATACCCTGTTGCCGAATGCGGTCCGCCGCGTCACGGCCATTGGAAATTAAACCAATTTGCTGTCCCATCTGCTGGACCGCATAGGCGATTGATGCGGCCGCTGTAACGGCTAACTCGGAACGTACCGGTTCGTCAGCAGGATCATAGGCCTGCTCATGGAACTCCAGCAGGAGGGTGACACCAGCTACCGTCGTCGGTTCATAAATCTTGCTGTGTAACTGCCCGGTCCTTGCCGAGGCACGCCAGTGGATGCGATTGAGTGGATCGCCAATTTCATAGCGGCGAATCCCGGCAATACGAGTGGGGTCTTCATAGAGACGATAGGACATCCGGACTTCTCCGATCGGACGCCTGGACGCAATGTCAAAACCCTCCAACGGGATGATCTTGGGGTAGACCATCAGGTAATGGGGATGCTTGCCGACCCGGTAGCGACGGTGGAGTCCGAATAGGTCACCGGTTTCCAGGACCGTAGGGCCCAGTTGAAAATAGCCCCGTCGGTGACAGTGCAACTGGTAGTTCATGGTCTTGGATTGCCGGGATCGCAGCATTGACAACTGGAGGCAGTTGCCATCGAGTACCAGGCTTGCGGGAGGTCGGTGTAATGCCCGCTGAGGTAACAGGTCTTCCAGCAATACCCACGGTACCGGCAGCTTGCCACGGTTGTGAACGGTGACATGAACGACCACGGATTCACCCACCTCGGCAGTCAAACGATTGCATTTGCGGTCAGCGGTCAGGTGCTGGATCCAGGATTGAGCCAGCAGACGGCTAACCACCATCAGGGTCAGCAGGGTATACATGGCATAAGCCAGCATGTCGGATTGCATCAACTGGGATAACAGCAATAACAGTCCGGCTCCGACAAACCATTTCATGTCTGTTAACCTGGTGCTGAGAGTGTGGGAACAGCGATCTCGGCAATGATATCGCTGATGATGTCTTCCGCAGTTACCTTGCGCAGCCGACTGTCAGGTTTCAGGATCACGCGGTGATTGAGGATCGGCCCGGCCACGCGTTTGATGTCATCCGGTTGCACAAAAGTACGACCACGCACGGCAGCCATGGCCTGCCCGGTACGGAACAGGGCAATCGAGGCACGGGGACTGGCACCCAGCGCCAGGTCCTCGTGCTCACGCGTTTCGTGCACGATCTGCAGCAGGTACTGTCGAACTTTCTCATCCACGTGAATGTCCCTGATCGCCGCCTGGCAGGCCAGCAACTCGTCGACCGTGATGACCGGCTGCAGGTCTTCCAGGGGATGTCGATGCTGGAGTAGCTCCAGCATTTTCAGTTCCTCGTCCATCTTCGGATAGCCAAGGCTGAAACGCATCAGGAAACGATCCAGCTGTGCTTCAGGCAGCGGAAAGGTGCCCTCGTGATCGATGGGATTCTGGGTAGCCAGAACCAGGAATGGTGGTTTGAGTGGATGGGTCACTCCATCGATGGTCACGCAACGTTCTGCCATTGCTTCCAGTAAGGCGGACTGGGTACGTGGCGTAGCTCGGTTGATTTCATCTGCCAGGACCAGTTGCGAGAAAATCGGACCTGGACGAAACTCGAACTCGGTCGTCTTCGGATGAAAAATGCTCGCCCCCGTGATATCCGTGGGAAGCAGGTCAGGCGTGCATTGAATCCGCTTGAATTCACAGCCAACACTGCAGGCCAGGGCACGAGCCAGGATGGTTTTTGCCACCCCGGGAACATCCTCCAGAAGGATGTGGCCTTCAGAAAACCAGGAGACCATCGACAGGATCAATTGCGGACGTTTACCAACAATCACGTTTTCCACGTTGTTGATCACACGCTTGGCAATATCCGTAACGTCTATCACGCCAAGGGCCTTCCTGAACAGGAATAGTTGGTTGAGAGCCTATGTTTTCATGCTACCGGACTGGCGGCCGGTTCGCTAGTTTGCCGGGATCTTAATGACGCCTGAAAACTATTTTATTCCCCGCGTGGTGAGTTGCTAGACCTGGTAGTCTGCAGGTAATTGGTAACCGCTGTTGGCCGCCAGGAAGGCTTCGATGCGGTCCTGGCGTTGAAAGGCGTCTGGCAGGAAGTCGAGCGCCTCCTGTAGCTTTTCGTCCGGTTCTGCACAGCTGAAGCGCAGGAATCCACCGCCAGCTTCACCAAAACACTCGCCGCCCAGGCAAGCCACGCCAAATTCGTCATCGGCGGCCTGCAAGAGGTACATCGCCAGCCCGTGTGACGTGATGTGGTAACGGTGACAGATCGCTGAGACGTCCGGGAATACATAAAAACTGCCGCCGGGCGTGAGGCAGTTGATATCCGGGATTTCATTCAGCTTGCCAGCCAGGAATTCCACCTTGCTACGGAATGTTGCCATGTTCTCGTCCCGCTCGGCCAGGTCATTCTGCAGGGCTGCCACTCCAGCTAACTGGACAAACGGTGGCACGCAGGAGAGCGCCGTGTTGGTTAACTTGGCAATCATCTGCGCAATGGCCGGGGAACTGACCGTGAAGCCCAGTCGCCAGCCACTCATGCTAAACGATTTGCTGAACGTATAGGCCGCTACGCACTGCTCCATCATTCCTTCTTCAGCCAGCAGCGAGTGGTGTTTTCCGGTCCAGGCCATCTGGTCATAAGGTTCATCACAGAACACGGCCACGTTCCGTCCTCGCACGAGGTCAGCCAGTCCTTTCAAGTCGTCATGCGTGGCGACTCCACCTGTCGGATTGTGAGGACTATTGAGAAAAATTGCTTTGGGGGCCGGATCCTCATCCAGGAATCGTTCCACGTCATCCAGGTTCGGTCGAAAACTGTGTTCCTGTCGCAGGTTGGAGAACGTGATACGCCCCCCCCGGCGGTTGATGTTCGGAATATACGTGGGAAAGTATGGGCTGAAAACCAGCACGCCGTCCCCCGGGTTCACGAAAGCCTCGCAGAAGAGCGTTTCAAAGTTCTTGGCGCCTGGCCCAGCTACCACGCAGTCCGCCGTCGCTGGTACCTGGTATTGTTGCTGTACATAGTCCGCTGTTGCCTGGCGGAATTCCGGTAAACCGGTGGATGGTCCATAGTGACAATGATCGGCCTCGATGGCCGCAATGCCCGCCGCTGCTGCTGATCGCGTCGTGGGAAAAGGACTGTCGCCGATTTCCAGTTCAATCACGTTCTTGCCCTCGGACTTGAGACGCTTGGCGATGGCCAGGACGTCAAAAGCGGTTTCCGTCGTAATTCCGTTTGCCAGCTTGCTGAATTCTACTTGCATGTCGTTTCCTGTCGTGGCCGGATTCGATGCAGTCCGCACGCCAGGCCAGGGGGTGCCGACTTCCAGATAACGTGACCATTGTGACCGCCAGTGACTGCTGATGGCAACCAGTGATAGGCCAAACCATGGCAATTCAGAGGGCTTTTCCCGGGATGAATCCGCCTCTCGTGAC
>JAYGDH010000308.1:0-22954 GCA_046583055.1 Pirellulaceae bacterium | reverse complement strand
CGGTTGTAGATGCGACGGGTATCGCTGTAGACCTTGGTGTTCTCTTTTCCACTGATAATCATCATGGAAAGTTGTCGGACAACGGGATGGGTCAGCGCGGCCTGTGTCGAGAGACCCTTGAAAGACTGGCTTGGTTAGATCAGGACCAGTGCCTTGACATCCTGCCCCTGTTTCAGCGAGGGGAGGCTTGGTGCGTTCCAGTCGCGGACGGACCATTCCAGGGCAAGGAGGGCACCCAGGTCAGACCCCACCAGGCAGAGTTGTTCCAGGTTGAGCAGGCCAGCGTTGTTTTGTTTCTTCAGGAAGCTTTTGCAAGCCTCCAGGTCCAGGACCATGGCCAGCATGTCCAGCTTGGTCATGCGGTCTCGACGGATTGTCTTGAATCCCTGGGGCGTTTTACGCTTGGTGCTGAAGCCGTGGCCACGTAGATCCGGGATGATGACAGCGTGCCCTTTTTGCTGAAGGCTAAGGGCCAGCTTGGCATACTGGGAGCCTCGTTCTTCCCAGCCATGGATCACCATGATAGGGATGGATTCTTTCTTGCGAGTACCCGGGTAGAAATAGCAGTGGAGCGTGACCCCATCCTTGGTGGTCAGGACATGCTTTTGAGGTGCTGGCAATTTGGGTTTTTCTTCATCTTCTTTCTTGGCGTTCTGGGCACCGATCGGACCGGGAGTGATTGCCAGCAATAAGGCCGCAACCAGCAGGTAGGCGGGGAAACGGCTAGCAGGTCGAATCGTGAATAAACTTCCGCCACGATGGAAAGTCGAGGACATGAGAGGTAACTCCTGGTTGGCGTCGACTGGGGCTGGTAAATTCAAAGGCAGACAGTAAACGGGCCACTTCGTTTCATACTAGGAGCGGTGAGAGTTTACGTCAACGAAGCATAAGCAAAATAGAACCGAATCGAGGGGGGGGAGGCTGAGTGATCAGTGGGGTTCAGCAATACGGTATGGCTGGATCCGGGTAGTTATATTTAGGGGGGGAAATGAGTACATTTGGGTGCTTCGAACGTTCTTTATTAGTAAGAGGCTGTTTTCAGGGAGGTTTTTCGGACAATTTCCAGCTGATTGGTGAAGTTTGCAGCTGAAATAAGCGGAAAATGAAATAGGGGCCCGCATTGCTGATAGCTTCCCTTGCATTCTTTACGGCAATGGAGAAGAATAAGAACTGGTGTGATTCTTCGAGGGGCATCAAGCTCCTTCCGTAGCAGGACTTAAATCATACGAGCGGTATTTTCAGAGAGGCGAAGCTTCGATCACGAGGACCAGCATTCGCAAGAGGAGAGTCGAAAGTGAAATTGTTTTCCAAACTGCAAGCGTGGTGGCAAGTCAACACCGGCCAGGAAGAAACCCCTTTTGACAGGGATTCTACAGCCTTTTTAGCAAGTGTTGTCGTTCATTGCTTCCTGTTGGTTAGCTTAGGGCTTTGGCCCATGATCTTCGAGGAAGAGAGGCTCGATTTGACCATGACGGAAGTCGAGCGGGTCGAAGAGCTAAAGGTCAACGAGGAAGTCTATTTTGATGACCAGCCGACGGTTGATATCGGGGCTGTCAGTCTTGCGGATACGGAGATGGCCACATCGCAGGCTCCCGAGATTTCCGAAGTTTCGGCGATTCCCAATCCGGTGGAAATCACCACGGACGTGGTTAGTGAAATTCCCGTGAACCAGCAAGTAGAAATTGCTACCGGGCTTAAGTTCAGCGAGTTATTGCCTGTCAAGGGTTACGTGGGTGAGAGTACTCGCGGGGCCACCGGGGCGATTGATCGAATTACTCATGAAATCCTGTTGTCCATGCAGGAGCGACGCACGCTGGTGGTCTGGTTTTTTGATCAGTCGGCGAGTTTGATGCGTGAACGCCAGGCGATTTATGATCGCTTTGATCGGGTTTATGAGGAATTGGGTGTCTTGCAGGCAGCGGGAAACCCGGCTTTTCGGCAGCAGGCCAGCAAGCCGCTGCTGACGGCGATGGTGGCATTTGGCCGGCAGGTTAGCTATCCCATCAGTGATCCTACGGACAACCTGACCGAGATCAAGGATGCCCTGAAGAACATTCCTCGTGATGATTCTGGGCACGAACGTGTCTTTGAAGCAGTCTACAAGTCGACGAACAAGTTCAAGAGTTATCGTGAGTCCGGGACCGATGGGGAACCGAAGCGAAACGTGATGTTTATCGTGGTGACAGATGAAGCAGGTGATGACCAGAGTGGCCTGGAACCAACGATCAAGATCTGTAATCGACATGCTATTCCTGTTTACGTGGTTGGTGTGCCAGCACCATTTGGCAGGAAAATCACCCAGGTGAAATGGGTTGATCCTGATCCCAAGTTTGATCAGTCTGCCCAGTGGGGAGAGGTAAGCCAGGGACCGGAATCATTCCTGCCGGAACGAATCAAGTTGCATTTTTCTGGCAGTCGTGAAGATCAGGCGCCGATCTCTTCCGGGTTCGGTCCCTTCGCCCTGACGCGGTTGACGATTGAAACCGGTGGGCAGTACATCCCGGTGCATCCGAACCGCCGGGTAGGAAAAGACCTGCGACGTTCTGATACCGCCGCCTATGCAGCTTATTTCAAACGATTTTTTGATGCGCAGCGGATGCGGTTGTACCAACCGGACTACGTTTCTTCTCAGGAATACATGCGTCGCATCAATACAAACAAGATGCGGTCCTCGTTGATGCAAGCGGCCGCCAAGTCGTGGCTGACTCCGATGGCGGAGCCCCAGGTGCGATTCGTGAAGCGGGATGAAGCTACCTTCTCAACGATGTTGTCCGAGGCACAAAAGGGTGCAGCGATTCTGGAGCCGCGAGTAAACCAGTTGTACCAGGTATTGAAACTAGGTGAATCTGCCCGTCCCGAGGAAGATTCCGTTCGGTGGCAGGCTGGATATGACCTGGCCATGGGACGCGTGATGGCGGTCAAGGCCCGGACTGAGGCTTACAATGCGATGCTTGCCAAGGCCAAGCGTGGCCTCAAGTTCAAGAACCCCAAGAACAACACCTGGATTCTTCAGCCAGCGGACGAATTGACCGTGGGCAGCCAATTGAGCAAAACGGGTGACAAGGCGAAGGAATACTTGGCACGGGTTGTGGAGGAGCATGTCGGTACTCCCTGGGCACTGCTCGCACAACGTGAACTGGATCAGCAGATTGGGTGGAAATGGGTCGAAGACTTTACCGACCTGACACCACGACCGCGCGGAAACGGCGGGGGTAACAACAACCCAGCACCTGCGGCCAATGATCGGGCTCAAATGCTTAAGAAGCCCGCTCCCAAGCGTAAACCTCCGAAGCTCTAAAGCAGGCCTTAACGCCCGATCGAGGTGGCGTCGTAGGCGAAATCTTCCTGCAGGTCGTAGGTGTAAAAGGCCTTGGCCAGGTGTCGGCCAAGTGCTCGTACATACATCCTGCGAAAGCTGGCTTCCGTGGCTTCCGTGGAATGACGTGCACCATTCTGTGGAAACATGAAGTCGTGTGCCGTGGCCTGGTAAGCAATGCTGTTGTCTGTCGTCAGATCGTAAACCGTCGTGGTCACCGTGGAGCGTCCCTTGAACAGCGTTTTTCCTTCTCTTAGGCTAAAGGACTCCATGTCCAGTGCGATCACGCGATCTGCCTTGAGGCCGCGCCCCAGTTCGGTATAGTTCAGTTCATTCCAGTGGTTGCGGTCAATCCAGTCAGCAATCTCATCTTGCCGCACAAGTTGGATTCCCTCGACATGCTGGGTCAGGATGTTGGACACCTCGCGAGCAATCATACCAGAGGGTGAATTGGGACCGGCTGCGGGTGAACTGGCCATGCAGATGACAGCCACACGTTGGCCCCGCAGACCATCATAAACGGGTTTCACCTTGTTGCCCTTGATCACGTAGAGGCTATGAGCCAGTACCCCGCACCCGGCAAGAGGTAAGGTCAGGCAGAGCATGATAAGGGGCAATTGCCAGTTGTTTGAGCGAATCCGTTTCATGATTATTTCCTGTTCATAGCAAGCGAATAATCCAGTCCAGGCCAATCGTGAGGCCCAGGATGGTCATTACGATAAGGTGTGATTTGTTTCCGGGTAATCTTCCGATCCAGTGACCACGCATGGCCGATGCCAGCAGGGACCAGCTGAGCCAGAAGGCCAGCAAAGCCATGGCCGTTCCACCGCTGTTGGCACGCAGGGACTTTCCTACTTCTCCTCGTACGAGGTGCGCCCAAGACGTGGTCATGCCACAGGATGGACATCGCATGTTCCAGTGTTCGATAAACCAGCAAGGACTCAATCCAAATTGTTGATGGGTTCCGTATCCACGTTCATCCGGGTCCAGTAAAGCCGCCAGGCCGAGTAAGCCGATCAAGCCGAAACTGGTTAGCAACATGACGATTCGTTCGGATTTCGCCAGTCTAGTAGGTGTTGCTGCCGACACGATGCATACATTTCTCTGGGGAAAAGTTGGCAAAGAATAACGACAACGGCGTTAGCAAGCAAGGCCGATTTGGTCGTCTTGGGCCGGGATCTAGTGAGTCCCGGAGTCGTTTTTTTCAGCAGGAACGGCTAATTCAGCCAGTTCATTCCAGTGAACCATCAGGCGTTGGATCGCCGTGGCCTTGCCTGTAACCGGGTGCGTATCGACCAGGGTTCCGGAAAGTCGGACATCCTCGGTCGCAACTTCGAACCGTTCTGGCAGGAACGAGAGCGTGGTTTGACGCACGGGCTTCACCTTTCGCCCCAGGATGCTCTCGTACGGCCCGGTCATTCCCACATCGCACTGGAAAGCAGTTCCTTCCGGTAAGATTCGTTCGTCTGCCGTTGGCACATGCGTATGTGTTCCCAGGACAGCGGAAACTCGACCGTCCAGGTAACGTCCCATCAATTGCATGTCGCTGGTCGCCTCGGCATGAAAATCAACCATGATCGTTCGGATGTGTGCCGGGATCTCGGCCAGTACACGATCCGCAGCATGCCAGGGACAGTCCACCGGTCTCATGAAGACGCGCCCCAGCAGGCTGATGACAGCGACCTTCTTGCCATTGCGGGCAGTCACGGTTGCCCACGACTGGCCTGGAGCTTCGCGGGGGAAGTTAGCAGGTTTCACGATATTGGTTTCCATCTGCAGCGTTGGCACAATTTCCCGTCGCCGATAGATGTGATCTCCCAGGGTAATGCAGTCGACGCCGGCAGCGACCAGGGTCTGGTAAATGCCAGGTGTTAATCCGGAACCGTCCGCCGCATTTTCCGCGTTGGCAATCACGAGATCAATCTCGTGGGCCGCGATTAGCTTGGGTAGACCATGGGTTATCATCCGGTAACCTGGCTTGCCGACAATGTCGCCAATCATCAGGATTCGCACGATCACTTCCTTTCACAGCAGGCCGGCTGGTTGCCGGAGCAATGTGGTTGCCGTAGCAGACTAGCGGGCAATCTCACTAAAACGGGATTCCCGCACGACCGTCACCTTGATCTCGCCCGGGTAGGTCAACTGCTCTTCGAAAGCCTTGGCGATATCCCGGCAAATCTTGGCGGCACTTTGATCGTTGGTCTCCCGGGCACAGGCCAGGACACGCAGTTCCCTGCCGGCCTGGATTGCGAAGGCCTGTTCCACACCGGAAAATCCCTTGGCGATCGTCTCCAGTTCTTCCATGCGCTTGATATAACGTTCCAGTGACTCGCGACGAGCACCCGGACGTGAAGCGCTACAGGCATCAGCGGTAGCGACCAGCATCGTGTATGGATACTCGGTGATGATCTCGTCGTGGTGTCCAAAAGCCGCGTGAACGACTTCAACAGATTCCTTGTGTCGCTTCAACAAGTCTGCCCCGATCTTGGGATGCCCGCCTTCCAGTTCATGGTCCGCTGCCTTGCCAATGTCATGCAGCAGGCCACAACGTCGTCCGACATCGCCGTTGAGGCCCACCATCTCGGCGAGCATGCCTGACAGGTGGCTTACCTCGATGCTATGACGCAGGACGTTCTGGCTGTAACTGGTGCGAAAATGTAGACGTCCAAGCATGGCGATGATCGGCTTGGGAAGTCCCAGGATGTTAACTTCCAGGGCGGCTTCCTCCCCCTTCTTTTCCATGAACTTGTCGATTTCCTTGCTCGTGGACTGGACTACTTCCTCGATGCGAGATGGGTGTATGCGGCCATCCGCGATGAGTTGGTTGAGCGCTTGCCGACCAATTTCTCTTCGAACCGGGTCAAACCCGCTCACGATCACGACTCCAGGTGTGTCATCAATAATCACGTCAATACCAGTTGCTTTTTCGAAGGCACGAATATTTCGTCCCTCGCGACCGATGATGCGTCCCTTCATCTCGTCGTTGGGGATATCTACCGTGCTGGTCGTACTGTCGGCGGTGTGAGCTGAGGCATAACGCTGCATGGCCGTCAGCAGGATGTCACGTGCCTGCTGATCACAGACTTCCTTGACCTCTTTATGATGCTTGAGAACAAGGGTGCCAACTTCCTGCGAAAGTTCATCGGCCAGGAGTGTCAGCAACCGATCCGTGGCCTGCTCCCGGTTGAGACTGCTTAGTTCGTGGAGGCTTTGTCGCTGGGTATCCAGCAGTTTATCCAGTTCTTCCCGGCGGCTGTCGGCCTGGCCCAGGCGTTCGGTCAAACGTCGCTGGTTACTTTCAACGATTTGCTCCTGCTTGCGAAGGTCTTCGCCCTGTTGATCAACACTTTCTTGTCGTTTGTCGAGCGTGTGTTCGCGCTCGCGTAACTCCTCGCGTGACGCTGCCATCTCCTTTTCTGTTTCCGCCCGAACGCGAATCATCTGTTCCTTGGCCTCCAGTTCGGCTTCTCGGAGCCGGTTCTTGGCATCCTGGTCAGCGTGGTCCAGGATGATCTGTCCCGCTGCCTGCGCAGCCTTTTTGCGTTGCAATCCCAGTAACTTACCTGCCAGCCAATTGAGTGCGATTGCCACGACGGCAGCACCTACGGCAATTAGGATTTGTTTTGGGTCTAGCACGGTTCCAGCTCTCTTTCTCAAGGGCCGGGGGGGTGACTCGGTCGCTGCGGAAATGAGCAATTCCGAATCCAGTTCCCACGCACAGCAATTTCGCTGCACAAGAGCCCGTTATCCGTGCTGCACTTGTCAGGTACAGCTGGAAGCGCGGTAAACCGCCGCAGTCCAGGTTGCCAGCAGGGCAACAGTGAAGTAGTCGTTACGAATCGTGGATTCAGAGTGGGTGACGATTAGCTGTTTCGTACTCGCTTGGTTGGGCGCCTCTGGCCACGTAACTTTCTCGTTACGTAGGCTGTGATTGAAAAATAGTCCGGATCCCGTTCTTCACAAGGTCCCCAGATATGGCCGCTGCGAGCAATTGGTTGCGTGGTTTGACTTCCATCAGGTCGGATCATCACCGACTGGTAGGGTCGTCGAAAACAATGGAATAACCTGCTTGGTATTTGCAGGAGAGTAAACAGCCAATTCGTCATGTGATTTCGCTCAATAATGAATCCATGGGTATCGTGAATACCCGTTGGTAACTATCCACCTCAACTAGGTCGTGGACTGCCTGTCGGTTTCCACAACGGGATAAACCCCAGGCACAATCTTTCAGTTTAATAAAGTAATTAATTTGGTTAAGGTAATTCATCCGTGCCCACTGCGGGGAAGTTGAACTACTGCTCAGTATGTTAGCAGAGTCCTTGAGCTCTGCATATCATTGATCCGCGGCAATCGCTAAATTAAGGCAAAGTGAACGGATTTCATTTCCGGCCAGGGATTCCGATAGCCATACCCAAGGGATTTTATGCCATGAGCCATTCGTTGGAGGCGAGCCTGGCCCGGGCCTGGCCCACAAGTCAATGGCAGGACGTTACGGTCCTGGTGGCCGTTTCCGGCGGGCCGGACAGCGTGGCCCTGCTACGGGCAGTGGGTGCCTTGAAGACAGCAGGAAAAGGTCAACTGGTGGTGGGACACTTTAATCACCGCTGGCGACCGGAAGCCGATGCCGATGCCACCTTTGTCCAGGAACTGGCCGGCCAGCTGCGGCTATCCTGCCTTGTCGGCAGCGCCGATGAAGATCAGCCACGCAACGAAGAGACTGCCCGGGATCAACGGTATGATTTCCTCCTTGAGAGTGCGCGGGAAACCGGGGCGCGTTTCGTGGTTCTTGCTCACACGGCGGACGACCAGGTGGAAACGATTTTGCATCGCATCATGCGAGGCACTGGCCTGGCAGGGCTGGCTGGCATGCCACGTGTGCGTCAACTGGATCATGGTGTGGCCTTGCTGCGTCCCCTGCTCCGCTGTCACCGCAGCGATGTGATCGATTACCTGGAATCGCTGGATCAGCCCTTTCGCAGGGATAATACGAACCAGGATCTGCAGTACACTCGCAACCGGATTCGTGAACAACTGTTGCCCCAGCTCAAGCAGGAATTCAACGAGGGTGTTGCAGATGCCCTGCTACGGTTAGGCGATCGAGCTGCCGAGGTCCAGCAAGTGCTCGAGCTGTTGACAGATGACCTGATGGAGCAGAGTGTTGAGTATCAGCAGGACGACCAGCAACAACAGGTGCGGATTGACTGTCAGGCATTGGCTACCGAGCAGCAGCTATTGCTGCAAGAACTGTTCGTGGCCATTTGGAAACGACAGTCCTGGCCACGCCAGTCGATGGGAAGCGAGCAGTGGCAACGGTTGGCTGACATGGTGCGAGATGTGGCAGGGAGCGAGGTGCAGTCCTTGCCTGGATCTGTCCGCGCAAAAAAAGAGGGCGAGTCACTCTGGTTGACTCGCCCTCGTGAAAACCATTAATAATCAATGCTACTCGGCTGCCGGTTCTTCTCCATCTCCAGTCGAAGCAGCATCCGTGTCGCCACCATCACCTGTTGCTGCTGGCTCGGACGGGGCATCCCCTGCCCCGCTGTCGAGAGCTTCCAGGTGTTCGGCCACGTAGCCACCGGTTGACCGGAAGTAGAGGAACAGAACCAGGTAGCCGACGAACATGCTGAGCGGTACCGCGGCGGTCCACTTGAGGGCCATGGTGCCGCCGTAGATATTCGCCTTGTCAATAAACTCGGCGTCCGCCTTGGCGGTTGGCTTGGCCTTGTTGTTCCACCAGTCATAAAGCGTCTTGGTCTCGTCGTCCTTTCCGTCTTCTTTGACAAGCCGCTTTTGTTCAGCCTTCAACGTGTAATCGGCTGTCAGGGTGGTTGCCGAAGCCAGTTTGCCAGATTTCGGATCCCGTTCGGTGACGACGCCGACCTTGGCCCCGTCGAGTCCGGTGATGGCTGGCAGGAAGAGGAAGCTGTTTTCCTTCTCTGCCTTGTAGAGTTCGTAGGTGCTGGCTGCATTAGCCTGGAGATTCTGGGAGGCATAGTAGTCCTGTTTGTAGCCGATCCCCGGTCCGCCCAGGAGGCCAGCAGAGAGCATGCCAATGCCACCGATCATACCCATTGTCACGGCACCGCCGCGTGGGAAACGTTCGCCAACGACTCCCAGCATCGTGGGCCAGAGAAACGTCTTGCCAAGACCGTAGATCGTTGCTGCCACCAGGATCAGGGCACCCGTGGTAACACTGCCCAGGAGGTAAAGGCCAATGGCCCCAAGGGCCGCACTGATCATTAATAACCCGATAGGATTAATGCGTTCCACGATCGGTCCGGCAAAGAAACGCAGGATAAACATCAGTGTCGAGGTATAGACGAACAGTAGAATCGCCTTCCCCGAAATCACGTTTTCCATGATGTTGGTAATCCAGGCGTCGGTACCCAGTTCAACGTAACCAACCAGGGCATGCAGGACAAACAGGAGCAGTAAAATGGGAGAGGCCAGTTCGACCAACATGTCACGGAGACTGATACCCGCAGAACTAGCTTCCGATTGCGGGAATTCTTCTTTAAGCGTTAGCCATCCGTAGATCAGCGTGGGGATCAGGAACAGGATGATGGGAATCTCCCAACGTAACTGGGTGATTGCGGCTCCGCTCCCAGCAAACAGGTAAGCAAAGACCCCGCCGAGGATCAAACCGCCAGGCCATCCTGCATGCAAGATGTTCAAGTAGTGGGTTTTTTTCTTGGGATAAATAGTCGCGATTAACGGGTTGATAACGGCCTCACAGAGTCCATTGGCTAGTGCAAAAAGGAACATGCCCCACCAGAGACATGTGAACGTTGCCTCGCGACCCATGGACTCGAAAACTGGTGTGGCGGCCAGGGTAACAATGCCGGAAAGGACATGTAGTAGAAAAGCCAGTATCAGGATCGGTTTGTAACCCACCTTATCCAGAATGAAGCTGCAAGCAATGATCGTGATGCCAAAACCGACTAATCCACCCCCAGTGATACTCCCGAGTTCCTGCTTGGTAAAACCAAATTGTGCTGACCAGTCTCCCAGAATGGCAGCTCGAATGGAAAAACCGACGCCAGCAGCAATTAGCGTGAGGAAACTAGCGGTCATCAGTTTGTTGCGATTTGGAATCATAATTGTTTTAGCCAATGAGTATAGGGAAATGGAGTAGGTGAATTGCTACCCAGATCGAGCAGTTGTCTGGTCAGGATACGAAAAAAACAAATCTGGGCCTATACCGCTCTGCTAGCATTTCTCTTGACGCCCTGCATTGGAGGGCATGGCGAGCTCATAAAGCACGGTAGTTCTATAGGTTACGCTGATTTCAACGTGTTTTCTGCAGGATGCTATTTTAGACCGAGGAATTGAAAGGAACTTATCTCGGTGGGGCAAGCATTGAGTTTTACAGTCGATCGACCAGCTGTCGTCATTATGGGTAACCTGCTTGGCACGGTTGGCCGGCGACTCTTTCCAGAATGATCTTGGTTGTTGTGGGCAGAAGAGCCATGCTGCTAGCGGTTGTTTGGTAGCCGAATCCGGCTTGACCCTAAGTGCCGAACTGGCCTAATCTTTGCAGACTCCAGACAGGGTCCCAGGTTGTTCCTCATGGAATTTGCATGGGTATACGTTCGGGCTGTGCAGCCACGGTTGGTTCGTTTGTCAGGGTGGTCTTGTCAGCACAGGGGGTCAGGGGAGCCGTTGGGACAGTTCATGGCGTCACGCAAACTCTATCTCTCGATGTGGCTGGCCACGATCGTGGTTGCATTTCTGGTGCGAAGTGGTGTCGGGTGCTACTGGCAGTCGCAACTGCACGCGTCGCATGCGTTCGGAGAATTCGAGGGAGACAGTCATGCCTACTGGGTGCTGGGCCTGCAGATCCTGGAGGGGCAACCTTATCGTTATGGTGATGATACTGCCCAGATATTTCGTACTCCCGGCTATCCGCTGATGCTGGCAGGAATGTTTGCCGTCCTGGGCAAGGATGTTCCGGTCCTGATGGCGAGGCATTTGAATGCACTTTGGGGAACGGTTACGGTGATCCTGGCGGGGTGCCTGGCAGCCCAGTTGTTTGGTGCTCAGGTGGCCTTGATTGCCGGCATCCTGGTTGCGCTGTATCCCGGCTCAATTGTAATGGGGAGCCTGGTCTTGACCGAGGCTCCGTTTTGTCCCTGGATGTTGCTGCAGTTGATTTGTTGGCTCCAAGCGGTTCGCAGTGATTCATCGCGATCGCTGCTGGCCTGGGCGCTACTGGGGGGAGCTTCGGCGGGAATTGGGGTTTTGATCCGTCCCAGCTGGTTCTTGTTTACGGCTTTCAGCATCGTGGTGGCTCTTGTTTCTGTGTCGCAAAAAAAACGGCAGGTTGCCATTGGCGGTCTGATGTTGGCCAGTACGGTTTTGGTCCTGATGCCCTGGTGGGTCCGAAATTACCAGGTAACGGGCCAGTTCGTACCGACGACTCTGCAGGTCGGTGCCAGTCTTTACGATGGCTTGAATCCACGGGCAACGGGTGCCAGTGACATGCGTTTCGTATTACCGATGGTACGGTTGCAGCAAGCCGCTGAGGCGGCATCAGCGGGGGCCTTGCCAGGGACTTTTGAATCGCGCCTGGATCGTCGATTTCGGCAGGCGGCAATCGATTGGGCGCGTCAGCATCCGGGGCGAGTATTGCAATTAATGGGCACCAAGCTGGTCAGGATGTGGAACGTCTGGCCTAACGCGGACCCCGGGAAGAAGCTTTCCATGCGACTGGTCATGATGTTCAGTTACTTGCCCATGATTGGCCTGGCAGGCCTGGGGTTATGGCAGCAGAGACGGGCCGGCTGGGGAACGTGGCTGTGTGCCTTGCCCGCGATTTATTTTACGTTCCTGCACATGATTTTCGTGAGCTCCCTGCGTTATCGTCAGCCAGCCATGGTCACCTTGTTGATCCTGGCAGCTGTGGCACTCGGTTCGTGGTTTCTGGACAAGGAGGTCCATGATGAGCAAGCCTGCTCAGCCACAACCTGATTTGCAACCTGCAGGATCAAGGTTTCATCGCACGGTCCGTTGGTTCGCCCTGCTGGGACTCCTGCTGGCAGCCATGTTGGTGGCCGGTCGATATATGCTCTTTGATGAACTGGATGACCAGATTCGCATACGAGCCGAGGCGCTGTTGAAAACACGTTTCAGCGATTGCCAGGTTCAAGTCCAGTCAGCCCGTCGTATCTCGGGTAAGGGAATCCTACTGAGCGGTGTGTCAGTCAGTACCTCCGTGGCTGACGAGGTTCGGGACGAGCCAGTGATGGCTCGATCCACGGTATTCATAGACGAGCTGGAGATTCACTGTGATGCGGATTTGTCGAGCTTGCTGCAACAGGACCTGGTGATCGAACGATTGATCGTTCGTCGTGCAGTGGTCGAAACCTGTCGGCTCTCGAATGGATCCTGGTTGTTTCCTCGAGCCTCGGTTGAATCCTCGCAGCAGGTGTTGCCACCCATCGATATTGAGGCAACCACGCTGCGTTGCTGGGATCTTCTGCGGGAGCAGGAAGCGGTCCTGGTATTGGAGCATGTGCAGGGATCATTAAGCTCGGGTGACGAGGAGAAGCCTGGCGTCATCCGGGTTGGGGACCGTCAGCCGACAGCCAGTTACCGGTTCCAGGGTGGTTGTTCCAGCGATCGCTTCAAGCAGTTGAAGCTGGTCGGGGAGTTTTCTCCAGCGACCGGGCAATGGCAGGCAAGCGGTACGATCGAATCATGGCGTTTTAGCTCTGTCAATTTGTCTTCGCTCCCCTGGGAATTACCCTGGAGTTGGCCCGCGGAACTGGAGTTCCGTTGTCGTTCGGATGTCCAGTGGATAGTGCGGAGTTCGCAGCCAGAGGTGAATACCGCGGGGGCTACGGCAGAGGAAACGACCTGGGCGGTGGCGATGCAGGTGAATGTGACCGAGGGTTACGTGCAAGACCAGCGATTGCCCTACCCGGTTACCGATATCGAGGCCATGGTAAAGGTTGATTCAGAAGGGATCCAGGTTAGTCGATTCAAGGGGCGCTGCGGGACGGCGAGCATGACCGGCGATTTTCGCAGCCAGGGTTTGTTGGAAACGTCGCCCTGGCGGTTGCATGCGGAACTGGAGCAATTGACATTGAATCGATCGTTGGCGGATAAGTTGTCACCGAAGTGGCGTCATGCTTACGACCGATTTTCTCCCAGTGGACACGTGGATGTTGATCTCACGCTGCAGCGTGAAGCGGATGAGATCCATACGGACCTGAAGGTTCAGTGCCAGGATATTTCCTTTGTTTACGATCGTTTTCCCTATCCACTGGAAGAAGGTCGCGGCTTGGTGCAGTGGGCTGATGGTGTGCTGGTAATCGATGGATTCCAGGCGACGGCTCACGGCCAGTTGGTACGCATGGATGGTCGCATCGAGGATCCGGAAAAATTTACCAGCGGCTGGGTGGAAATTTCCACCGCGGGACCGATCCCGCTTGACGCCCCCCTGCTGGATGCCCTGGATGAAGGCGCGCGGAATGCCATTGTTTCACTACGTCCGACAGGAATGGTTACGCTGCACCGAGCCAGGTTTGAACGTGACGCAAAAGACGGTGGCTTGTTGCATCGGCAAATTGATCTTGAGTTGAATGAGTGTTCAATCAAACCCGAGAAGTTTCCCTATTCGATCAATCGGATCCGGGGGCGTCTTGCAGGTCAGGACGGAACCTGGAAGTTCCAGGAAATTGTCGGGCATAGTGGGGGTGCTTATGTCCAGTGCACCGGTAGCTGGCAGCAAGAGAAAGATAAAAAAGGCTCCTTGGTATTGAACGTGATCGCAACGGACGTGCCCCTGGATACGAGTTTGCGAGAGGCGATTACGCAGATGAACCCCAGGATCGGACGGGTCTGGGAGGACCTGCAGCCCCAGGGGACGCTTGATCGGTTGACTGTCCAGTTGCGACACCCGGGTCCGGACGGGAAGCCGGAAATTGCCATCCAGGGGCAAAAACTACCTCGCCAGGTTTATGCGACCGATCCCGGCTTGATGGTGAAACCCAAGTGGTTTCCTTATCGTGTTGATCGCGTGACGGGCATGTTTAATTATCGCAACGGACAGATAGGTTTGACCGGGATGCGAGGGCAGCATGGTAAATCAGTGATCCAGCTTGATGGAACTTGTTTTTTTCCGCAGAACAGCCCCTGGGATGTGAAAATAACCAACCTGACGGTGGATCATTTACTGGCTGATCACGAGTTACTGGCGGCTCTGCCGGAGCCGCTGCGCCGTTCGCTGGCGAAGCTAAATGTTACCGGTCCGATGATGCTCAGGGGGCAACTGCAGTTGGCCCAGGCCACCGAAAAGGATCGGAAGCTGAATGCCCAGTGGGACATGAATGTTGAGGTTGCCGGTGCGACGATGCATAGCGGTTTGCGACTGGACCATATTTATGGCGGGGTGCGATTGTTTGGTCTCTATGACCAGGACGGTTTTCGGAGTCGCGGAGAACTGGATGTCGACTCGTTGTATTTTCGCAAGGAGCAACTCACGCATTTGCAAGGACCATTTTGGATTGATTCGAGACAGGTACTCTTTGGCGCCTGGTCGCAGCAACAGGCCAAGTCAGGAAAACCACGAAATCTGACAGCAAAGTCGCTGGGTGGTCGTGTCGTGCTTGACGCGCAGTTAATTACCGGTGCGAACGCAAGGTTTTTCCTGCAGGGTGCGCTGCAACAGGGTGACCTGGCTTATATCCTTAATCAACGGGGTGTGAATGCCAAGGTTTCCGGTAAGGCCGATGCCACGCTGCAGTTGCAGGGGACAACTGCCGGAATTCATACCTGGACTGGTCGAGGTGCCATTCGCTTGAGAAATGCCGATATCTACGAAGTGCCGCTGATGGTCGCCTTGTTGAGTCTGGTGAGCGTGCGGCCACCGGATACGACAGCCTTTACCTCCAGTGATATCAGTTATCGTATCCAGTCAGATCGTATTTACATGGATCGGATCCAATTCAATGGGGATGCGATCAGCCTGGAAGGAAATGGCTGGTTGGATTTCGACAATAAGATCAACCTGAGCTTCTACACGCTGGTGGGGCGCAACGATTTGCGCATTCCTATCATCAGTTCCCTGCTGGCAGAGGCCAGCCGTAACCTGCTCAAGATCCAGGTGGTTGGCACGCTGGATAAACCCAAGATCAATGGCAGTGCGTTTCCTGAACTGGATGAGACCATGCAGAATATCCTGAATGATCTGAATCGTCCGCGTGTGGAGTTGATCGAGCGTTTGCCACGGACGGGAGGTGGTGATTAATGGTCGATCCCATGCGCATTATCTTGTCCGGTAACGCGGCCATGCAGGGTTCGCGAGCACTGGATCCGCCAGACCCTCAGCGACAGGCCAGGCAGGTTCGAGAGGAAGATCAACTCCAGTTGTCTGCTGAATCCGAACAGGTAACCGAGCTTAAGTCAGGCCTGAATGTCACCGAGGGACAGGACCAGCGCGCGTCGATTGTCACTGAGCAACATCAAGATGAAAAGATCGCTGAAGATGATATGTCTCCGTCGCCACGAGGCCAGGATCGAGAGGCCGGAAAACGGCTGGACGTTCAAGGGTAGGCGCCTTATAAAGACCCCGGTTCAAGAAGCCCGGCTCGGGGAGCGAGGATTTAAAACCAGATGCGATTTATCAAGATGCATGGCGCGGGAAACGACTATATCTATCTGGACTGTTTTACAGAGCCTGTACCCGCCGACCTGCCCGGGTTGGCCAGGGAGATTTCTCATCGCCATTTTGGCGTGGGTGCTGATGGACTGATTGTGATACATCGTTCCGAATGTGCAGATGCGCGAATGCAAATGTTTAATGCGGATGGTTCGGAAGCGGAAATGTGTGGAAATGGTATTCGCTGTGTTGCCAAGTATGTTTTTGACCATGGCCATTGCCAGGGAGACCAGTTGCAGATCGAAACGGGGGCTGGTGTTCTGTCTGTCCAGTTGGTGGTGGAACACGAGCAGGTTGAACAGGTCCGGGTAGACATGGGGCAACCGATCCTGGACGGCGAAAAGATCCCGACGACCTGGACAGGCTCTCCTGTTGTCAACCAGGCGTTGTCCGTGGCGGGACACGATCTCGAGGTGACCTGTGTTTCGATGGGAAATCCCCACTGTGTTGCTTTCGTCGAGAAATTGACGGATGAACTCGTGTTGCAGGTGGGGCCACAGATCGAGCGGGCAGCCCAGTTTCCTGCTCGGGTAAACGTCGAGTTTGTCGAGGTGCTTTCCAGTACCGAGGTCAGGCAACGCACCTGGGAACGTGGTTCCGGGGAAACGTGGGCCTGCGGTACCGGGGCCTGCGCGGTGTGCGTGGCCGGTGTCTTGACCGGTAAGACGGAACGGCAGATCCTCAATCACTTGCTCGGTGGTGACCTGCAGCTGCACTGGGCAGAGGAAGATCAGCATGTTTACATGACCGGGCCGGCGACAGAAGTATTTCAGGGTGAATGGCCCGTGGCGTGACGCCAGCAATGGCAGCTGAAAATAATGACCAGAATATTCAAAAGCTATAAATGCTTGGCAAAGACAGGGGGCTTAATGGCCTCGGTCTTGATGCGTGGTTGGATGAGAACCATGGATGCCCAGATGGCTTTCTACGATCCCCTGGTAGATCCGGCTCATCCAGATCACGCCGAACCATGTATTTACCTCTTCTGGCATGAATATATCCTGTTGCCGGTCTCCCTGCGTGGGCATTGCAGTATCACGATGCTTTTGAGTCAGCACCAGGACGCCGAGTTTCTTCGCGAGGCTGGAAGGTTCCTGGGATTTTCAGCAATTCGTGGGTCCTCGCGTCGAGGTGCTGTGTCGGCTTTGCGACGCATGCTGCGAGAACCGGGGAAGGTGAACCTGGGGATAACCCCCGACGGCCCCCTGGGGCCACGCCGGGAAATGGCCCAGGGGCCGGTTTACCTGGCCGCCAAACTGGGAATGCCACTGGTTTGTGCAGGGTTTGGCCATGACCGTCCCTGGCGTATTGGCAAGGCGTGGGACCAGTTTGCGATACCACGGCCCTTTAGCCGTGCTCGTGCGATCTTTGGGCCGCGTATCCGGATACCCAGGAAATTGGATCGCAACCAGTTGGCATGTTATGCCCAGCAGGTACAGGCGTTGCTTAATAATCTCACCGTGATGGCCGAAGGCTGGGCAACCCGAGGCGGTCGTTGCAAATTCCAGCAGTCGTTTCGGCCACGTTCAGAAATGGTTCGCAAGGCGGCCTAGTGGTGGTTGGCAGTTCCAGGGAATGGTCGCGGCAGCAGGTGGATATCCAGACAGCTCAACGTCTGGTAAATTTTCTGGAATGTTGTTATCCAGTTTTGTCCCTGCCGGCTGATCAAGGCGAGGGGAAATCGCGATGAATGGGATAGACGTCAACATGGAACCTGGTGAAATGGAACCTGGTGAAGCGAGCGACCCAGCTCAGGAGGTCTGGTCGGTCACGGAACTGACCCGTCGAATCAAGGGGCAGTTGGAAAGTGAATTTCCCGCGATCTGGGTCAGTGGCGAATTGTCCGATTTGGCCCGGCCTCGCTCGGGACATGTCTATTTCACCCTCAAAGACGCCGATGCCCAAGTGCGAGGTGTCATCTGGAAGGGTGTTGCCAGTCGCCTGTCATTTGATCTGGATGATGGCCTGGAAGTACTTTGTCATGGCCAGATCGATGTCTATCCACCGCGTGGCAGCTATCAATTGATTGTCCGGAAGATTGAGCCAATGGGCCTGGGGGCCTTGCAGCAGGCTTTCCAAGCCTTGCACGACAAGCTGAAAGCCGAGGGCTTGTTCGAGGCGACTCATAAGCAATCCTTGCCTTCCTATCCCGGTCGCATTGCCGTGGTTACCAGTCCCACGGGAGCAGCGATCCGTGATTTCTATGAGGTCTTGCGACGTCGCTGGCCCATAGCCGAGGTCCTGGTCTTACCCTGTCGAGTCCAGGGGGCAGGTGCGAGCCAGGAAATTGCGACAGCCATTGAAATGGCCAACCGTCTGCAACCGGCCCCGGATGTACTGGTGGTGACGCGCGGTGGTGGTAGCCTGGAAGACTTGTGGTGCTTTAACGAGGAACCGGTCATACGGGCTGTTTTTGCATCCCGACTTCCCGTGGTTTCCGCCGTCGGTCACGAGATTGACGTTACGCTCTGTGACCTGGTCGCCGATTTGCGAGCCTTGACTCCGACCGAGGCGGCAGAGCGTATCGTGCCAGCGGCCGCAGAGTTCAAGGCCAGGCTGGTGACGGATCAGCAGCGAATGTCCCATGCACTCAAGCATCACCTGTCGGCTTCAAGGGATCGCCTGCTGGCATTGTCGGAACGCCGTGTCCTCAGGCGACCTGGTGAGCGACTGGAATTGTTGAGCCAGCAGTTAGACGACCTGGAGCGGCGCGGGGCACGCGCACTGTTAGATTGCTGGACCCGTTGCCAGGATAAGCTGCGAGGCGTGTCCTCGCAGTTGGACTCCTTGAGTCCACTGGGAGTGTTGTCGCGGGGATATAGCGTAACGCGACTGGAACCAGTCGGGGACGTTGTCACGGATGCCACGTCGCTGGGGGCCGGGCAATTAATTAATACCCGGCTTGGCAAGGGCACAGTAATCAGTCGTGTGGAAGAGACCAAGCCGAACGAGTAGTGAGAGTAACCCTGGAAGGAGTAGATGGTCAGGTGGGTAAGAAAAAAACAGGCAAACCAGCCAGCCAGCAGGTGTCGTTTGAGGAGGCGCTGGAGCAGTTGGAACAAATTGTGAAGGACCTGGAGGCCGGTCAGTTGGGGCTGAGCGAATCGCTGGAATTGTACGAGCGAGGAATTAAGAATCTCAAGGCGTGTCACCAGGCACTCTCCGTGGCGGAACGGAAGATCCAGTTGCTGACCGCCGTGGATGAAGATGGAAATCCAACGACGGAATCGTTCGATGAGGGGGATCTGACGTTGGAGGAGAAGCGTACGACACGAAGTCGACGGCGATCGGGTCCCAAGTCTTCTCAGGCGAAAAAAAAGACAGATTCCGCGGAAGACGAGGGAGATGTAGACGTCTCCGGAAGCCTGTTTTAGAATGGATTTCGTGGATCAGGTGGTCTCGGCGTTGTCGGGACCCTGGGAACTGGTCACGTAATCATATGTTTACGGGAAATTCTGGAACGGTCCTGGACGACGACCGGGTGGTAAAACGATCCCATGCTTCCAACAAGTGCTTCGACATTTCCCGAGTATGCGCAGAAATATGGCGACCAGATTGACCGGGCGTTGGATGATTTCACGCGTTATGGGGATGGGTGTCCGGATTCGTTACAGGATGCGATTCGCCATATCGTGATGGCGCCCGGCAAACGGTTACGCCCGATGCTGGTGTTAATGGCCACGGAGGTCTGCGGGGAGTCTAGTCAAGTTTCCATGTCGGTTGCTTGCGCTGTCGAAATGATCCATACCTATTCACTCATACATGATGATCTACCTGCCATGGATGATGATGATTTACGGCGTGGGCAACCGACCTGCCACACGGTGTATGGTGAAGCCACGGCAATCCTGGCTGGCGATGCCCTGCTGGCGCAGGCGTTTGAAGTGCTGGCCACGAGTGGTGCGGAACCATCGATTGTTGTCCGCTGTTGCAGCGAACTGGCCCGGGCAGCCGGAGCTTGTGCCCTGGTCGGTGGGCAGGCAGATGACCTGGCAGCCGAATCCTTGCCTGCTGACCTGGACCTGTTGGAATCGATTCATGCACGGAAAACAGGAGCAATGTTTCGTGTTTCCATGCGACTGGGTGCCCTGGTGGGTGGGGCAAGCGATGAACAACACCAGCGATTGGATACGTATGGGGAGAAATTGGGGTTGGCTTTCCAGATAACAGACGATCTGCTGGACCTCTGTGGAGATGAAAATAACCTGGGTAAGCGAACAGGAAAAGACGATGATCACCAGAAACTGACGTTTCCTGGATTGCTGGGAATGAAGGAGAGCCAACGCAGGGCCAGACTTCTAATCGAGGAAGCGTGCCAGGCATTGGAACCATTTGGAGAGCGGGCGCAGGGATTGGAAATGTTGGCACACTACGTGTTAGAAAGGAATAGCTAGGCAGATGCATCCGTTGTTATCCAGTATCGAATCTGCCGCGGACCTGCACACCATGACGGTCGCTGAACTTACGCAGTTGGCCGACGAAATTCGTGATGCGCTCTGTTCCCTGCTGAATCAGCGGACTGCCCATTTTGCTTCTAATCTTGGTGTTGTCGAACTTTGCCTGGGACTGCATAGCGTGTTCGATTTCCGCAGGGACCGGTTGATCTGGGATACGGGGCACCAGATCTATCCTCACAAGCTTGTGACCGGCCGTTATCACGAGTTTGCTTCCATGCGGACCCGTAATGGGCTCATGGGCTATCCAAACCCTGGGGAGAGTGAATACGACCTTTTCATGACCGGCCATGCAGGCTGCAGCCTGTCCACTGTGTTTGGTATGAAAGTGGCTGATGACCTGATGGACCAGGAGGAGCGTCGAGCGGTTGCCGTGATCGGTGACGGGGCCTTTCCTTCCGGTATCGTTTACGAAGCCATGAATAACATGGGAGGGTTGAAGAAGAAGCTGCTGGTGGTGCTCAATGACAACAAGATGTCAATTTGTCCGCGGGTCGGTGGTCTCAGTTCTTACCTGGACCGGCTTCGCGTGGGATCCCTCTACACGGGTTTGAAGCGTGATGTCAGCAAGATATTGAACAAGGTACCGCTGTTCGGTGATCCGGCAGAGCGGTTCTTTGCACAGCTGAAAGAGGCGATCAAGGCCGGTATGCACGGTGGCATGTTGTTTGAAGAGCTGGGATTCAAGTATATCGGGCCAATCGATGGTCACAATATTCAGTTGTTGCGAAAGTACCTGGAGATGGTCAAGGACCTGGAAGGTCCAGTCTTGCTGCACGTGGTCACTGAAAAAGGGCATGGTTTTAAGCCGGCGGAAGAGGATCCGGCTTTCTTTCATACGCCTCCTGCCTTTGAACACGAGAACGGGGTTGCCAATGTCAAGCTCGCGGCCGCGAGTAAAACGTATACGCACTATGCCAGCGAGGCGATTTTTTCGCAGATCGAGAAGGATGGCCGCGTGGCGGTCCTGACAGCCGCCATGTGCCAGGGGAATAAGCTTGAGGCGGTTCGAGATGCCTTCCCGGATCGTTTCTTTGACACCGGGATTTGCGAATCGCATGCGGTCGCCTTTGCAGCCGGCATGGCCAAGTCCGGCATGCGTCCCATCGTTGATATTTACAGTACGTTCCTGCAACGCAGCTACGATCAAATTTTCCAGGAAGTTGCTTTGCAGGGCCTGCCGGTTACTTTCATGCTCGACCGTGCCGGGCTTACCGGTCCGGATGGCCCGACCCATCATGGTACTCACGACCTGGCCTACATGAGAGTTTTTCCGAATATGGTGGTCATGGCTCCTGGGGATGCTCGAGATTTGCCAGCCATGCTCGACCTTGCCTTGCGTTCGGAGCAACCGTGCAGTATTCGCTATCCAAAAGCTGCCGCGATGGAGATCGAACGCCCGCACGCTCCCCTGAGGATCGGCGAGGCCGAGATCCTGCGTTGGGGTGATGATGGAATGATTATTTGCCTGGGAACACTGTTGCCTCAATGTGTTCAGGCGAGTGAACAGCTGCGCGAGCAAGGAATGGACGTGGGCGTGATTAACGCACGGTTTGCCAAGCCACTGGATCAGGATTTGATCGGACGTGCTCTGCGGACCGCGCCCTTTGTGATTACCGTCGAAGAGGCGGCCCTCATGGGTGGGTTTGGCAGTGCCGTGCTGGAGCTTGCAAATCAGGCACAGCTGGACACGAGGTATGTCCAGCGACTGGGGATCCCGGATCAATTTGTCGAGCACGGTGATCGTGAAGAATTGCTCGCTGACCTGGGGTTGAATGACGCAGGTATCATTCGTGCCTGCCAGGAAATGGCTGAACGTAGAAGACTTTCTGATGCTGAGCTGACCGAGTAATTAGGTGTTGTCAGTTATGAATCGTGACACAGAAGATGCACCGTTAAAGACACCCGCCTGGGTCAGTGAGGGACGGGTCCGGCCTCGTGCCATTCTGTTGGGTGCGGAAACGGACAAACGCGTCTGTCAGCAGATTGATACCCTGCGGCCGGTGCTGGCCAAACACCTGGATATTCTCTGGGAAGATTTTTCCTTGCAGCGTTCTTTCCAGGATGTTGAGGCGGATCTAGTCATTGTCCTGGGGGGAGATGGAGCAATCTTGCGGGCAGCCAGGCAGATGCAAATGGACCAACTGCCGGTCCTTGGAGTCAATCTGGGCAGGTTGGGTTTCCTGGCAGCAATTTCACCAGTTGAATTAAACGACGCGCTGAAGTTGTTGATCAATGGAGAATGTGAGGTGGTGGAACATTTGATGTTCCAGTGTACCGTGGAACGGGATGGCCAACCTCGTTTAACTCAGTTGGGCTTAAACGAAGTCGCCGTCCTCGGGGGGGCCCCCTTTTCCCTGCTGGACGTTGATCTTTACGTTGACTCGGAATGGGCAACTACCTATAGTTGCGACGGTCTTATTATTAGTACGCCGGTCGGTTCCACTGCCCACAACCTGTCAGCGGGAGGACCTATCCTGCGTCAGGATATGCAGGCCTTTGTGATTGTTCCGATCAGTC
>JAYGDH010000306.1:0-28590 GCA_046583055.1 Pirellulaceae bacterium | reverse complement strand
CTTTCGTCCCCGACGATGTAGAACCCCAGTTCGCCATTGGGTGCTTCGATCGCCGTATAGGATTCCTCGCAGGGGACGGTAAAGCCACGATTGCTCATGATCAATTCAAAGTGAGTAATCGTGCCTTCAATGGTTTGGTATACCTGTTCCTTGGTGGGCAGGGTCGTCCGTTCATCAATGCCAACATTGATCGGTCCCGCCGGAATGTTATCAATCAATTGTTCGATGATCTTCAGGCTTTCACGAATCTCGGCTATCCGTACCAGGTAGCGAGCATAGCTGTCACCCGAACGTGCACAGCAGACACGAAAGTCGAAATCGGCGTAGCATAGGTAAGGTTCGTCCTTGCGCAGGTCGCGGGTCACGCCACTGGCACGAGCAATCGGGCCCGAGGCACTGCTGTTCAGCGCCGTTTCACGACTGAGTACACCCACTCCCTGCGTGCGGTCGACAAAGATCCGGTTGCGGTTCAGCAGCCGTTCCATGTCATCCAGCGTTCGTGGGAATGTACGCAGGAAGTCATGGACCTTTTCAGTGACCAGGGGGGTAATGTCATGGCTCAAGCCACCAGTACGGGTGTAACTGTTCGTGAACCTGGCGCCACAGAGCGTCTCGAAAATATCGTAGATCCGTTCACGCTGGTAGAAAGCGTAAAGGAAAAAAGTAAAGGCCCCAACGTCCAGGCCCATGGCACCCGTGCAGAGTAGGTGATCACTAATGCGAGCTAATTCAGCGACCAGCACGCGAATGTACTGGCAGCGAGGCGTTAACTCGATTTCCAGCAACTGTTCGACCGCCTGGTGCCAGGCCACGTTGTTGGCCATCGGCGAGATGTAGTTCATGCGGTCTGTCACAGTGACATACTGGTTGTAGTCCAGATGTTCACCGATCTTTTCAAAACCCGAATGGAGGTAACCGAGGTCCGGCGTGGCCCGGATGACACGCTCGCCATCCAGTTCCAGGATCAACCGCAACGTGGTATGCGTTGCCGGATGCTGGGGACCAAAATTCAAGGTCCACAGGTACTGCTGCGGATCCTTGGCCTCGGTTCGGGGATTGGTTGCAGTTAATGGCATGACGTTCGTGTGATCGTGTTGGAAAGTGTCCTAGGCATCGGCGCGTCGAATGACCGGGAAGTTATGTCGTTCCCCGTGTCCCTGTAGCGGGTAATCCTTGCGCAGTGGGTGCGTGGTAAATGCCTCCGGTAACAGGATGCGACGTAAATCAGGATGGCCTTCAAAGTGAATCCCAAACATGTCCCAAACCTCGCGTTCCAGCCAGTTGGCTCCCTGCCACAAGGAAGTCAGGGAACTTACCGTGGGCCGGGGCTCGTTGAGCATCACGCGTAGTGTCAGTCGCAAAGGTTCAGTCGTGTTTGCCAGCAGGACAACCAGGCCGAATCGATCCGTGGCGCCCCGGTAATGCAGGTAGTCCACGCACGTGATGTCGATCAGCATGTCAAAGGACTGCTCCCGCTTGAGGTAACGAGCTGTTTCCAGTAATTGGTCGGCTGGAACCACCAGCCGCAACTGTCCTCGAAAGTGACTTTCCTGCACCTCGCTAAACCGGGATGTCACCGCGGTGCTAATGTCGTCAAGAGTGGTCATGTTAAATCCCTCGGTAACCAGCCACTGGACTGCTCCTGGTTGTTGAATGGGCTCGCAATCATGGTTGTGTTACACGGCCCGGGCCCGTTGTCCGAGATAAAGGAAGTGATCCCAGGACAGGTAATTCCACCAGGGGACGCGGTGCTTCCTGTCGGCTGGCAGTGCAGAATTCCCGGCCGTCGAGTGTTCCCTCTTGCTGGATCTTGTCCTGCAAGTCGATGATTGCCTGGATCAGCTGCTCGGGACGCGGAGGACAACCGGGAATGTACATGTCCACCGGGATGAATCGATCGATTCCCTGGACTACGCAATAGGTATCGAATACGCCACCCGTGGATGCACAGGCTCCCATCGAGATACACCACTTGGGTTCGTGCATTTGCTGCCAGATCCGCTGAAGTACCGGTAACATTTTCATGACCACACGCCCGGCGACAATCATTAGGTCACATTGACGCGGACTAAAACGAAATACTTCCGCTCCAAAGCGGGAAAGGTCGTGACGACTGGCTCCCGTTGCCATCAACTCGATGCCGCAGCAGGCAGTGGCAAATGGCATGGGCCAAAGACTGTTCTTGCGACACCAACTAGCAAGCTCGTCAAGCTTGGTGGTAATGACGTTGTCCGGTAACTCTATCGCCATCGAAAGACCCCCTTGCGCCATACGTAAACCAACCCCAGTGTCAGCAGGGCCAGGAAAACCATCACCTCGCTGAAAATCAAAAGACGGTTGACCCCGTCGATCGGCGGTCCACCCAGACCCGCATCGTGGTTGCGAGTGACCGCCCAGGGGTAGAGGAATAACAACTCAATATCAAATAAAAGAAATACAATGGCAATCAAGTGAAAGTGGATGTCAAAACGACGACGGGCACTATGAATCGGATCCATGCCACTCTCGTAAGGCATCTGCTTTACCGCACCCTGGCGACGTGGGCCCAGCCAGGAACCGAGCAGTAGCATGCCAATACCTACCGATGCCGTTGCCAGGGCAAACAGAATCAGCGGCAGCAGGCTGTCAGGTGCGACCATTTCCATTGACGTAACTATCCCAGCAATAAAGCATTATCATCATGATAACACATTGTGAAATATTGCACAAACTCAGGCTCAAAAAAAACCCAGCCAGCCAGGGGCGGGGACCTATCTGATGAGGCCGTATCCTAATCCCGGCCGCCGAGTCGGTCAAGCACCGTGATACCTGCTTTCTGATCGTGCTCGACGCCGGTGAAGGATGTCCCAGGGTGGTTCCCAGTAGCCCGGTGGCTCGATAAAACTCAGGAATCGTGTATCCATGATCAGGCGAAACTGGGCTTGGTAGAGATGAGGTCCCATTGCACATGAAACTAGAGGTTGTTCAAACACTGCAAGAACTTGTCCGCATACCCAGCGTCAATCCAATGGGACGCGATGTCCAGGGTGACGAATACCTGGAACACCAGATGACTGCTTACCTGGAGCAGTGGTTCCAGGACCTGGGGGTTCCCTACCGACGACAGCAATTGGAACCCAGGCGAGCGAATATCCTGGCGCGACTCGACGGCGATCGTACGCCGGAAGAAGGTGGTCCCACCATCATGTTTGAGGCTCACCAGGATACGGTTCCGGTTGATGGCATGATCATCGATCCATGGGACCCGGTTATCGAAAACGGTCGTGTGCTTGGCCGCGGGTCCTGTGATATCAAGGGGGGGATGGCCTGCATGCTCATGGCCTTTGCCCGCCTGGCAAAAGAGCGGCCACCGAAAATGCCCAATATCATCATGGCCTGTTCGGTGAACGAAGAATTTGGTTTTACCGGGGCCGAGGATATGAATCGGTTATGGAATGACGGGGATGAACGATGGTTACCCACGCCCCCGGATGCCGTGATCGTGGCAGAGCCTACCTTGCTGGATGTTGTCGTGGCGCACAAGGGCGTGGCCCGTGGCTGCTGTCATACGACCGGTCTTGCCGGTCACAGTGCCCAGCCAGAAAAAGGGGAAAACGCTATCTATCGAATGGCCCACGTGTTGTCGGCGATCGAGGAGTATGCCCGGCAAACAGTTGGAACCCTGGGTGAGCATCCGCTGGTGGGACGACCAACTGTCAGTGTAGGAAGAATTACTGGTGGGATCAGTATTAACACGGTTCCCGATCGGTGCACGATTGAGATTGACCGACGTGTTCTGCCCGCAGAAGATCCGGCCGCGGCCTGGCAGCACCTGGTGGCTAACGTCGCACAGAAAATTACAGAAAGATGCGGAGAAGAGGCTGTCACGCAGTGGCTGCAACACGATCCACCGTTCCTCGCCAAACCCGGATTAGCCGATCAGCATAATGGTCGGCTCGCGGCGGCATTACAGCAAACGATCCAGCAGTGTGGTGGCACTGGAAACCTGGCGGGTGTTCCTTACGGCACCGATGCACCAGCCTTCGCGCAACATGGTATTCCCACGGTTGTTTTTGGGCCAGGATGCATTGACCAGGCCCATACGATCGACGAATGGATCGCTATTGACCAACTCGAGGCAGCGACGGAAATCTACTACCAGTTCGGTCGGCGTGGTTGGAGCGACTAACCGCTTATCCAGATCGGTCTAGAATACGTCGAGCAGGAAATGGTGGCCATAGTGGTAACGGCGACTTTCAGGATAGGCGTTGTGCCATTGCTTGTTGTAGACCGGAATTCGCATTTCCGGCACATAGCGATGGTACATGCTGGGACCTGATCGGTAGTACTCGTTTCCCCAGAAATTCTGTGGGTAATAGACGTACGGATAGTGGTAGAAGCGTTCCCAGTTTTGGTTGCTTTGTGGCCCACCCCAGACCCGCCCGTAAGCTCGGTAAGGATTCTGTGCATCCGCAGTCGGACCGCATTGGCTGAGCAAACAAAGTGCTAACAATAACCCGAGCAAATGACGGATCATCGGCTTCCCCCCCATCTAAAACGTAGTTTTGCAGAACGATACCCAGACTCTGGACCACGTCCCGCGGTACGATCACCTAGGTATCTAAAAGTACCCATCGGCGTGATGGCCCGCTGTGATTGAAAGAATATTCCTTAAAACCTCTACAAGAGGTACCCGTCTACAGAGCGGGTTTCGAAAGATAGGAAGTCTGGGAAGAATGTTCGGTCAGGCTGTTGGTAGTCGGCCTTCGGCGATTTCTCGTTCCCATTCGTCCATTAAAGGCCAGTCAATGGCACAGGTACCAAAGTCTGCCATGTGAAGATAGCCTTCCAGTCGCTGGATGGTACGGTCCAGTAAATCATTGTCCTTGCGGAAGATCGGTCCGTGACTGGGTAACAGCCATTCCACGTCACTGGAACGAATACGCCGCAAGGAGCGAATAAAATCAACCAGGTCACTGCCGTGATGCGCGTCGATAGCTCCCACGCAACCATCACGAAAGATGTTGTCTCCACTGAACAACAGGTTCCCCAGCCGAAAAGACAACTGGTTGCTCGTGTGGCCTGGGGTTTTCCAGACTTCCAGTTGCAGGTCACCAATCGTAATGACGTCTCCATCGTCAATCAGGTTTTCCGTGCTGACAGGAGGTAGTTCCTCGTGAATATCCTGGGCATCAATCTCTGCAAATGTTTGCAGCTTGTCACCGCGCCCCAGTAATTCTGCAGCTTCTGGATGTGCCGATACCGTGGTGCGTAATAACTGCTTGGCCTGGGCAATTCCCTGGATATGATCCACGTCAGCATGAGTTGCGATCAGGGTTTGGCATTGCGAAAGAGGAAAATCCATCTGGCGAATCAATTCGACGATTTCCTCGACGCGATCATCATAACCGATATCGATCAGTACCCAGCTGCCCTGATCGTAAATCAAGTACACGTTACAACCGAGCAAATGTCCAGCCTGGAAATTCATCTCGATGACATGGGGAAAAATCGGTTTACGTTCGAGCATGGCCTTGCTCTTTATGCGTTAAGAGTTCTGGAAACATTGAGCCTTGATTGTAAAAGTCTTTAAGCAGGTTGGCAAGTTGCGAATCTGATCGTATTTTTTGGAACGGCCGTCAGCCAGGCGTTCCTGGATGAGCCAACAGGCTGCCAAGGCCTTCCCGAAAGGAAGGATATTTTAACGAAAGCCCCAGCTCCTTGATCAAACGTTGATTCGAGATGCGCTTGTTACCGGTGGCCCGCTGGGCCACCGCGCTGGTCGGATCCGGTGGCTCAAAAAGGGGGGCAGGTGCACCTAGTAGCCTGGCCATCTCCTCAAAATAGGCACCTCGCAAAACAGGTTGACCATCGGCAACCAGTAGCAACGGTGACAGGGTTTCACTCGATTCTGCTGCCAGAATTGCCTGCACACCATCCTCGACGTGAATCAGGTTCAGGTAACCGTCCGCCGGTGTCGCTAACGATTCACCGGCTTCTATTGCAGCTCGTCGGGGCAGGCGATCCGGTCCGTAAATGCCAGCCAGTCGCAGGACGATACTTCCGACCCCCCGCGGATGACGGGCCAGCAGTTTTTCAGCCTCCAGGCAGGCGATGCCTCCCGGTCGCGTGGGGTGACAGGGTGAAGATTCATCTACCCAGTTGCCATCATCCTGGCTGTAGACACCCGTGGAACTGATGTAGATGATTCGCCCAGTCGAGGATGGGAGTGCTTCCAGGGCGTGTTTCAGCCCCTTGACGTAAACTTGTTGAATTGATGCGCCTGACGAACGGTCGTAGCCGACGGCATAGAGAACCGTGTCGCAGGCAGGGAATTCAGGAAGCGAGTCCACAGCCGTCAAATCACCAACCAGGGGATGCAGTCCCTCCTCCGCCAGTTGACCAGCCCGACTGACGGAACGTGTTAGAACACTGACGTGGTCACCCGCTTGTTGCCACTGTCGGGCAACGCGATGTCCCAGGTATCCACAACCAATAATTAGCTTATGCACCTGTCCCTGTTCTTTCCGTAAAAAGCCAGGCCGGTTCGAACAATCGCCGGGATGGCAGCTAGGAAATGGGCCGTGGTGATGCGGCCGCCGGAAATATGACACTACGATCATTCTAATCCGAATGACCGTGAAATATTAACTGAATCCGGGAGAAAGTCGAGATCTGAAATCGGATTTGCCCTATCATAGTAAGCTGGCGAGAAGCAGTCCGGTTTGCGTTGGCGAGCAATGAGTGCCCATGACAAAAATTCTTAATTCCCGGCAGTCGTCAGGTTCGATGCGACCTCAATTTGACAGGTTCTCAAGGATGACCAGCCGCTGGACTGGTCGTTCACTTTTCCCGATTCTTCTCCTGTTGCTGGTCGGTAATCCGTTACTGGCCGACGATAAACAGGCGGCAAAAGGATCCACGAAGGGGTCGAGTGAGCATTCGCAACGGCTGCAACGGATTCTGAAAAATGAACTGCCCCGGGATGCCGAAGACCTCCGGGTGATGCAGCAACACATCCAGGGCCTGGCGAAAAAAGCCCTGGAGGTGACAGTTGCGATTGCCGTGGGACGAACCCAGGGTAGTGGCGTGATTATCAGTGCCGATGGTTACGTGTTAACGGCTGCCCATGTTGCCGGTCGACCTGACCAAGACGTTGCCGTCTTCTTTCCTGATGGTCGTGTTGCACGGGGCTACACGCTCGGTGCCTTTCGCCGTGTTGATGCAGGATTAATCAAGCTTGGTTCACGTGACGATGAAGAGGACACGCAAGCGAACTGGCCTTTCGTGGAAATGGGGGACTCTCGGAAGATGCAGCTGGGACAATGGTGCCTGGCAACCGGCCACCCTGGCGGTTTTCAACCAGATCGCAAACCAGTGGTCCGCGTGGGCAGGTTGGTTCACAAGTACAAGGACGTGTTGACGACTGACTGTACGTTGATCAGCGGTGATTCCGGCGGACCCCTCTTTAACCTGGAAGGTAAGGTCGTTGGAATCCACAGTCGCATCGGTCATGAATTAAGACACAACGTGCATGTCCCGGTGCATCTTTACCAGGACCACTGGGATCGTCTGCTCAAGGGCGAGATCTGGGGAGAAATGCCCGCATCTCCTTACATCGGAGTTCGTGGGCGTAACGACATCCCACGGACGCTGGTTAGTGGGGTCGTCAAGAATGGGCCGGCGGAACAGGCTGGGATCCAGGTTGGCGACCTGATTACCAAGTTCGGTGACGACGAGGTTGGAGATTTTGATTCGCTGATTGCCCTGGTTGGGTTTCGACGTCCGGGTGAAAAAGTTGAAGTAACCCTGATGCGCCGCAAGAAACCAGTGGTCGTAACAGTGACAGTGGGGAGCGTGGAAGAAGGTTCGGCAGCCAGGTATTCCCCTCGTACGAGGATATCCTCACCCCCTGTCGATCGCTCGCCGACTATTCGACAAACCGCGACTGGAGCGACTTACCTCGGGATGTGGCAACAAATTGCGTTGTTGCGGCCTGTCAGCGTCAACCAGCGGAACCATACTTCTATCCGAAAGAGTTTTCAGACCGTGGTGGCAGAAGCGACCAAGAGTACGGTGAAAATCTTTTCCGGAGATCGTGTCGTGGCCCTGGGAGTGATCGTGGACCGTGATGGTTACATCCTGACCAAGGCCAGCCAGCTTCCAGGAAAAGTGGAATGCCAGCTGTTCGAGGGTAAACGGATTCCGGCAAGCGTGGTCAATATCCAGGTGCGACATGACCTGGCGCTGCTGAAAGTAGATCGGAAGGATTTGCCGGTGATTCAATGGGAAACCGAGGACAAGTTGTCCCTGGGCAGCTGGTTGGCAGTGCCAGGCCATCTTCCCGAGCCGATCGCTATCGGTGTGTTGAGCCTGGAAGCACCCTTGTCGGTCAAGGGAGGCGTGCTGGGCGTTATTCTCGAAGAACGGGAAGACGGAGTCGGTATCCAGCGAGTCATGCCGGACGGTGGTGGTCAACGGGCCGGTCTGCGTCAGGGTGACGTGGTCGTCAAGGTAAATGGCAAGCAGATGCTAAACCTGCCCATGGTCGTTGATACTGTGCGAGAACACCTGCCGGGTGAACAGATCAAGCTGGAAATTCGACGCGGCGAGGAGACTCTCTCTATCAAGGCCACCCTGGGGAGAATTGGAGATTTGAGTACAGGACGGCAAGCCGTTCCCCAGGACAAGCTGGGCGGTCCCTTGAGTAAGCGTCGAAGTGGATTTCCCACGGTCTTACAACATGATACGGTCTTGCAGCCGGACCAGTGTGGTGGACCATTGATTGGTCTTCACGGTAAAGCCGTTGGTATCAACATTGCCCGCGCCGGGAGAATCTCAACCTACGCGTTACCCAGTTCCGTGATCGTTCCCTTGATCAAGACTATGAAGCAGGCAGCCGAGCGGGACGAAAAGAAAAACGCAGACAATTCAACGGAATGAGCAACGGGGACTATTGCCAACGTTATCCAGGCTCCTCGCCCCGGTGATCAAGTGCCCCAGGTGACTCGGTTCCATGGCCGGAAGATTCCAGGTAACTGGCAAGAATAATCTGTGCCGCAATCATGTCCAATCTTTTCTTTTTTCGTTTGCGAGTCAGTTCTGCCATGATCAGCAGTTGTTCTGCCTGGGCCGTGGTGTAGCGCTCATCGTAAAAAGTCACAGGGGTCCCCGTGACTTCCACCAGCCACTGTCCGAACGCACGAGCTTCCAGTGACTTGGCACTTTCTTCGCCATCACCGTAGACCGGTAGACCAATCACAAACCCAACCACGGTTTCCAGGGCCACCAGTTGCTTAAAAAACTGGGCATCGGCGGCCAGGTTCTGGCGCGTGTAATTTTCATAGGGGCTTGCCAGTCGCCGTTCTGCATCCGTGATGGCAATGCCAATGCGGACCGTGCCGAAATCAATACCGACCAGTCGGCCCGTTAAAGGTAAAGGTTCTGTCATGGTTTCCCGGGAACTGCCTTGATCGGTTTGCGAAGAACTTCGGATTCAAAGTAACCATGGTGCAGAAAACGTAACGTGGCTACCTGTACCTGCGGATGATCCATGAGGTAGGTGTGGATCGCCGGGGCAACGAGGAAATCGTGAGCTCCGGCCAGGCGTGTTTCTTCCACGGTAACCACCAGGTCATCATGACCATTGATCAACGGGTTGTTCAGCACCGTGCGTTCCGATTTGCCCGCGATAATACCGAAACGACACTTCGGGGTCGCCAGTTGACTGGATAACCGGGTCCAGTGGGAGCCAATCTCGTTACCACTGGGGCCCCACACGACACGAACGGCCTTGTTGTTGCTGATTTGTTGCGCCATGCTGGAACCCTGGTTTGGTGGGGCCAGCATGATGATGGAACCCCATGGAGGGTGGCTGATCTTTTTTTTCCGGACGTCTGCCAGGTAGTGTCGAATGACCAGGTTTCCCAGGCTATGTGCAACAAAGCTGATTTCTGTTGCCTGGGGCAGTCCACGAATGACCTGCTGCAATGATTTGGCGTGGTCTGCCACCGGAGCACGAGTGCTTGCGTAGGACATCCTCAGGACCGTGTAGTCACTGTGTTTTCCCAGGTACTCGCTGATACCGTGCATGGAGTTGCGCGTGCGCCCAAGTCCATGCAGGACGATCACGACTTTCCCCTTGATGGGTAGCAGTTTCAATTGTGTTTTTAATTGTGCCAGTGTCTTTTCACAGTGTTCCAGGCTGCCCCAGGTGTGACGATAATTTTTTCTGTCCAGCAGACGGTAATGATGCGTCACGGCATTACGCTGGATTCGCCAGCCGCGAAAAATTAATTGATCACTCCAGAATTGTGTTCCGCCAAACGTGCGAAACTTGATTCCTGAACCAATTGCCGGTGGCGCGGCGTGCAGGATGGGTGCCGTCAGGATAACGAGGACGAGCAGGCAAGCCAGGGGCCAGGTCCATGATGGCGGTCGCTTCGAGGAACAACGCATGATTTTCTCTGGTAAAATGCAGTACGGGCTAGTCATTGTGCTGACCTACTAATCGTAGTCGAAATATCGATATTAAAGGTACTGGTCCCATCCTTCTTCCTTGAGTCGTTCCACGACATGGCGTACGGATTCCTCCTGTTGCTTGTGCATGATCAACGTGGCATCCTCGGTATGAACGACAATCACGTCATCCAGGCCAACAGTGACGACCAGGTGATCCTTTTCGGAACGAATAATCGAATTGCGGGATTCGATTCCAAGGTGTTTTCCCAGGACCACGTTGCCCTGGGAATCCGGGGTATGCATCGCGGCCAGCGATTGCCAGTTACCGACATCGTTCCATTGGAAGGGGGCTTCCACTACCATCACATTATCGTACTTTTCCATGATGGCATAGTCGATGGATTTGGCCTCGATTCGGGTGAAATTCTCGTGTAGAGCGGTTTCGAATCCAGCAGTCCCTGCCGTGGCAGCAATGGCTGCCAGGTGTTCGTACATCGTGGGCTCCCATTGCTCTAGCGCCTTGAGGATAGTTGCTGCCTTCCAGACAAAGATCCCGGAATTCCAGTAGAAGTTCCCGGAATCCAGGTACTGTTGTGCCACGGTCAAAGTCGGTTTCTCGCGGAACTGTGCAACCCGGTAGGTAGCGGGAGAAACCGTACCAGGTGTGTTCAGAATTTCTCCACGCTCGATATATCCAAATGATTCTGCGGGATAACCAGGCCGGATACCGAAAGTCACAATTCTTTCCGGAACCGATTCCACCAGGCTGGCGGCATGTTCAATAGTTTCACAGAAAAGCTCCGTGGGATGAATCACGTGGTCCGCTGGCATCACGACCATGGTGGCATCGGGATCCTGGCGGTGTGTCAGGAAAGCGGCTAATCCAATGCAGGGTGCCGTATCCCGCTTGCAGGGTTCTCCCAGGATCGAATTGGCCGGCAAATCGGGTAGCTGCTGCTGGACAGCAGGCACCAGTCGCTGGTTGGTCAGGACACAGGTGCGTTCGGGCGGAACCAGTGATGACACGCGATCGATCGTCGCCTGGATCATGGTTCGTCCACCTGTTAGATCGAGCAGTTGCTTCGGTTGGTCAACTCGACTGGCCGGCCAGAACCGGGTGCCAGCTCCGCCGGCCATGATCATTGCATGTAACATCAGGAATTAGGTCCACAGCGTGTTAGGGATGAAAGAATGTCGGTGTATCGATTTTCGTGCAGCCAGTTATCCTGGCTGCCAGTTCGTGTTGGTCCAATGCCCAGCGAGGATTTATTTCCAGGTCAATGTCCGGAGCCACCTGGATGCCAGCAGCTGTTAGCCAGCCACGATAGAGGTTATTCATGATCTGTCGGGCTGTTGCCGGCGTGTCTCGTCCCGTCGCATCGTCATTCTTGACTGGTGCAAAAGATGCTTGACGATCGACCTCTACCATGATCGGATTCTTAGCCACGGATGCAAGATCGAAAATAAATCGCTCGAACTTAAAGGCATTCTTACCGTCCGGTACGGCAGGATCATCAAGACAGGGCACGGTCTTGGGCATCGCGTGGTAAGGCAAGAGATTCCTATCGGCCGTACTCCGTTCAACCAGGCTTGTATCCAATACGTGGCTGCCCATGCTGCCGGCCCAAAACTGCAGGTGGCCGTCGCTGGATATCCGGTCCGCCACCGGTTCCGGAAGATGGCTGTACTCGACAATACGCATGGCATCATGGACTAGCAGGCCGACTCCCACTCTTTCCGAGGCGTCCGTTTTCTGAACCACGTGTGTTGACATCTCGGATTCCGCCAGCACGTGATAGCCAATCAGCCGTGGATCACAGATCGGCAGCAGGGGATTGTCGATCTGGCCATAGAACAGGTACTTCACACCACGTTGAACAACATCTTCCAGGCAGCCGTGGTTGGTAAAGGAAGACAACATGCCGCCATGCCCGTTGGGACTCAGGGCCAGTAAGCCGGGCGAGCTCATCAGGACACGGCCTGATTGCCGATCCACAGCAGGCATTTGTTCCTGGCAAAATAACGTGATGGGGATTCTTTCCCTGTCCAGGAGCCCCCGTTGCTCCAGGAATTTTTCGATCGGTGCATGCGTGTCCGGACTGGTCATCAGGAAGAGAGGCAACGTGGTCTCGTAGCGATCTGACATGGCCTCGATACGATCGATCAGGACCTCGAGCAGGGAACGTCCCGAGATCGAGCCGATAGGAAACAGGCCCTTGGGCTGCGCAAAGCCAAGTCGCGTTCCCTCTCCACCGGCAACCAGCACGACCGCTACCTGGTGAGAACGCAATGCCTGGCTTCCCCGTCGAATCGCCTCGGCCTCGTCGGTCTCGTCTTCCGACAGTTGGTACACGGGAGCGGGACGCACCTGGGACCAGTCGATCTTTTCCGGAACCGCCCGCGTTGCCTGTTCGAATAGCAGCTTTGTTTCCTCCAGGTCGAGATCCCGGATCTGTGATGCCAGGTGCTCTTGATCTCCCCGGTCGAGATGATCCCAGTGCGCAACCAGGTGTTCCTGGCCGTACGGCAACAGCAATTTCCATAAGTCCTGTTTGATTGGTTCGGTCATTCCTGCAATCGCACCCCGGATCGGTCGCGGTCAAAAAATCCACTGCCCAGTTACCCAGGCATAGGCCAGCAGGCAGAGCAGGGGAAACAGGGCAAAAATAGCCCCATAGGTGAAGATGGTAGTCCATGTGTTACGAGGCCAGCGGGACATCAGTTCACCTGTTATCAAAGGAGATTATGCTTGCGCAGTTTGTACCTTGGAATTCTCCCTGTTAACATAATCAGGTAGCTGGAGAACTCCAAGTGCGAGTTCCTGATTTCCGGATTTCACCAGATGATGGGTAAGGAAAAATGATCTGCCGACAGAAAAATGCTAGAGACAGTGTGGTTGCCTGGTTCCCGCGGATCAAACGATTCTCGAGATCGAGATTGATATGGCTGCTCATGGTCCTTCCAGGAGTTCTTTTGCAACAAGTCAGCGGCCAGGAAACAACAGCCGTGCCTGTACCGGTGCGCCGTGCGGATGCGTCCACGAACTCCACTGACTGGCCCATGTATCGAGCCAATGCTGCTCGCACGGGACATGTTGCTGGCAAGCTTGGTGACCAGCTTCACCTTCAATGGGTCTATCATGCTGGCCAGCGGCCGAGTCCAGCCTGGCCTCGCAGTCCCAGGATGCCTTTCGACCGGTGCTACCAAACTGTTATTGCCCAGGGCCAGGTGCTCTTTGGCAGTTCGGCAGATAACACGGTCTATGCACTTCATGCAAAGACTGGAAAGGAGGCCTGGCGTTTCGTGACCGATGGCCCGGTCCGATTTGCCCCGGCGATCTGGCATGATCGAGCATTTGTCGTCAGTGATGATGGATTCCTGTATGCACTGAACCTGGCAGATGGCCGCTTGCTCTGGAAAATCCAGGGGGGCGCCGATCAATCCGCAATCCTGGGGAATCAACGACTGATCAACAAGTGGCCGGCCCGTGGCGGCCCGGCAGTGGTGGGAGACGTGGTCTATTTTGCTGCCGGGATCTGGCCCAGCGATGGAATCTACCTGAGAGCTGTGAATGTCCGCACGGGTAAGCAGATCTGGCTTAATGATGATTCGGGGGCTCGTTACATGGCACAGCCTCACGGGGGTGCAAATGCCAAGAGTGGCGTTTCTGCTCAAGGGTACCTGGTACTCTCTGGTAATTCATTGTTCGTTCCGACCGGTCGTGCTGTACCGGCGGTATTCCATGCCGACAAGGGCACCTTTGCTTACTTCCATCTTCAAAAATATGGACATCAGGGGGGCGCCCCGACGATGGCCGTGGGAGACATGTTCTTTAACAGCGGGACTGGATTTAATAGCAATAGTGGCGAGAAAGTAACCGCCCTCTCTTCCGGGCAGTTGGCGTCCTTGAAGGATGGCATGGTGCACAGCAACGGTAAAGATATGGCCGCTTACCGCTGGGTCGAAGTCCAGAAACCTGACCGCAAGGGAAAGCTGGTAAAGACCAGGGCATTGGAGCCCACCTGGACCGTCAAGGATGTTACGGGAGGGGCGGAACTGATTAGCATCGGTGACCAGGTTGTCTCCGGAGGTCCGGGCCAGGTTGATATTGTTGACAGCCAACAACAGAAGGTTCGTTGGTCAACGAAGGTGGCAGGGCAAGCCTATGGCCTGGCCGTGGCGGATGGCCAGCTGATCGTAAGTACCGACCAGGGTAAGATTTATGCGTTTGGTCCAGAGGCAGTGGTGAAGCCCCAAACCATCGTCACGGTTCCGGACGTTTCCCCGTACGGTGACAATGCCCGTTATGCCAGGCTGGCAGAAGAAATCCTGCAACGGTCGGACGTTCGGGAAGGATTTGCCTTGGATCTCGGGTGTGGAGATGGTGCGTTGGCCTACGAACTGGCCCAACGTAGCCGTTTGCATATTTATGCAGTAGATGAGGATCCACAGATGGTACAACGGGCGCGGAAGAAACTGGCAGCTGCGGGATTGTATGGCGTGCGAGTTACCGTTCAGCAGAGAAAGTTGAACAAGACAGAGTACCCGAAATACATGGCGGACCTGATCGTATCGAGGCGAAGTGCAGAGGAGGGTGTTGCCAGTTTCCCGCGCGCCGAAGCGGAACGACTGCAGCGTCCTTACGGGGGAAAAATATGTATCGGCCGGGCGGGTGCGTTGCAATTGCAGCAACGGGGAGCACTCAAGGGGGCAGGAAAGTGGACACACCAGTATGCCAATGCCGCCAACACGCTCAACAGTGACGACACCCTCTTGAAGGGCCGCCTGGGCATGCTGTGGTTCCGTGACGTGGATTTCGATGTGCCCCAGCGACATGGGCGAGCACCATCCCCGTTGTTTGACCAGGGTCGCCTGTTTCACCAGGGTGTGAACGGGATTGTTGCGGTTAATGCCTACAATGGTCGAGAATTATGGCGCATGGGTATCCCTGGACTGTTGAAAGCTTACAACGGTGATGAATTGATGGGTGTCTCGGGTACGAACAGTAATTGTTGTGTTCATGACGGATCGGTCTATATCCGTAACGAGGGCCAGTGCCTGCGGCTTGATGCTGCGACCGGTGAGTTGTTGAACGAGTTTAAGCCACCGGTTGACCAGGATGGAAAACCAACCCGCTGGGGATATATCGCCTGTGTCAACGGAGTTCTCTATGGCAGCGTGGCGAATACCAAGCACGTTGTCACGTATCGCTACGTTGCCAGGGGTGGCGATATGTCTCGACTGCTGACCGAATCCTCCAGCCTGTTTGCCATGAATGCCAAGAGCGGTAAATTACTCTGGCACTACAAGGCCCAGGATTCGATTCGACATAATGCGATTGCCATCGACGACGAGAAAGTGTGCTTGATTGATCGCCCGCTGGCAGTTTTCGACCAGGAGAAAAAACCCAAGATAAAAGATCACCCGACTGGCAAGCTGGTAGCCATGGATTCCAGAACCGGTCGCGTGATCTGGGAACGGAAAGACGATATATATGGAACCGTCCTGGCATTCAGCAAGGAACACAAGGCACTAATGATGAGCTACCAGCCGACACGGTTCCGACTGGATTCAGAAGTTGGTGGCCGTATCTCGGTCTTTGACCTGTATGAAGGGCGTCCTCTCTGGGAAGTGAAGGCCAATTACCAGTCTCGTCCCATGATCAATGATCGCACTATTTACGCCCAGGGCGGCGCCTGGGACCTGTTGACCGGAAAACCGCAGCCGTTCAATTTTAAACGATCTTACGGTTGTGGCATCCTGGCGGGATCTCGCAACATGATGTTGTTTCGCTCCGCCACGCTTGGTTACTTTGACCTCGAGAAAAATAATGCCATCGAAAATTATGGTGGCATGCGTCCCGGCTGCTGGGTCAACGCACTCCCGGTGGGAGGAATCGTGCTGGTGCCGGATGCGTCAGCTGGCTGTCGCTGTAGCTATCTCAACCGTGCCTGGATCGCCCTCGACAGTCAGCCGGAGTAGGAACGGTAGCCGCTGAGCTTCCGGAAGCGGACCTAGGGGGCAGCAGGATCGCTTCTCGCTTCCACCTGGAAACGTACCTGTACCGGCTCTGGACAACGGTCCTGTAGCCGTACTTCAAAGCGAGCCCCGTAAATCTGGGATTCAGCTACCTTGATGCGACACGGCGGCCCATCCAGTTGGTTGCATTCCATGGAAGGTGGTTGTTGCAGCGGTGGGCAGAAAGCCAGGTGAACGGTCTGCGTCCGTTGGCCAGCCTCGAAGTCGGCCTGGGTTGCCGCGAAAATCAGCTCGCTCCCATCCGCCTGTAAACTCCGTGTCATTTGCTGGGTCAGAGCACCGCTTGGAATGTCCATGACCGTGTCGGCAACATCAGGTTCCTCAGGATCGGACAGGACGGGCTGGGACGGAACGGTCGGAGAACTTATTTGGCCAGGAGATCGCTGACCTCGCCGGGTGATCAACAGTGCGAGGAGCCAGGTGACTTCACTGGTACCCAGGAAACCCCACATCGCAAACAACGCGGTCCGCGATGAGCCCGGAACCCTCCCGACGCTCAACGTGACGAGTGTTGCCAACAATAAGGGCAGCATCCACTCCACGTATCCTGCTGGGTTGATGCGATGATTTACAAATCGTTGCCAGTGGGTTCCATGAAACCAGGCAAAAAGGACTGCGAGCAATCCGCCCAGTGCAACCAGGCCTCCGGCTGGCACCGGTTGGGTTAACATTCCGGCACGCTGACGGGTGAGCAGGACCAGGAAAAGTAACAGGAATAGTCCCAGTGTCACCCGTACGAGATAACGGCTAAGCGTGACAGCCAACTCAGCTGAACTGGTCGGTGCCAGGGAGACGAAAGTGCCTGTTCGCGAAACCATCCTGGATTCTCGCAACACGTGAATTCAATTGCCAGGCAAACACGGGTGTTGCCTGCAACAACCAGTCTTCTTTTCGTTCGTCAAAAAATAGTGCTGCAATCAGGTGGCAGCACTGACGCCAAGGGCCTCTGCCAGTTCTGCAGCACGATCCGTTGCCTCCCAGGCAAACTCTGCTTCGCTGCGCCCGAAATGACCACCAGCAGCCGTTTTCTGGTAAATCGGTCGTCGCAGATCCAGGTACTCGATGATTCCACTGGGACTTAACGGAAAGAACTCCTGTACGACTTCTTGAATCCGGGTGTCGTCCTGGGTACCGGTCCCCTGCGTGTCGACATGCACGCTCACGGGCTCCGAAACACCGATGGCATAGGCCAGCTGGACTTCGCAGCGTTCTGCCAGGTTAGCAGCCACGATATTCTTGGCGACGTGTCGAGCCATGTAAGCCGCACTGCGGTCGACCTTGGTGGGATCTTTTCCGCTGAACGCTCCGCCACCATGACGTCCCCAGCCACCGTAGGTGTCGACGATGATCTTTCGTCCTGTTAAACCACAGTCACCGTAAGGGCCTCCACGCACGAACCGACCGGTGGGATTGATGTGATAAGTGATGTCACTCTTGGTCAATTCGGGCGGCAGGATGGGTGTGACGATGTTTTCGATGATAAAGGATTGGATTTCTTCGTGGGTTACGTCTTCAGAATGCTGGGTTGAGACGACCACGGTATCGATGCGAACGGGAGTATTTCCATCGTACTCGACCGTCACCTGGCTCTTGCTGTCCGGGCGCAACCAGTTAACTTCTTCCTGGAACCTTGCCTGGTTCAGTCGGTCCAGAATCCGATGCGACAGGGCGATGGGAAGTGGCATCAGTTCTGGCGTATCACTGCACGCAAATCCGAACATCAATCCCTGGTCGCCCGCCCCGATGGGTTTCTCGGTCTCCGTGTTTTCGTCGACCCCCAGGGCAATGTCTTCGCTTTGCTCGTCAATGTAAACCTGAACTTCACATCCGTCGGCAGAGATACCCGTGTCCTCGTCGGTATAACCGACCTCTCGCATGACCTGGCGGGCAACGGCCTCGTAATCCACGGTTGCCTTGCTCGAGATCTCTCCCGAGATGATGACACGTCCCGTCGTGGTCATGGTTTCACAGGCGACACGACTTGAAGGATCCTGTGCAATTAAAGCATCCAGGATCGCATCCGATATTTGGTCCGCGAGCTTGTCCGGATGACCCATGCTGACCGATTCACTGGTAAACAGATAATTCCCGACTGCCACGGCATTGACCCTCTTACATGGTGATTAAATAACAGCAGCTGACCTGCAGGATTGCCTTGCAGGTATGCTTTTCAACAGACGTTGATTATAGCCATATAAGAAGTTGGTCGACAACCGCTTGAAGGTCCTTGGCAGCGAAGTTGTTTGTCGGTTTGGGAGAAGTCCGTGGTGCGCCGCTGTCGCAATGACCGGTCCCTAGAAGCGAATCAGTGATTCCAGCAGTTGTAGCGTTCGCTCCGTGGCACCGTCCTGGCTGGCCACCAGTTGCTGGGCTCGTTCTCCGAGTCGCTGGCAGGCTGCCGGGTCATCCAGGCATTGCTGGACAAACGCCTGTAACTCCGCTTCGTTGCGGACAACCATGGCAGCCTCGTGTTGCAATAACATTTCCACGATATCACGAAAATTGTGAGTGTGAGGTCCGAAGCAAACAGCAGCCCCATAGCCAGCAGGTTCGATCATGTTTTGGCCGCCTCGTTTTCCCAGGCTGCCTCCCACAAAGGCGATCCGGGCTGTCCCCCACCAGGCAGCCAGTTCGCCCATGGCGTCGACCAGCAGGATCCGTGATGGTGGGGCAGCGGCAGCCGGGTCGAGTTCACTGCGCAGCTGCCACTCCACTGATTGCTGGTCAAGCATCGTGGCCACCTCCGCGAATCGTTCCGGGTGTCGAGGTACCAGGATGAGTCGCAAGTGGGGATAATCGTTGGCCAGTTTTCCAAAGACCGAAACGGCAATTTGTTCTTCCGGGTACTGGGTGCTGCCAGCCAGGAAGACAGTTTCCTGGTCGGTAATACCAGCCAGCGAGGACAGCTCTTGCGTGGCCGGGTTACCACGGTCATGGTTGACGCCGTCAAACTTCAGGGATCCGGTAATCTGGAGTTGCCCGGGGCTGGCACCGAGTTGTCGAAATCTCTGGGCATATTCCTCGTTCTGGACGGCCAGCAGGTCAATCGAGCCGAGCAGCCGTTTGACCAGGAATCCAATCCGCTGATAACCACGCCGACTTGATTCACTGAGGCGCCCATTGACGATGGCCACGGGTATGCCGGCTCGTTTTGCCCCACGGATCAAGTTAGGCCATAACTCGAGTTCTACCAGGACGAGTAATCGAGGCTGGACGCGGCGCAGCGCATTTCGAACGGCCCAACTGAAATCGAGTGGACAGTAAAACACGGAGCGGGGAGCATACTTGCGGCGGGCCAGCTCATACCCGGTGCGGGTTGTTGTCGAGATCACGCATTCCCAGTCGGGATGACGGTGTTCAATAGCTGCCAGTAGCGGCTGCAGGAGGTTCACCTCACCCACGCTCACCGCATGTAGCCAGACGCCAGGTCGTTCCCGGGAACGCAGTGGTACACGGCCCAGGAACTTGGCCGCCCATCCCTGCCGGTACTTGCCCTTACGAATCGCGTTGTAGAGTAGCCACGGAGATGCGAGACAGAGAGCGATCAGGTAAACCAGGTTCAACATACAATGAAGTCGACTTAAGTGTTTTGTTTCCGCATACAACAGTTCTTGTATTTCTTGCCGCTATCACAGTATGGACAAACCTGGTTACGGCCTACTTGTTGAGCACGATTGCGGATGGGATCGATGCGTCCACCATCGTCTCCACTGGCATCGATGGCCGCTTGTTGCTGCTGGGCAATCTCGCTGGTGCCTTGTGCTTCCGCATGGCTCGCAGAAGATTCTTTCCACGTAGAGCTAACAAAATCTTCGTCCAGTTGTTCCATGCGGAATACCAGGTCGGTCGTTCGCTCTTCAATGGATTGCCACATCTGCTCGAATAGTTTCATGCCTTCCCGCTTGTATTCGACCTTCGGGTCCATCTGGGCATATCCCTTCAACCCGACGGAACTGCGCAAATGGTCCATGACCAGCAGGTGGTCCTTCCATGCTGAATCCACGATTTCCAGTAACAGGGTTCGTTCCATCCGCTGCATCTCGGGACGGTACTGGTCTTCGAAGACACCGGTCAGCTTGTTACGCAGTTGTTCGTGATCGAGTCGAGCAATCTCGTCGACATCAAGTTCATAGGCAAGATTTTCCTGCAGCCAGTGTGCCAGGGGTTGAAATGACCCGTTATCGTTGGTTGCCGTGGCAGCATGACCGTTGCTGGACTCCAGGTAGTTATCCAGCTGTTGCTGCATGTCATACAGGATGGATTTCGATTTTTCCTGGTGTTGATTGCTGTGCCTGACCAGCAACGCCCGCACCTCGTCACGTTGTTTGTTTTTCAAATCGTCTACCGTCAACTCGATCTGGAATCGGTGTCCAGCCCAGGCAATCAACCCGTCGCGATCGATGCGGCCCTCGTCCCCCTGGGCAAAACGGTAGAGCCCGGCCATGATCGGGTATTCCGATTCTTTCTCACCATAAATCTTTTCGGCCTGTTCCAGGACCAGTTGCTTCAAGTCGGCCGGTTCCATGTCGCGGATCTGGTCGGCTTCCAGGTAAGCGCCAAACTTGTGTTCGGCCCAGGCTACCGTGGTGAGAATGGCGTAGCTCTCGGCCAACAGGGGTTCGCCGTCGGAAAGATCAATTTGACCGAGGGCTTCGCGAGCCTGGCCAATCAATACCTCGGCCATGTTGTCTCGGCCGAGTCGCTTGAGATCCCGGTCCCGGTAGTTCAGGTTCCAACGCTGTTTGAGAATCTTGGTAAGTGCTTCCCAGTTCCATTCATCTTCCTGGTCGAGGGGAAGGTTTTCCTCGATCGCATCGAGTACCTGGGTTTCTGCCATCCGCTCCGCGTGGTCGCGTACGAACAGTTCGGCATCCTTGAAATCCAGGCCGTGAAAATCACGCGGTTCAAAAGGAGTCGATAATTTTTTGCCAGCCCACTCGGCAAATGACTCGGCAGCGTAACCGGGGTGCAGGAACATGTTGAGATAAAACTCAACCTGGTTGCTAATACTGTCCAGGATCAGGTTGCGGCAATTGGCGCCATCGAGGATCTGCTGTCGATAGGAATAAACGCGTTTGCGTTGCTCATCCATCACTTCATCATATTCGAGCAGGTTCTTGCGAATCTCGAAGTTACGTTCCTCGACTTTCTTCTGGGCTCCCTCAATGCGCCGTGTTACCAACCGGCTTTCAATACGTTCACCCTCTTTCATCCCCATGCGAGCCAGCAGTCCCTTGACCCAGGGACCAGCAAAAATACGCATCAGGTCATCTTCCAGTGAAAGAAAGAAGCGACTGTCGCCCGGATCACCCTGGCGGCCACACCGGCCGCGTAACTGCAGGTCGATTCGCCGTGCGTCATGCCGTTCTGTACCGATCACGTGCAGGCCACCGATTTTCTTGACCTGGGACCCGTCAGCCAGCATGTTTTCCTCAGTTTCAATATCGCTGACCAGGCTGGTCCATTCCTCGTGGGGAACGTCGAGCCGGGTCTCGTATTGATCCTGGAGCCGTGCCCAGGCCATGGTCTCGGGGTTTCCACCCAGCACGATATCAGTACCACGTCCGGCCATGTTGGTGGCGATCGTGACGGCACCCAGGCGACCGGCCTGGGCGACGATTTCAGCTTCACGCTTGTGGTGCTTGGCATTCAGGACTTCGTGTGGAATGCCTCGTTTTTCCAGCAGGCTGGCAAGCCGTTCACTTTTCTCGATGGAAACCGTTCCAACCAATACCGGGCGGCCATGGCGTTCGATCTCCACGATACTGGACCTGGGGATCACTTCTGTTTTCTTCGATTCCTGCGGCACGAGGAAAACACTGTCACTGGTTTCCTTGGAAATTGTTCCAGAGATTTCATCTCCGTTATTAAGTTGCAGGATATCCCACTTGTGGATGCGTTCGATATCATCGGCAACGGCAATATATTTTTCCCGTTCGGTTTGATAGATCACATCCGGATGCTCGCGGCGATGCAACTCGCGGTTGGGTTCAATGGCGACTACGTTCAGCTTGTAGATTTTCAGGAACTCGTTGGCCTCGGTCATGGCCGTACCCGTCATGCCGGCAATCTTCTTGTACAGTTTGAAAAAGTTCTGCAGCGTGATGGTTGCCAGCGTCTGGGTCTCTTCCTTGATCTTGACTTCTTCCTTGGCCTCGACTGCCTGGTGTAATCCGTCGCTCCATTGCCGCCCGTCCATCAGGCGACCCGTGAATTCGTCCACGATGATGACGCGACCTTCCTTGACAACGTAATTGACGTCCAGCTTGTAGAGATAATGCGCTTTCAAGGAATTGTCGAGCAGGTGGGGCCATTCCATGTTGCCGGCTGTATAAAAACTCTCCACTCCTGCCAGCCGTTCTGCTGCTCGAATTCCCTCGTCGGTCAGGTTGGCCGAATGGTCTTTCTCATTGACGATGAAATGTTCTTCCTTGCGCAGTTGTCGGGCAATACGATCGGCATCGGCATACTTGCGGATATTGTCATGTGCCGGACCGGAGATAATCAGCGGGGTTCGCGCCTCATCGACCAGGATGTTGTCAACCTCGTCAATAATGGCAAAATTCAATCGACCCTGGGATTGCTGTTGATACTTTGGGTAACGGTCGTCACCCTGGGACGCCGGGCGCATGTTGTCACGCAGGTAATCAAATCCGAATTCGTTATTCGTACCGTAGGTAATGTCACAGGCATATGCCGCTTGACGCTTGTGAACATCCATGTCGCTCTGGATGGTTCCCACGGTCAGGCCCAGGCCCATGTAGAGCGGAGCCATCCATTCCATGTCACGACGGGCAAGGTAGTCATTGACCGTGATCACGTGAACACCCAGGCCGGACAAGGCATTCAGGTAAGCCGGCAGCGTGGCCACCAGCGTCTTGCCTTCTCCCGTGATCATTTCCGCAATCGATCCCTCGTGTAAGACGGAACCCCCGGTGATCTGGCAATCGTAGTGCCGCATCTTCAGGTAACGCTTGCCCGCCTCACGACACACGGCAAAAGTTTCGGGCATGATGTCATCGAGAGTTTCGCCGGTTTTCAGGCGTTCACGAAAGACCACGGTTTGATGAGCAAGCTGCTCGTTCGTCATCTCCTCGTAACGAGATTCCAGGGCGTTGACGCCTTCTTCAATTCGCTTGTAGCGGTTTAGAATGCGCTGGTTGGAAGATCCAAAGAGTGCCGTAACACTGCGCTCAAAGCCGCGCAGTAGCCCGGAAAAAACGAATCCAATGATGTCCCAGAGTTTTTCAAGTACCGCCATGGATTTAAATCTAATCGTCTCAAGTGGTTCAGGGGCTGAGAAATAACTCTCGGTAACAGTGAAGGAAATCCAGGACCTGGATCCTGGTTTCCCAACACAGGTTGCCGAAGCACGGGACAATCGTTGCAGACGGGATGCCTGGGATTCCCTTGGGAAAGTCAGGATAAAAGCGTAACATTCGCTGTGGGAATAGTTTATAACCAGCCCGTAATGGGGTCAACGTCAGTGGCTTGATCCTGGGCGAGGAAAAAACCGGGGAAACGGCAGGGGGTGTGTTTCTCGAGACAGTTTTGGCTTGCCAGCAACCTCCGAATCTGCCAAGTTTTTGCGGAGCAAGGAGTTGGCGATCGTATGCTGGAGTGAAAAATAGTCCTGTTAAAAGGGAATGTGTTGTGGCTAAAGGGTTTGCCAGTACCAAGATTGACAATGAGTTGATCCTGCTTGGTACCGGAACGTCTACCGGGGTACCGGCGATTGGTTGCCGGTGCGCGGTCTGCACCAGTGCTAATCAACGTAATCAGCGGTTGCGTTGTTCCATTATCCTGGGAGCGCCTGGGGGAAACCTGTTGGTCGATACTCCCCCCGACCTGCGCAGCCAGTTACTGAGAGAAGGTATTGGTATCGTTCATAGTGTCCTGTTTACGCATGAACACGCAGATCATATTTTCGGCCTGGATGACCTGCGATTGTTCCAGTTTTACCTGGGACACGCCGTCCCGCTGCTCTGCGAAGAAGCTGTCGAAGAGCGTATTCGACAATCCTTCGACTATGCCTTTACTGATCGCAAGCCCACCCATCCCGGTTCCATTCCTCAGCTTGCGTTTGAACGGATTGGACTGGAACCGTTCGAGGTGCTGGGGTTACCTGTCATACCGATCCGTCTACAGCACGGACCCTATTTCCAGGTGCTGGGTTTTCGCTTTGGTAACGTGGCTTACTGTACGGATACCAACGAGATTCCCGCCGAAAGCATGCGCCTGCTGGAAGGGCTGGATGTCCTGATCCTTGATGCGCTGAGGCATCGCCCGCACCAGACTCATTTCGGCCTGGAAGAGGCTATTTCGGTGGCGCAGGAATTGCAGCCCAAGCGAACTCTCTTTACCCACGTATCCCATGACCTGGATCACGAAAAAACCAATGCCAGCCTGCCACCCACCATGGAACTGGCGTTTGACGGGATGCGGGTCCCACTGACGTGAGAGCCGGATCAGCACCCGCCCGGCAGCAAGTGGGAGTACCCGCTACTGGCCCTGGGCAACCTTGTGATCACCCAGTCCTTTCAGGTAGTCAATGGTGACGGCCAGCACTTCCTTGTTGTAGAAGGTCAAGGGAAAGATCTTGCCATCGGCCTTGCTTTGTTCGAGTAGCCGTTTCTTGTCTTCCCGGTCGGCATCAAAGGATTCTCGCTGCTTGAAGAATTCTTTTTCATTGAGGGTGATACTTTCTTCCTTGCGCTGTTGCTTGTATTTCGCGATATTGGCTTCCAACTTCGTGAAATCACTCGACTTGGCCCGTCGCTTGGTCGACTGCAACTGGAGCTTTGCCACGTTTTCTTTCTTGGTCATTTGGAAGTCATCGTGGTCGACAGATTTCACCTTGTTGAAATCGATCGCGTAATCCAGGTCTGCTTCGCCGATGTCCATGTGGTTACTGAAAGAGGGCAGGGTAATATCGGCCAGCACACCACGCCGCTGGGTGCTGTCCCCATCCGGTCGGTAAAACTGCTGCATCGTTAGCTTGAGAGCACCGAGGTTCGGTGGATTGGAAATCCCGAACAACTGCGAGCCGATATCCAGCAGGCTTTGTACCGTACCTTTTCCATGGGTTGCCGTGTCACCGATGATTAAGCCGCGATTGTAGTCCTGGATAGCTCCAGCCAGGATTTCACTGGCACTGGCACTGAACTTCGTCGTTATGACGACCAGCGGTCCCTTCCATGTCATGCTCGAATCCGTATCGTCGTACTGTTGTACACGACCGCCCGGGTCACGTACCTGGACGACCGTGCCGCTGTTGATGAACAACCCGGTGAGGTTAATGGCCTCGGTCAGGCTGCCACCTCCGTTTTGAGAGAGATCAAGAATAACGGTATCGATGCCCTTTTCATCCTTGTTCATCTTCTCGAGAATGCGTCGCACGTCTCGCGTGGTGCTCTTGAAATCAGGTAGTCCTTTACGTGCCCCATCCATGTCCATATAGAAACTGGGCAGCACGATGACACCGATTCGGTAAGCAGAACCGTCTGCCTTTTTCCCGCTCTCGATAATCTCACTGCGGGCCTCGCTGTCCGTCAATTCGATCTTGGCCCGCGTAATCTTGTAGACCACGCGTTTGTTACTGCCAGCCGGAATGACCTCCAGCCTGACCACGGTTCCTGACTTGCCCCGGATAAGCTTGACCACGTTTTGCAGTTTCATGTCAACCACGTCGACCAATTCACCTTCATCGGATTCACCCTGGCCAACGCTGACAATGCGATCCTGCGATTTGAGGTCACCCTGCTTGTCTGCAGCACCACCCGGGATAATTTTCGTTACCCGCGTGTAACCATCGCGTAACTGGAGTTGTGCACCGATACCGTCCAGCTCCAGTCGCATCTGGATCTGGAAGTTTTCGAGGGTAGGAGGCGAAAAGTAGGTGGAGTGGGGATCAAAACTGGTGGTGACACTGGTGAGGAACATTTCCAGCAGATCATCACTGCTGGTTTGATGCATTTGCTTTCCATAACTCGTGTAGCGACGGGCCAGTCGTTTACGAGGATCTTCCCCTTCTCCCTCGCTCTCCTCTTCCGTTTTGTCGCTCTTCAAGGACAGGAAGCTAAACTTGATCCGTTTCCGCCAGCGTTCTCGAGCTTCAGCCGCGTTCTTGGCATACTGCATTTTCTCGGGCTTGCTGATCAATCGTTCCTGGACGGTGAAATCGTGCTTTTCCTTGACGAGTTCCAGCGCTGTTGCAATCCGCTCATCCACGCGCTCGAGGTAACGGTTGTAGATGGTGTAGGCAATCGAGATATCGCCTTTCTTGATCATGTCATCGATCTCGTCCCGCTTCTTCATGAACTCATCGATGTCTTTTTGGTAGAAGTAGAGCTTGAGTGGATCGATGGTCTTGAAAAACGATTTTATGGCCCGCTCAGAGATCTCGTCATCCATGGCATGCTTGGACAGATGCTGGCGCTGGATCAGGGTACTGACCAGTAACGTGACACGTCGGTCCTTGGCAGTTGGTTTGTCCAGTTCCGCTGCGTGACTACCCCAGAACCCGCTGGACAATAATGCGACCAGGATGGTCAGGGCCAGTAGAGAACAGACGCGTCGACTGGAAAGCCATCTGAAAGTACGCATGGGATCCCCTTATCGTAGGCAAATCGAAAGGTGTCATTAAGGAACGTAAGTTGTCCACATCCAACGAGTTATCAATGGTATCGAAAAAGATAGGTAGGGACAAGACAGGAGTCATGGCAGGATCTGCTTTCCAGCCGGATTCGGCCTTGGAATGATGTTGATTGAATATCCTGCACTCGTTTTCTTGCCCGGCGAGCACCTTTTGAGTGGCGTTCCAAGGCGTTACGATTAGAAGCTAGACAGTTAGTTGAATGGTTTTCTGGCAGGGATCCATGCCAGCGGTGCCTGGCCGGGATGTTGAGCCATGCAAAGCTCGAGGTACGTTGCGTGAATAGTCAGTTATATAGTTTCCTGCGAATGACCACGGGGGATCATCGCAACAGGTACACCTTGCTGGAGGGTGATGGTGATATCCAGATCGGTCGTGGGCTGGACTGCGAAATTGTCCTCAATGATCCCATGAGTTCACGTGTGCATGCGATCGTTTATCGTCGCGGACAACAATGGCGGTTGCGTGATGCGGACAGTCGCAATGGAACGGTTGTTGGCGAAACAAAAATAGAGGATGTGGAACTGGAACACGGTTGTTGTTTTCGAGTGGGCAGTTCCGAGTTCGTGTTTCGACAGGAAGCGACTTTGCCGGCCGATTTGGATTTGGATCCGCAAACCATGGTCAACCAGACGCTGGTGCGTGAGGTTCCCGTCCAACCGGTCGATGGGAGTGGTGACCTGCTGATCGGATCGTGGAACCAGGGGCGTCTTCAGGACCTGTTGAACCTGTACCAACTGGCTATTCGACTCTGGTCCTGTGAAGATCCCGATGATGTTGTTCGCACCTCCCTGGAGTTACTGCACGGGCAGACGCGGGCCTCGATTACCGGGTTTCTCTGGTTGCATGATGATGGCCAGTTAAAGCCTCGAATGGTGATTCCAGCGGGCTCCGAGGATTCAGTTCGTTTAAGCGAGTCCTTGACGGATCTCGTCTGTCGCCAGGGGCGGGCAGTCTGGATCAATAACGAAACATCGTTTGATGATGCAGCCAGCTTGAAACAGTTCGCTGATGGCCTCTGTGTTCCATTGGTACACCAACGGGTAACCCTGGGTGCCATTCACGTGTACCGGGAAACGGATCGGTTCCGTGACCAGGATTTTGACTTCGCCCTGTCCCTGGCGCGATTGCTGGCCGTCGCCCTGGCCCGGACACGCCAGCAGACGCGGCTGCAGGTTGACCACCAGCGGTTGGTCGACAGGACTGCCGAAGTCGACGAGATGCTCGGTGAAAGTCTGCCACTGCGGGAACTCAAGTCTCGCATGGAACGGATTGGTCAGGCGACGGGATGTGTCCTCATTCGCGGGGAAAGCGGTGCCGGCAAGGAGTTGGTGGCCCGGGGTGTCCACCGGTGCAGTGCCCGGGCAGATCGTCCGATGCTGTCCGTGAACTGCGCCGCGATCGTGCCCAACCTGATGGAAAGCCAGTTGTTTGGACACCGTAAGGGAGCCTTTACT
>JAYGDH010000598.1:0-3994 GCA_046583055.1 Pirellulaceae bacterium | reverse complement strand
GCCAACCTCCAGACAACGGAATTGGCAGTCGAGTATGGGTATTGACACAGGCAAGGGAGAAGTTGATGACTAAACGTTCCCGGCGAGGCGCCAAGACGATGCGCCCGATTCGAGTCAAGCGTGGATTTACCAAGGCTTCACCTGGTAGCGTCTTATTCCAGGCAGGTGAAACGGTTGTCCTCTGCACGGCCAGTATCGAAGCAGGGGTGCCGCCCTGGCTCGAGGGTGCGGGAAAAGGCTGGATTACCTCCGAGTACAGCATGTTGCCACATAGCACGACTCCACGGAAGCGACGGGATCGAGGACCGAAAATGGATGGGCGAACCAGTGAAATTCAGCGATTGATTGGGCGCAGTATGCGTGCGGTTGCCGATCTGGAAGCCCTGGGGGAACGGACGTTAACGATCGATTGTGATGTATTACAGGCAGATGGTGGAACCCGGACCGCAAGCATTACCGGCGCGTTTATTGCCGTGGTGGATGCCTTGCACAGCGTGCGCAAGGAATTGCCGTTTCCGGAGCGTTACCCGTTGCGAGACAGCGTGGCAGCCGTCAGTGTTGGAATGCTTGGGGAGCGTTGTATGCTGGACTTGGACTACGAGTTGGACGTGAACGCTGATGTCGATATGAACGTCGTCATGACTGGCAGCGGCCAGTTTGTCGAGATCCAGGGGACAGGTGAGGAAGCGACCTTTAGTGATCAGCAACTGCAATCGCTGCTGAAATTGGCGCGACGGGGAATCAAGGAGTTAACCGAAGTCCAGCGATCAGCACTGGGAAAGCGGTGGCCCTGGTGACACCCCATGCCAGGAAGTGAACCGGCAGGTGGATCCCAGGTCTCCGGGGCGCCCGTTAATTGTCCTCTTCCCCTTCCATCATGGCCCCGGTCAGGTCACTAGCACCATCTTCTTCCGAGGACTCGATATTTACTTCCGGTTCCTTCTTGGGTTCCAGGGTGAATCGGTAGAATTCATCGGCATCATCCAACTCGTTGCGGATGATGAGGTTTCCCCGGGAGTCAATGAGAGCGAATTCACCGGGGGATCGCAGGGGTTTTTCTTTGGTGCTTCCCGGCAGTAGTTCACCGCCCAGGATGTCTGCGACAAACCAGTCTGTTTGTGCGTTGAACTCTTCAATTGTCTGGACGACGTGGGTAAACGGATGAGCATACCGTTGGGGCCCATTGAAATTAAGGATGGAACCTCGAAAGACCTCTCGGTCAATAGGGACATCCACGGCGCGTGTTTTGTCCCAGGCAATGGTTTTCACGATGCCGCGAGGTTCTTCCAACGTAAATTCATTGTCGTTGGCGTCACGGTTAAGCTTGGGTTCCAGGGCTGTGCTGACCAATACCTGTTCCGGATGCGGGAAGTAGACCGGAGGGGTTGGATCACTCCAGGGTGAATTGCGAAAGAACTTGCGGTTCCTGCTGTCATTGAGGTTTTGAAGTCGCAGTCGGACATCATCTGCCAGCGTGTGCGTCTCTGGTGCGGAGTGCACCGTCAATTCCCGCCCTTCGGTAGTGTTGGGATTGTTGGGGTCTTCCAGGATTAACTGGATCCGGTAGCGGTAGGTGTGACCAGGTTGTACGTCAAAGTCATAGAAGCGGACAAGCTTATGGTCAACGGGCGTTTCTTCTTCCAGGAACGATCCAGCTCCCTCGCCCATCATTCCCTCACCCATCATTCCTTCGCCCATCATGTCTTCCATGCCCATCTCTTCTTCCTCGCCGCCACCATTTATGCCTTCCATGCCTGGAGCGAGGCCCGCTTCATTCACGTTTTTCTTGTTGCGAGCTACGGCTAAGCCAGGAATGAGCTCTTCATCTTCCGCGCGTTGAGCCACCTGCTCTTCAGAGAATTTCTCCTCGGTCTTGGGGGGTTTGCCACCGAGTGGCAGTTGCGGGTGCCACATGAACAACTTCAGATCCCGCATCATGATCGGAGGACAGGGCATGACAATTTGAGGGTCAAGGTTATCCTGGCTAACGAACGTTTCCTTGGCGGTTCCGTTCCACTGGGGAATTTCCTTCGAGAAGTAATGACTAGCACTTTTGACGACTTGCCATTCATTTTCCTGGACTTCACGATCTGGATCACCCGTGACGTCAACGCGTTGAGCGGAGAATGACAGGAAGGAGGGTTTGTCGCGAGCACGATCGTAACTCACGGCGCTACCAAAGACTTCCTTGTAATGATCGAACTGGCGCTTGTAAGGAGCCAGGGCGACTACGGTGATCATCGGTCGAGCAATCGGGATGACGTCTGCATCACCTGGGGCGATGAAAATATCTTTCCTGGAGTCCGGGGTGTAGGGACGGGCATGATATCCCTTGACTTTATCGGAGCCCAATTTCCAGACCGAGGAAGTTGCGGTATTACCCTGGCCCATCATTTCGTCTTCCAGGCCTTCCGGCATCAGCTCATCTGCAAGTCCTTCTCCTTCATCGCCGCCACGGGGGCGTCGGCGTCGTGGCGGGCGTCGGGTCACCTTTTTCTTGGGTTCTTCCAGCGTTGCAGGTTCATCATTGGCAGTGGGATCGTTGAGCGTGTTGGTCGGGTTATAAGCCAGGCAGACCGTGGCCGGGATTACCTGGATATCGGTGACGGTGAACAGTTCCGGATCGGTCCGCTTGGTAAGGGGGATCATCTTGGGCGGATCAAAGGGGACCGGTGTTGAATAGAATTGTGACGTGGTTGATTTTTGTTGCTGGCGCACCCGTTCCGGGTAATCATTGGGCGGTTGTCGTCCCGGTAGCACTTGCTGTTCCCAGATGTCCTGATTGAGACTCTGGATATGGCTGCGAGCTGTCGTGATTTGCTGATTCAGATCGGCCGGTGATTTCTGGGTGCCGACCTCCTTGGAATCCGGGGCCCAGAGTACGAACAAAATCGCCAGCAGCATCGCGACAGCGAGCCCTACTTTTTCTGCGTGTCGCAGAAAAAAAGCATTAAGTCCGCTCTCTTTTAAGTGGATGGTTTTTTTGCTCATCGTTTGCTCCTGTGAACAGGTTGTCGCTGCCTTGCTGATTTTGTCTGGCGAGTTGCTTTTACCATCGTGCAGGCATTTCCCGTGATGGTGCCGTGGAATTTATTGCGCCGGGGGATTTGCCTCGACAGGTGCTTGCTTGTTATTGGCGGCCGGTTCTTCCGGTGCAATTCGAAGTATCTCGATGTTAATGGGATTGTAGATATAGACGACTCCGTAGAGCTCGATCTCTTCTTCGTAAGGAAAGTTCGTGAGCAGCAGTCGCTCCGTGGTACTGGCGGTCGGTCCGCTGCCACCAAACATGTCCATTCCCTCGCTACCTTCTTCCTGGCCTTCCATGGTGCCACCAAACATTTCCTCTTCCAGCGATCCTCCCTCCATGCTGCCCTCTTCCATGCCGCCTCCGCCGGAGGCGCCACCACGCCCCGCTGAGCCGTTAACAGAAACCTGTAGGATTTCGATGGGCAACTTGGCATTGCCACAGGCGGTCAGTAGCTCGGGCAGTTTTGTCAGGTCCATCTTGAGGCGTAGCCGAATGGGGTAACGCTTGGCAACGGCCAGATAGATCGTTTCCAGGTCCGGCGATGTACTGGGCTCGAGGGCTGTTTTCAGGCGGCCTGCCTCGAGTCGACCGAACGTGTTGTCAACGTATCGGTGATGTGCCGGGTGAGCGGACGCAGTGGAACTGGTACCAGTTTCCGTGCTGCCGCTGTCAACGGAGCCGCTTTCTTCAGAACCTGAGTCTTCATCCATGCCAGCTGTCATACCCATCATGTCGTCCATGCCGTCGCCCATGTCATCGTCGCCTCCGCCGCCGGAGGACCCGCTTTGGGAGGCACTAAAGCTGGTGATACTGCCGACATCTTGGATGCCATCAGCATTGCGGCCCACTTCGATGTTGAGGATTTCTGTGATGACAGCCTTGGAGGGGACAAGTGCATCCTTGTTGACGTTTTGTACGACTTGCATGATCTGGTTCAATACCCACAGGTCTTCCTGGGCGTAG
>JAYGDH010000279.1:0-14266 GCA_046583055.1 Pirellulaceae bacterium | reverse complement strand
ACCTGATCTGCCTGGACCTGCTGACCGGCAAGGCCAGCTGGCCCACTCAGAAACGGGACACCCGACTCTACGTGGCCTGCATCCATGACGGGAAAGTCGTGATGGTCGGCAAGGAGTCCATTACCGCTTTCACGCTGGCAGACGGGAAGCCGGCCTGGTCCGAGCCAATTTCGCTGAAAAATGGCATGCCCAGTGGACGCGGCTTCCAGAGTGACCACTTTTACTACCTGCCTACCACTGGCAAGCAGCTACTAAAAATCGACTTGGTCAAGGGCCAGATTCAGCAGGAAATTACCACTTCAACCGTCCTGGGCAACCTGGTCTGCTACCGGGACGAGGTCATCTCGCAGACCCCGCGCAACCTGGAAACGTATCTCCAGGCAGCCCGTTTACGGGAGAAAGTGGCGGCCCGGCTGAAAAAGGACCCCCAGGACAGCTGGGCCCTGGCCCGCCGTTGCGAACTGCTACTACAGGATGGCAAACGACTCGAGGCCCTCAAGTCCCTGCGACAATGTTACCAGCTGGATCCAACCGATGTCGCGATGCGGAGCCTCTTAATCGATACGATCCTCGACTTGCTGCGCGAGGATTTCAGCACGCACCAGGCATTGATCGATGAAGTACGCGACCTCGTGGAACAACCTGCAGAGCGAGAAGCCTTCCTTCAGTTGCTGGCCCTGGGACTACAAAACAGTGGTAACCTGGAAGGTGCTTTCGAGACCTACATGAATCTCTGGACGCTCGACCTGGAAAGCAGCACGATGCCCCAGGATGAACGCCCGTTGGAAAAGGTTTCCGAGGACCTCCACGTGCGACGGGATCGCTGGATACAGGCTCGTATCATGCAGTTACTTGGCAAGGCCGAGGCCGAGCAACGCGCAAAAATGGAAAAAACAATCCAGTCACATTTTGACCAGGCCGTTGCTTCGGCCAAGACGCAACCGTTGCGGAATTTCATTGGCTTTTTTGGCAGTCACTCCCTGGCCGAGCAGGCCCAGCTGGAACTAGCCAGCCAACTCATCCACGCCGACCAGATCATTGATCGAGAATTACTGGAAGCTGAGCTTTACCTGGTCCGCCTGAAACGATCTACCAATGAGACCGTGGTGGCCGGCGCCACCGCCCGGTTAGCCCGCTTACTGATACTCGCCCGTCGTTACGACGAGGCCGTTCCATATTACGTGGAACTTGCTGACCGCTGGCCAGACACGGTCGTGATCGACGACCAGACCGGACAGCAACTGAGAGACCAGGCAGCGAACACGCCGGAATTGAAGGATTTGCTGGCCACGGCACCGCGCTGGCCACTGGGCAAAATCGTGGTCAAGGAAAATGCGGGGCCCCGCGGGCAATTCCCGAGCTACCAGCGTGTTTACCATGTGCGGCTCGATGCCCAGCGAGGCCCGTTACCGGCGGGAACCCGGATCGCTTTTGACCAGACTCGCAATTCGATCATGATCACGGACCCCCTCGGGAAAACCCTGCAACGTATCTCCATGGCGGACGGCAAGCGTTTCTACTCCACGAATTACAGTGTCATGCACGCCAAGATCGAGGGGCACCTGATCCTGCTGACCATCGGCTACGACATCTTGGCCATCGACATGCTGCGCGGATCCTCGGATCCAAACGAAGCCATTCTCTGGCGAGATCACCTGGTTCGTGCCAATCCGAATTCACGATCCACCACGCCGCTGCGCACCCGTTCCAGCATGAACCCCTGGGGTGGTCGTAGCTACGTGGCTATCGATGCTGCCGGCAACCAGATCGGCATCACCGGTTCGGTCAATGCGCAGGGGATCTACTACCAGAAAATGAACCAGCTGATTTGTGCTGATCCAATCACCGGCAAACCGATCTGGACTCGCGACGATGTTGCTCCCGGTTCCGGCATCTACAGTGACGATCAGCACGTGCTGGTTATCTCCAGTCAAAACGATCCCACCCGGCTACTCAACGCCACTGATGGCACGCTGATCGAAACACGCCCCGGCAAACCTGGCGAAACACTCTGGAAGAGCTTCGGCACCAAGGCCCTGATGTACACCGCGGCCGGCAACAGCATCACGCTTTCTTATCGCAACCTCATGAGCGGAAAGGACATCTGGAAGAAAGACTTCCCGGTCGGTACCCGCGGCATGCTGATGGAAAATTCCGAGTTAGCTGTCTTTCAACCAGACGGAAAGTTTCGCGTGGTCAACATCACGGACGGGAACGTGAAACTGGAATCCCAATGCCAGGCGGAACCGCAGCTCCTGGAAATACAGGTAATTGCTTCCCGGGATCAATACCTGCTGATTACCAATCGATCGGCCAACAGCAGCGGGGTTACCATTCCCAGCATGGGAGTTCAATCCAAGATGATCACCGGCAACATCTATGCTTTTGATCGAAAAAACGGCAAATCACTGTGGCCCGTACCAGCGACCGTCAGCCGCTGGGCCTTGCCCCTGAATCAACCCGGAGATTCTCCCGTACTGGTCTTCGTACGCGAATTACATCAGAAAAGCTCGGTAAGAACGACTCGTTCCTCGGTCAACAGTGAATTTTTCTGCCTCGACAAGCGCGATGGTCGCCTGCTCATGGCAGAGAAAAAAGTCACTGGCTATATTCGCAGCTTTGCCGTCATCGCCGAACCCTCACAGCAGCAAGTGACGGTCATGATCAACGGTCAACTCCATCTTTTCCAGTTTACTGACGAACGGTTACCGCCAGCGGCACCGGTCCAGATGTCCCAATCTCGCGCGGCGCCCACCGGATCCGCCAGGCCGAACCCGTTCAACCAACGACCACCGATTCGTGCCAATGGTCAGCGAATCATCCGGCCGGCTGTTCCCAAGCGAGCGGTTCCAGCCCCCTGATCCAGGACAGAATTGCCCGGCTTGATGGGTAGGCAATGCCCGATGGGGACAGTATCCTGTAGGCAGGTTTCACCCCGCCTTTTTGAGAGTGAAACATTCACCACAGGCCTGGATAGATAGGCCTGATTGATCCCGCGCTAATCGGAAAACTTAATGAAACCCGAAACGTGCTGATGAGCACCTGGAACCATGGTAGCGGTCGTGGCCCAGGCGTTGAACAACCTGCCGAATCGTTGCTTACTATTTGCATGAAGAGGAACTCTCTATGTCAACTGATGACCAAAGCACTGCTGCCGATTCCAACGCGGTGAACCTGCTGACTGCCGCTCGCGACAAAATCAGTGCCGAGTTGTCCCAGGTAATCGTGGGCCAGGAACAGGTAATCGAAGAACTCCTGATTTCGCTTTTCAGCCAGGGCCACTGCTTACTCGAAGGTGTCCCAGGCCTGGCCAAGACCCTGTTAATCAGTACGCTGGCACGCACGCTCAACCTGTCTTTCAGTCGCATCCAGTTTACGCCCGACCTGATGCCCGCCGATATTACGGGAACCGAAGTCCTGGAAGAAAACCGCTCGACCGGAGCCCGCGAACGCCGCTTCCTGGAAGGTCCCATCTTCAGCAACATTGTGCTGGCGGATGAAATCAACCGAACTCCTCCCAAGACACAGGCAGCCTTGCTGGAAGCCATGCAGGAACGCCAGGTGACCGTGGGGCGCGTTCGCCATCCACTGTCCGATCCTTTCTTTGTGCTGGCAACACAAAACCCGATCGAGCAGGAAGGAACCTACCCCCTGCCGGAAGCCCAGCAGGATCGCTTCATGTTCAAGGTGTTCGTCGACTACCCCAATTTCAACGATGAATTCGAAGTCGCCAGGCGGACCACTTCAATCCTGGAAGACAATATCCAACCGGTCTTGACTGGTGAACAGATCATCCAGTTACAAAAGACGGTTCGGGAGGTACCGGTGACGGATCATGTCATTCGTTATGCCCTGTCGCTGGTCCGACAAACGCGGGTCAACAACCCGGGGGTCCCCGAGTTCATCGACGAGATGGTTAGCTGGGGAGCGGGACCGCGTGCGGTTCAATTCCTGATCCTGGGCGGCAAGGCCCGGGCCCTGATGTATGGTCGCAGCCACGTCTCGACTGAAGACATCCAGGCCATTGCCAAGCCCGTACTGCGTCACCGTATCGTCGTGAATTTTGCGGCGGAAAGTGACGGCGTAACCTCCGACCAGATCATCCAGAAATTGATCGATTGCACTCCCACGAAAGAAGACGAGTTGACGAGCGATGCCCGATTCCAAAAGATTTTTGCATCCTGAAGCCATCAAGCGTATCTCGCGACTCGATTTGCGGGCTCGACACGTGGTCGAAGGTTTTCTCTCCGGAATGCACCGTAGTCCGTACTTCGGACAGTCGGTGGAGTTCCTGCAACACCGGGAGTACGCCATCGGTGACGACTTGCGCCACGTGGACTGGAAAGTCTGGGCACGGCAGGACCGTCTGGTCGTCAAGCAGTACGAGGAAGATACCAACCTGCGTTGCACGATGCTGGTCGACGTTTCCAGCAGCATGCAGTATGGCGAAGGGTCGCTGACGAAATACGAATATGCCTGCACGATCGCCAGCAGCCTGGCCTACCTGGTCCTGCAGCAACAGGACGCCGTAGGCTGCGTTGCCTTCGACGAAACCATCCGTGTCAGCGTTCCCATTCGCTGCAAACGCAATCACATTTACTCCGTGATCAATTCCCTGGCAGCCAACGACCCGCGCGACAAGACCGACATGCATGCTGTCTTGAGATCCGTGGCCGAGATCTGGCCACGTCGCGGCATGATGATCCTGGTCTCAGATCTACTGACTGACACGGACAACCTGATGCGCGGCCTGAGATTATTGCGACAACGAGGCCACGATGTACTTGTCTTCCACGTTATGGATGACGACGAACTGGACTTCCCTTTCTCCGGCCCCATGCGTTTCGAAGGTCTCGAAACCGAGGACTTCCTGAACTGCAATCCACGGGCCCTGCGGGAAGGTTACCTGGAAGCCGTCGAGAACTTCCTGCAGGACGTGAGACATCGCTGTGCACAAAACACGATTGACTATGCACTGGTCCGAACCAGTCAGCCCCTGGATGCCGTACTGGCTACCTACCTCAGTAATCGGCTAGGAATGCACCACCGCAACTAGGATCGTCACCACGAACCCGTGAGTTAAACACCAACACGTATTTACTGAATCTTGTAGCCCAGCACCAGGAAATCAATGCAGTTCACTTACCAAGCGCTGACCTGGGGATTCCTGATTGCCTTGATCCCCCTGTTGATCCACCTGATCAACATGATGCGACACCGTCGCATCAAGTGGGCAGCCATGGAATTCCTGCTGCAAAGCTACCGCAAGCATCGCAAGTGGGTATGGCTCAAGCAATTGCTGCTGTTGCTGATGCGCATGCTGGCCGTCGCCGTGGTCGTGGCCATGCTGGCCCAGTGGGACCCCAATTCACAATTGTTTACTCGCTTTGGCGGCCAGGTTACTCACCATTACATCCTGCTTGATGACAGCTACTCGATGGGTGACGAATCGGGAGAGCGTTCGGTATTTGACAACGCCACGCAGGTCATTACCCAGATCGGAAACCAGGCCCGCCAACTGCGTCAGCAACGGGTTACCTTGATCCGTTTTTCACAAGCACTGTCTGCCAACAGTTCTGATTCTGCTGTCGACCGGGTCGACCAGGTCGCCGACCTGTCAGCTTCCTTTGTCGACAAGGATTTCAATCTGCTACTGGAAGAAAAACGTTCCCAGATGCAGGTATCACAACTGTCCGTCGGCGCCGGACCGGCACTGGAACTGGTGCAACAATTGGTCGCCGATAACAACGATGAAAAATGCGTGGTCTATCTCCTCTCTGATTTCCGGGAAAACGAGTGGCAGAGCCCCAAGCAAGTGCGGCAGTCGCTGCGAGAGCTACAGGACGCCGAGGCAGAGATCCAACTGGTGCAATGCAGCGAAAGCCGACACCAGAACCTGGGAATCACCTACCTGACTCCAGCCGATGAAACCCGCGCCGCCGGAGTACCCCTGTTTATCAATGTCGGTGTCAAGAATCATGGTACCGAGCCGGCACGACGCGTCGCTCTCAAGATCCGTACCATCTACCATGACCCGGCAGGCCTGCAAACCGGTCAGCTCGACGAACTCGCCGGTGAAACCGATGAACTACCCACCGTGATACTCGAGCAGATCGCACCTGGTGAAACGGTTAATTATCGTGCCCAGGTTTACTTTCCCCAGGCCGGCGAACACGTCGTGGAAGCGACCCTCCCGAATGATGCCGTCCCCGCAGACAACCGCCGGTGGAGCGTCATCGACTTCCCCGAGGGGGAACGTGTCCTGGTGATCGATGGCTCCCCGGGATTGACAAACCAGTATTACCTGACCAGTGCCTTCAAGCCCAGCCAACATGCCGTGACCGGCATCGAGCCGGAAACCCAGCCTGTCCAGTTCTTACGGGACACATCGCCCGAGGCCTTGAGCCAGTACAGTGCGATCTACCTGCTGGACGTCAGCCGGATCGATACACGTGCCGTGGAACACCTCGAGGCCTTCGCACGCAGTGGCGGTGGCATCTCTTTTTTCCTGGGCGACCAGGTCGATGTCCCTTTCTACAACAAGCAACTCTACCGTGAGGGAGAGGGCATCCTGCCCGTGTCGCTGGCCGGCAAGGCCCTGCTCAACCCCCCCCTGGAAGAAAACACACCGGATATTGAAGTCACGCGTCACCCCATCTTCGAGTTCTTCCTGGGCGAGCGTAATACGTTGATCCGCGAGGTTCGCATCCAGCAATTCATGCAACCGATGGACAGCTGGGAAGCCGGCAAGAATTCAACTACACGCATCGTCAGCCGGCTGCACAACCAACTGCCCCTGGCAGTCGAACAACGTTTCGGTGATGGACGCGTGGTCTGCTTCCTGACCACGCTGGGACCCGAGTGGAACAGCTGGGCACGTGACCCCAGTTTCGTCGTCATGTTGCTCAAATTACACTCCTACCTGACTTCCGTGACCCGGACCCAGGAAACACGCCTGGTAGGCGCTCCCCTGGACATCCAGCTACCGATGGAGCAATACCAGGAAACGGTCAAGTTCCTCCTGCCGGGTGAGGACCAGCAACAACGGGCGGAACAGGTACGCAAGGCCATCAAACCGGAAACCGATTCAGCGCTGCTGGTGGCCTCCCTGGGTCGCCCCACTCCCGAGACGCAACGACCCCAGGAAACCGGCCGCAGTGGCATTTACGACGTGCTGGCAACCACTGTCGATGGCACTATCAAGGCCAAGCGCTTCGCCGTCAACGTGGAACCTGCCGAGGGGAACCTGGCGATGGTCACCAGCCAGACCCTGATCGACCAACTGGACCCGGTCAAGGTAGAAGTCCTGGCAGCCGACGACTTTACCGGCTCCGCCCTGCAACATGCAGGCGGAACCACAGGTTTCTGGTTGATGTGGCTGCTGATTGCCCTGCTCATCGGCGAACAGTTGCTCGCGTACTGGACCAGTTACCACCCAGGAAGAGGGCCCGGCAAATGATGACTAATATTGCTGCGTCCAGCCAGCTTCTCTGGGCACAAACTGAACAGACCTACCACCAGTTCACCCGACTGCAATCCCTTTCAGAGGGTTGGCACTGGCTCTTGCTGGTCGGCATCTGCAGCCTGCTCATGACCTTCGTGATCCTGATGTATCGTCGGGATTGCGTGGAATTACCGTGGGGTACGAGTCTCGCCCTGATGTTCCTGCGCAGCGTGGCCTACTTTGGCATCCTGTTCTTTTTTCTCAACCTGGAAAAACTTACCGAACAGACACTGACCAAGAACTCGCGTGCCATGGTATTGATTGACACCAGCCAGAGCATGGGATTACGCGATGGCCAGACGGCCGACAATCCGACCAATGCCAGTCGCCTGGACCTGGTGGCCGAGGAATTGGCCCAGGGCAACCTGATCAAGGAGCTGCAGAAAGATCACGACGTGGTGGTCTATCGGTTTGACCAGGAAACCAAGCCCACGGAGATCGGCACTTTTCCCAAGGTAGCGACGGAAGACCTGGTCAGCAGTGAAAGTGGTTCCGTCTCGCAGGCGCAGCTGCAGTCGCTGCAGGAGAGTCGCCGTACGGCCACGGCGTCCGGGTTACTGCTGGCCGTTGCCTTGCTGGCAGTCATCATGCATTTCGTGCGTCGACGTCCTGCGCCGGGCGAACAAAACGCTTCCTGGCCCTTGCTGGTTTCCATGGTAACGCTGATTGCCAGCATCGTGATCATGGCCGTGGCCAGCCTCCGCAGCCCGGATATCCCCTGGCTCACCATGGTCGGACTGCAACCGCTGGAAGCATCTGGCCTGATCGACTCCCCGGCTCCCGGACAGAAAAAGACGGAACCGGTTGATTTCCAAGTCAACTGGGCAGACCAGCTCTTACCTCGCGGCACAGAAACGCACCTGGGAGATTCCCTGCAGTACCTGATCAACAAGGAACGTGGAGGACCGGTGGCAGGTATCGTGCTGATCACCGACGGCGGCAACAATGCCGGCGAAGAAGTCCCCACGGTACTGAAGGCCGTGCGTGACAGCCAGATTCCCATTTTCCCGATCGGCATAGGCTCCAATCAGACCGTGCGCAACGTGCGTGTCCTGGACCTGAATGCCCCCGAACGTGTCTACCCGGGAGACAATTTTTCTATTACTGGTTACCTGCAAGCATTTGGCCTGCAGGGTCGCCAGGTCACGGTACAACTGGTTTCCCAACCTGCCGAGGGTGCCGCCGCCGAAAACCAGCAACGGATCGAGGAGGAACGCCGCGTGGAGCTTTCCCAGGATGGCCTCACCAAGCCGGTTGATTTCGAGTTAACGCCCGAAGATGTAGGCCGTCGCAGATACATCTTCCGCGTCAAGGCACCTCCCGAGGACAAGAACGACAAGGACAACGAAAAATCCGCCATCGTGGAAAGCATTGATCGACGGATGAAGATACTCCTGATCGCCGGCGGACCAACACGAGAATACCGTTTCCTGCGCAACCAGATTTACCGGGATAAAGACACTATCCTGCACGTGTTACTGCAAACCGGTGATGTGGGAATCTCCCAGGAATCTGATGAACTGTTATTTGAATTCCCACAACTACCTGACGAATTATTTGAGTATGACTGCGTCGTCGCCTTCGATCCAGACTGGCAGGCCCTGGAGACAGCCCAGGTCGAATTACTGGAAAGGTTTGTCGCCGAAAAAGCCGGTGGCCTGATCGTCGTGGCAGGACCCGTCTTCACACCCGAATGGTCACGTACCCGGCGCGGACGTGATCCACGAGTCGACATTATCAAGAACCTCTATCCTGTCGTTTTCTACAACCAGGGAGGAGCCACGCTCTCGCTGGGACAGTTCGGCGGCAGTGCTGCCTGGCCGCCGCAGTTCACGGACGAGGGACTCTCATCGGAATTCCTGTGGCTGGCCGATGATCAAATTGCCAGCGAGGAAGCCTGGGCACTGTTTGATGGTGTGTATGGCTTTTACAAGGCCAAGGACCCCAAGCCAGGTGCCAAGGTCTTTGCCCGCTTCTCGGATCCTGACACCTCGATCGATAATGAACTGCCCATTTACATGGCCGGACATTTTTACGGGGCAGGGCGGGTCTTCTTCCAGGCCAGTGGCGAGATGTGGCGACTGCGAGCACTGGATATCTCCTACTTTGAACAGTACTACACCAAGCTCATTCGCTGGGTTGCACAGGGACGACTGCTGAGAGATTCCAGCCGTGGTGTCCTGCTGGTCGACAAGGAACGCTGCCTGCTCGGTGATCATGTTGGTATCCAGGCCATTCTTACCGACGCCCAGCACCAGCCACTGCTGGACGAAACCGTCGGGGCCATGCTGGTGCTGCCCGATGGGACACGCAAGCCAATCGAACTCAGGCAGATCAAGGATGCGGCCCGAGATGGCATGTTCGCCGGCCAGTTTACTACCCTTCAGGATGGTGATTACCGCATCGAATTGCAGGTACCGCAGGTCGCTGAAGAAATCCTCCTCACCAAGGAAGTTCGCGTGAGAATTCCAGCCCTTGAAATTGAAAATCCCAAACGAGACGACGCCCTGCTGCAAGAAGTCGCCCAACTGTCCCGCGGAGACTACTACATCGGTTTTGCCGCCGCGGCCAAGCCAACAGGAACCAATCAAGTCTCACTCGTGAATCGAATGGAACCCCAGGATCAGCAAACAACCCTGCCAGGGACCCCGGATTCGGGGTTTGAAGAGAAATTGATGGCCTGGCTGATCGGACTCATCTGCGGAGCGCTCTGCCTGGAATGGCTCTTCCGGAGACTGGCTCGACTCGCATGACCCTTTAAACCAACTTGGCAAAAACAAACCCTCGTTAGACAATAGCACCTGTCTCTGACAGCAAACCACAAACAAAACTTTATGGCCAACCACAACCAGAAATCCCAGCTTGATCCACACATCCGCAGCCTGCTGGCCGGCCTGCGATGGAGAATCCGCCTGTACGTCTGGCTCGAGGGCCTCTTCATGGCAATCCTCTGGCTGGGTATGACGTTCTGGGCCAGCCTGGCCATCGACTACCTGCCCGTCCTGGTCGGTGCCAGCGAATTACCCACCGTGACCCGGGCCATCCTGCTCACCGCGATCAGCCTGGTGCTGGCCATCATTCTCTACCGATGGATCCTGCAACGCACCTTCGTTGAACTGGCAGACCGCAGCATGGCTGTCCTGCTGGAACGCAAGTACGAGAACTTCCAGGACCGCCTTGTCACGGCCGTAGAAATGCGTGACCACCCGGACCACGCCAAGGAATTCAGCCAATCCATGCTCGAGCAAACCGGTGATGAAGTCAAGAAACACCTGGGACAAGTCAAGCTCCACCGCGTCTTCAACAAGGCAGCCCTCGCTAAGCGATTCCTGCTGGCCTGCGCACTGATCGTGCCGGTCGGTGCCCTGGCCGCCTTTGACTCCAGTTGGACCTACCAACCAGGCAATGACTACACCTCGGCACTGGAACTGGGAGTCCGAAGACTCTATCTCCTGGACAACTCACCCTGGCCACGCAAGGCACACATCCAGATTGTCGGCGTCGAACTAATTCGAACCGGCAGTGGTAACAACCGTGTCGAATTCGAGACCACCCTCAAGTTCGACGATAACCGACAACTCAAGGTCGGGCGAGGAGCCAACCTGAAACTATTGATCCATGCCGACCGCAGCAAAACCGTCCCCAAGGAATGTGTCATTCACTACCGAACCTCGGAAGGTGTCACCGGGCGTCGCAAAATGATCAAGCAGGGCAGCACCTCCGGTGACTTCCAACTCTTCGTTTTCGACGACAAACCTCTCAAGGGAATCCTGACCAGCCTGCAGTTCGATGTAATCGGATTCGATGCCCGCGTACGTAACTACCAGATCCAGGTCGTCGATAACCCAACCATTACCGGAACCAGGCTGGACTACCGTTTCCCCAACTATATCGACAAGCTACCGGTCACCGGAGAAACCTGGATCAAGGGAAAATCATTGCCCCTGGGCAGCAATCTCGACGTGCACTTCGAAACCAATAAGCCGCTTCAACAGGTACATCTGTTCAACCTCCTGCAGGAAGACGAGGGCGACGCGGCCGATACAGATGGCACCTCCAACCAGGACCACTCGGTCATTTACCTCGTCCAGGCAAAAGACATCCGGCAGCAGGGCAAGCCAATTTCCCTGGCCGTCACCCTCGCCGGCACCGTGCTCGATCCGGAAACCAACCGCAACATCCAGGTCTCTCTTCCCGACACGCCCGAACTCAGAGATCCGGAAACCGAACAACCCCTGCAATGGACCCTGCAGAAACAAAAACTGGCCGTCGCCGACGACAAAAACGAACCGACCGTCACCGCTGGCCCGATAGCCGTCCTCGCCCAGGATGTGCACACGCAACAATGGCTACCCGCCACCGTTACCTTGCGAACCGGCTCGGGAAACCAATTCGAGTACCAGACTGACAGCCTCCATCGCAACCTGGCACTCGATATCTTCCTCGTCGACACCGACGGCATTGCCACCGAGCGTCCCCATCGGATCTCCCTGGCAGCCAATCGGGACACGGCACCGGTCCTCGAGGTCGCCATCAAGGGAATCGGGGCTGCCGTCACACCCGACGTGGTTATTCCCCTGGAAGGTGCCGTTAAAGATGATTACGGAGTCGCAGACAACTGGTTCCAGGTACAGGTCGGTGAAAACGAACCTCAACGGTTCGATTTCAAACTCCAAAGCGAACAGAAAATTGATAGCCGACTCGACTTCCGTGAAATTCGCGCCAAGGAAGGTGGGCTCGAGTTAACCCCCGGCCAACGACTGGTACTCACGCTTCATGCCTCCGATCACTACAACCTGGAGGGAGATCCTAACATCGGGACCAGCAGCCCCTTCAGCCTGGACATCGTGACACCCGACCAACTCCTCTCGTTGCTCGAACGCCGTGAACTCGCCACCCGGCAACGATACGAATTGATCATCGAAGAAGTCACCGTCATGAAGGACTCACTGCAACGTGTTGCCGAAGAAGCCCAGGGACTCAGTGACGTGGACGCCGGCTCTGATCCGGAAGACAAACAGCCTGCAGAAAAACAACCCGACCCAGCGGCAGATCCGGCAGACGCTGCTGGCAAGAACACGAAAAAAGAGCTTTCTCCCCAGGAAAAAACCGAGCGAGCGCAAAGCCTGAGACTACTGAGAGTCCAGCGAGCGCTGCTCCAAAGCCAAAAATCCGCCCAGGAAATCCTCGGCGTGGCAACCTCCTTCGATGATATCCGCGAAGAACTAATCAACAATCGAGTCGATACCGCAGATCGAAAATCACGGCTGCAAGACCAGATCGCGAAACCCCTCTTTCGTATCTCTAAGGAATCCTTCCCAAAACTAGATGAACAACTCGAACAACTTCAGAACCTGGTCGGACAGCCCAGCAAGGAACCTGCGGCCGCCCTCGACGCACTCACCCAGGCCGTCGATATCCTCCAGCAAATGGATGAAGTCCTCCAAAAAATGTTAGAATTAGAGACTTACAACGAATTAATCGATTTGGTCCGCTCCCTGATCCGAGAACAGTCGGAAATACAGGAAAAAACAAGGCAAGAACGCAAGAAACAATTGCTCGATTTGCTAAAATAAAACCCCTGACCCAACATGTCTGCCCCCCTAACAAGTGTGGTTTTTACCGATCGGCATGGCCACAATGGAAACTCGCAGGTAATAATTAACGTCAGACTCTTCAGAAACAGTCACCGGTGCCCATAAAACCTCTCTTGCTGCGGGAGATACGCATGTATCGCACTTTCATTAAATCTCTAGTGCCAGCTCTCCTCTTGGCCGTCCTCGCAGCAAGTAATGCCTTCTCGCAAGAGAACACTCCCCCGACGGCAAAAGAAAAAGCTGCCGATCCGGATGCACCAAAAACCGAACCGGCCCAACCAACCAACATCGACGAAATCGCCCTGCAGCAAAGTCGGCTTGCCGACAAGTATTCCAGACTCGAAGAACTAATCTTCAAGATGGCCGAGTTTGAGGCTCCTACCAACCCGCGCCGCGCGGCCCTCCTGAAACAAGCCTATAAACAATCCAAAGATCGGCTTACCAAGACCCAATTGAATTCAATTGCTGAACTGCTTAATCAACAACAGTTAAAACGAGCCCTGGAAGGCCAGGATGTCGGACGCAAGGATATGGAATCTTTGCTCAAATTGTTGCTCACAGAAAATCGACCTGATCGATTAAAAAGTGAACAAGCTCGTATTCGTGAATACATCCGTGACCTGGAACGGTTAATCCGCCTCCAAAAAAGCCTACAGGGCCAAAATGAAGGCGGAGTGGATGCGAAACGATTGGCCAACGATCAGGAAAACCTGGCCAAAAGAACCGACGACCTCGCCAAAAAAATCCAGAACAACGAAGAAGGCGGTAGCAATCAAGGAGACAACGAAGGCGATAGCAAGGGAGACAACGAAGGCGATAGCAAGGGAGACAACGAAGGCGATAGCAAGGGAGATAGCAAGGGAGACAGCGAAGGGGATAGCAAGGGAGACAGCGAAGGGGATAGCAAGGGAGACAGCGAAGGGGACAGCAAGGGAGACAGCGAAGGGGACAGCAAGGGCCAGCAAGATGAAAACCCGGCTCGCAAACGCATTCAGGAGGCTGAGCAAAAGATGCGCGACGCCCAGCAAAAGCTGGAAGAAGCGAAGCGATCTGACTCCATCAAGGACCAGGAGGAAGCCAAGCGAAAACTGGAGGAAGCCAAGGCGCAACTCGAAGAGATTCTACGTCAATTACGTGAAGAAGAAATCGAGCGCATGTTAGCTCT
>JAYGDH010000592.1:0-1672 GCA_046583055.1 Pirellulaceae bacterium | reverse complement strand
TATGACAAACCGGAAGACGAGGGAGAGATCACTCACTTCCAGGCACTCACCTCGGCCCTGTCAGCCACCGTCGGCCTGGGAAACATTGGTGGCGTGGCGATTGCCATTGCCCTGGGTGGCCCCGGAGCCGTCTTCTGGATGTGGTGCATCGCTTTTTTCGGCATGAGCGCCAAGTTCACCAGTTGTTCATTTGCCCAGCTCTATCGACGGGTCAAACCCGACGGCACAGTACTAGGTGGTCCGATGGTTTACCTGGACGAAGGGATCAAGGAACACTATCCGAGCCTGGCCTGGCTGGGAAAAACATTCGGGATCGCCTTTGCCATCTTCACGATCGGGGCGTCTTTCGGTGGTGGCAACATGTTCCAGGGAAACCAGACCTTTAAGATGCTCCACACCTCATGTGGCATTCCGCAGAGTTACGCCTGGCTCGTGGGTCTTGTCATGGCTGCCCTGGTCGGTATCGTTATCATCGGTGGCATTAAACGCATCGGTGAAGTAACCAGCAAGATAGTACCGCTGATGTGCGTGTTTTACTGCATTTGCTGTTTGATCATCATCCTGAGCAAAGCCTCTGAAGTACCCGCCATGTTTACGAGCATTTTCGTCAGTGCTTTTCAGCCTGAGGCGATCTACAGCGGTGGCATGATCGGGGTTCTGCTGATGGGAGCGAGGCGGGCCGCTTTTTCCAACGAAGCCGGGCTGGGTTCAGCAGCGATTGCCCACGCGGCTGCCCGCACCGAAGAACCAATCCGTGAAGGGGTGGTCGCCATGATTGGCCCCTTCATTGACACCATCATCGTGTGCACCATGACTGCCCTAACCATCTTGATCACGGAATCCCACATCGACATCACGACAGGACAACCGTTCGTCGAGGAACTGGCCAAGAAAAAGGACGTGGCCCTAACCGCAGCCGCTTTTGCCACGCTCGGCAGCTGGGTTCCCTATCTCTTGTGTATTGCCGTCTGCGTTTTTGCCTACTCGACGATGATCTCCTGGAGCTATTACGGAGAACGGTCCGCCGAGTTCCTGTGGGGTGAGCGGGGAATCCTTCCCTACCGTATCCTGTTCGTTATCTTTGTCGTGCTCGGTCCGATCGTCTCCCTGGCAACTGTCATCGACTTCTCCGACATGATGCTCTTTAGTATGGCTTTTCCCAATATCATCGGGTTGATCCTGCTCTCGGGATCCCTCCGCAAGAAAGCGAAGGACTACGTGGCACGGCTTAAGTCAGGTGAAATCTCGCGAACCGATTAAGATCCCGACAGCGAGCGGCTACGAAAGAGTCGGCTCCACGGGCCGCTCTTGCGGAAAGTGTTCGGCGACAACCGCCAGGAACTCGTCGCGTGTACTGACCCTGGCCACATGCGTGCGAAAATGCCGTGCTCCGTACTTACCCTGGGCATAGCAACAGGCATACTTCCGCATCAACAGCGTACCTTTCTGCTCACCAAAACGGGCACAGACCTTCTCGTAATGACGCACCATGCAAGCCCGCTGCTCGGATAGCGTCGGGTCTGGCGGAACCGGCTCTCCTCGCAGGGCTGCGGCCGCCTGGCTAAACAACCAGGGCCGCCCCAGGCAGGCGCGGGCAATCATCACGCCATCAACGTCATACCGGCGAAAGACCTCTACTACTTTTTCCGCTGAATCAAGGTCACCATTGCCA
>JAYGDH010000111.1:0-1977 GCA_046583055.1 Pirellulaceae bacterium | reverse complement strand
ACCCCGGAGGTTCTGCTGGACTGTTACTCGCGCCTCTCGACGTTGGAGCGGCAGGATGCCATCGGGGTCCTCAGTACCCGCCGTAACTTTGCTGCCGACTTGTTGGCGGCCATTGAAGAGGGGGACGTCCAGCGGCAGGATGTTTCGGCTTTTGCCTTGCAGCAACTGCGGACCTTTAGTGACGTCAAGCTGCAGGAGCAGGTGGCTCGAATCTGGGCAGACGATGCGCAGCAACTGCAGAAATCTGACCAGATTGCCCATTATAAGCGAACGATGACGCCCAAATATCTGCAGCAGGGAGATGCCAGTGCCGGTCGGCTGCTCTTTACCAAGACCTGTGCCAAGTGTCACGCGCTCTTTGGCGAGGGGGGTTCCATCGGACCGGAGTTAACCGGTTCGGGGCGCAAGAAGACCGATTACGTCTTGAGCAATCTTTTTGACCCGAGTGCCACGATCGATCCGGCTTACCGGTTGACCAACGTGCTGACCAGTGACGGCCGTCTGCTGAGTGGTTTTATTGTCTACCAGGACGACCAGTTTATCGAGGTACGGACGCAGGAGGCGCGGGTTCGCCTCTCGATGAAGGATGTTGATGAGCTGGTGACCTCTCGCCAGTCTATGATGCCGGAGGGAATGTTGCGGCAGTACACGGACCAGCAGGTGCGGGACTTGTTACGTTACCTGGCCAGTCCAGGGCAGGTTCCACTGCCCGCCGGTGGCAGTAAATAAGGGTGGTCGATGCGCCGGTCCCGGAAACAGCTCTTCCCGGAGTTAGTTCGGAAACGTTGGGACGATATTGTCGTCCGCTGCCAGCGTTTCCAATTCTGCAAACACTTCGTCATGGGCCAGGGGTGAGAAATCCTCGGTCAGGGGACTTGCTTCCCCCTCACCACCCTGGAGCAGTGCCAGGAATCGGGCCGCCTTTTCCGTGTTGATGAATTCCGGTAGTGTTCCCGAATCAATCTTGGCTTGCAGGCGTGCAAGGTGTTGGGCGCGGGTTTGTGGTGTCAGCCTGGGACGTTGGTGCTTGAATCCCTGGTGTCGGAAGGGTCTCCACTGTCGCTTGTCCATGGCATCCATGACTTCAACGACACGTTCGGCGTCGAGATCGCTGGGGAGATCGTCAATTTCCATGGCCTCTCGTAAACGCCGCGGGATAGGGATGGCACGATTGTCCAGTTCCCCGGTTTCCAGTTGGGCGGTATCGATATCATCCGCTTTTAGCAGATCCAGTTTGTCAATCATGTTGGTGGCATGCTGCGTTACAGTGTTGCGAATATTGTTCATGCGAGCTTTTAGATCCGCCTGATCGGTGTCAGGCAGGTTGAGGAAGTCCCGGATCTGTTCGCGAATAGCCTGGATGTCGGTTTCGAATTCACCCATGCGATCCAGGACCTGGGTACCCATCGCCTGTAGGTCCGATGGTAGGTTGGGGTGAGCCTTGCGCAGTTTGCGGGCAATGTGTCTGACGTGTTCAAACACGGGAAGTGTTTCGCGTGGGGCACCATTGAGGCCATCGATAACGTCCTGCCCGTCCGTTGTTGTAATGTCTTCATCGCCATCCACATCGAGGAAATGGCGGACGTGGTCGTCACCATGGTTTCCGTTTAAACGATTGGCAATCAAGAGCACGTCTATGGGCGTGACCTGGTCATCATTATTGACGTCCTGGTGAACCAGGGGATTTTGGAATCCAAATGCGTTGCCGGCCAATAGCTGGCGTGATTCGAGAGTCTCGAGGACCAGGGGGCGATGGAAATGTTGCATGATGTTGTGCTATTCGTAAAGATGCTATGCTGATGAATTCGCTCACTTGAGGTGCCACCTTGTTGGTAGGAGCGTGGTGGTCTCAGTATAATCCTTGAGGTCGTTTCATTCTAACCCCTCCGAAGAAGAATGTTTATTGTTTCTGATTGTGAGTCTTTGATTATGAACGAGTTTTTCATGGTGATTATCAAGCGATGTTTTCTCGTGCTG
>JAYGDH010000061.1:0-12234 GCA_046583055.1 Pirellulaceae bacterium | reverse complement strand
TGTTGATCTGGAAAGTACCCCAGATGGAATCCCAGTCCAGGTCGAATTGGGTGATCAAGATGGTGCCCATGGAAAATAAGCCGTTTGATCTAACCGTGGATTGGTGGGTGCGCCCGAAATCATTACAGGCCGGTATTCGTGTTGTTAAACCGGAATTGCAATTGGCGATCCGCGGGCCAGCCGAGATGACCTATGGTCAATCACAGATGTTTACCTTGAGTGTGACTAATCCTGGTAACGGAGATGCGGACAACGTGTCAGTGATGCTCACTCCTGGTAAAGAGAAACCACACTGGATTGGGCACATACCGGCAGGCGGGAGCCGGCAACTGCAGTTCGAGATATCGGCGGACCAGGCGGGTTTGATGCAGTTGCGAGCCGTCGCTTCCGCGGATCGAAAATTGCAGGCCGAGGTCGATTATGCGGTTACAGTGCGACAGCCACGCCTGGATCTCAAGGTGATTGGGCCTGCCAGAAAGTATGCGGGGGCTGCCGTGAAATACCAGGTGGTACTGGCAAATCGTGGTGATGCACCGGCCAACGACCTGGTGATTCGTGCGGCCTTGCCAAGTGGTGTCACGCTGGTTCCAGGTGAGGGCCAGGTGGATGCAGCGCACGGAACGATGGCCTGGAAGTTGGGTACGCTGGCGGCCAATACCGAGCGAAAATTCGACTTTACCTGCCAGCTCGTCACGGCCGGTGACAAGACCGTCCAGGTGAGCGCTGAGGCCGATTCAGTAAACATGGTGTCGGCCACCACGATGACAGAAGTAACGGGTATTGCAGACCTTAAGCTAATCGTCAACGACCCGCAGGGACCGCAGGTCGTGGGCGAAGAAGTTGTCTACGAGGTACAGGTTCTCAACCGTGGTAGTAAAACGGCAGAAGCTGTCAAACTGGTGACCCAGTTTAGTAACCATATTGAGCCGGTGCGGGTCTCTGGAGGACAAGCCGATCTGGTCCCCGGCCAGGCTCTGTTCCGACCGCTACAACGCCTTGAACCAGGTCAGCAGGTGACCCTGAAGGTTTACGCGATAGCTTCCACGACCGGCAATCACCGTTTTCGTGCCGAGTTGACCAGCGATGATCCGGAAACACAACTGATCCAGGAAGAGATGACCCGTTTCATGGCCGATCCGAACCAGGCTGCTGGTAATCCAGGTGCCCAGGGGAACGAGGAGGATTAATCACTCGGCTCGTCGTTCAGTCGGACCATGGTTAAAGGTTGTTGATTCCAGGGATCCTCGACTCTTAGGGCGACCTTGCCCGCCAGCAGGTCTTCCAGGAATGAGCCCAGCAAGGAGGCGCGCCATCCCGCGGCCAGGGTTGGTGGTGGCTTGGCCTGTTCGTTGTTTCGATTGAAACGGTAGGCCAGCCAGTCGCGAACGTCCTGCGTGGTGGCGACCATGTTGGGCGCGATTTCCGCGGACTTGCAGTGATTTCCCAGGGCCGTCGACAGGAACTGGGTCAGGACCGTCAAGTGTGGGCCACGGTTCTTGCGGATCACGGTCGGGTGCTCGCTGGCATCAAGATCGAGAGCGGTTTGAATGGCTGCTGCCAGCTCGGCAATGCGGTTGTTCAGGTTGCTGCGATTCATGCCGCGAATTGCACGAATCCGTTGAGGATCCGCAGTTTGCCGACGTGCTAACTCGCAGATCAGGTCGTCTCGCAGGATCCGACGAGCAGGACGGTTGCGACTCTTGGCATCTGCGTCTCGCCAGTTCCATAGTTCTCGTACAATGGCCAGGTTTTGACGATTGAGGGAACCTGAGCCGGAAACGTTGCGCCAGGCTTCGGGGCCTGTTTCACGCTGTAACTTGTTTTGCCACTCGGTGACTTCTGTTTCGACCCACTCGGTTCGCCCCAGGGTGGCCGTGCGTTCCTGCAAGGCAGCTGCAACCTGCTGAAGGTCGGCGACGTCCTGTACGGCGTAATCTAACTGCCGTGTCGATAACGGACGCCGGCGCCAGTCAGTCCGGGTTTCTCCCTTGGCCAGGTTCTTGCCTAGCAGCTTGTGTACCAGGGTGCCGTAGGATGCTGGGTATTCAAGTCCCACGATGCCCCCCGCGATTTGCACGTCGTAGAGGTCGTGAGGAGCCTGCTCGATGGCAAACAGGCTGAAACGGAGTTCCTCACGACCGGCGTGAACAATCGTCTTGTGCCCGGGTTCTGCCAATGTTTTCCAAAAGGGAGTCACATCACCGATGGCCAGTGGGTCAATCAGGGCAATTTGCTCACCGGCCGCGACCTGGATCAGGCAAAGTTCCGGGAGATAACTGTCCTCGGACACGAATTCCGTGTCAAAGGCGATCACCTCGGCCTGTCTAAGTTCGTTGCAGAGATCCTGTAATTGCTGGTCGGTAGTAATGTATTGGTACTGCACGCCATAGCAACGGTGTTAAATTGAATGTCGGATAGCTCGAGAAAACCCTCGTGGTGTTATTCTAGACCATCCGTTAAATGTTGAACAGTCGCAGGAAAGTTGTATCCGCCGGGAAGCCCTGACACCTGTTCGGACCGGTACCGTTTAGGGCATAATGAGAGTTTGAGTAATAGATCCGGGAGCCTGCGATTGATGCGAGAATGTTGGTTGCGACCGAATCGACGAGTACTCCTGGTGGCCATTGCCCTGTTGGCCCTGTTGGCCCTGTTGGCCTCGATGTTGGCCATCGGGCAATGGTGGCCCGGATCCTGGCTGACCTTGAAAGTGATGCTGGCCCTGGTAGCCAGCGGGCTTTGGCTACGAGTGATCATGCTGGTTAACCATGCTTGCCTTCCCCGTCTTGCTTACCAGCAGGGAGACCTGCTGGTTTTTCTCCGCCAACGTCGACCATTGCGTGTTCCGGTCTCCCAGGTGGAATGCTTTTTTCTTGGGCAGGGTGATAGTATGCTGGCAGCCGCACGAGAGAGTCAGACAGCGGAAACCCTGATAAAAACACGTACGATCGTGGTGCGTTTGGCTGAGGCAGCAAAAGATTGGCAGGCCCGTGATGTTCGTCCAGAATTGGGCCGTTGGTGTGATGGATACATCACCATTCGTGGTACCTGGTGTGAACCGATGACCCCGGAGTTGGTAAAACAGTTGAATTCCCGGTTGGTCAAGATTCACCGTCAACAGCGGCAGGAGAAAGCGACTTTATGACAGGTTTGTTGGTGAGTGTTCGTGATGCTGGCGAAGCCCAGGCAGCCCTGGCGGGGGGAGCTGACATCGTTGACGTGAAGGAACCCCGTGCCGGTTCGCTCGGTGCTGCCCCGGTGGCGACCTGGCAGGAAGTGGCTGCGGTAGTCAGCACGCAGGCCTTGCTGAGCATTGCCCTGGGAGAATTGACAGATTTTGATCCCGTCCTGGGCAATAGTTTGCCTGGCAATACGTATTATGCCAAGATTGGACTGGCTGGCTGCGCGGAGCGTTCGGACTGGCCAGTGCGTTGGCAAGAAGCCTGGGAGAGCCTTCCCAGCGATGTTCAGCGGGTTGCGGTTTGCTACGTCGACCATCAGCAGGCACGGTCTCCGGGCTGGGAGCTGATCCTGCAACAGGCTCCGGCGGCAGGTTGTAAATGCTTGCTGCTAGATACTTTCGATAAATCTGCAGGAGATCTTTTTACACATTGGTCGGTGGCTCACTTGAGGCATGTCGTAGCTCGAGCAACCGAGCTGGAGCTTCTCGTGGTGGCCGCTGGATCGATTGGGGAAGCTGATTTGGAGCGTCTGGAGGAGGCTGGCGTCGGATGCCTTGCTGTACGAGGTGCGGTCTGCCGACCGAACCGATCGGGGCATCTGCAGGAGGGGTTGGTGAGACGATTGCGGGCCGCCTGCGGAGTTGCCGGTGCTTTCATTTCCACAGGTTGAGTGATCCTGGGAATCGGTTCTCGTGATCGCGAAAATAATTTTTCTCGATTGCTTGACTTTCCTCATGCGGAGTCCGATACTTGGGTCTTGAGAGGGCCGATTTCGGGGCCCCAGACGTTGTCGGCAAGGGAATAATTGTCGCAGAAAACGGAACGAGGCGTTCATAAAGTTTTCTTTTTGCTTCTTTGGATGGATAGGAGAGAAGCCGTGCCACAATCGGTGCTTGATGCGATCAAGATGGGTATTTGGGACTACGAACCTGAAGACCAAGCGGAAATGGAATATGAATCAACCGAGGCTCTGCCCGGAACGGATGCGAAACTAGCGGCCTTGAGCACTCGGATTGAGCGAGGTCTACCGCTTTGGCATCCTGAGGATCGCCGCACCTATAATGACAGTGAGCAGATTCCCGAGTAGTGCGGTACCGGGCAACTACTGTCTTTGCTTTCACGTATCCTGTTTGGCTGGCCGCCACCCCTGGTGAAGCTGGTCGGTGATTGTGTCTGGATGTGCGTGGCCAAGAGTCGTGGTTCCCTTGGAGGCAAGGAATCTGTTAAACTACGCCCGTGTTGAAGCACGATGAGTTGTGACCAACTGGCAGCATGACGTTTACCGCTGGTTGGCACGGGGAAACCGTTTGAAAGGAAACAGTATGCCCAGCTTTGGTAGCCAGGTAGAGCATCAGTTAGGGCAACCAGCAGCGGTCGCGCGGCTGGAGACATTCATTGATAAGGTGCGTGAGCAGTACCAGGGGCAGGTGAGTGGCCTGACAGAAGAATGGAACGAGCATGTGCTGACGTTTTCATTTAAAACCTATGGAATCCAGATCCAGGGAACGTTAACGGTTGAAGAGGCGGCAGTTACCCTGGACGGTACCCTGCCCTTTGCTGCCATCGCCTTCAAAGGGAAAATCGAGAGTTCACTTTCCGAGGAATTAAGGAAAGCACTCACCGACTAAATCAATGCTTTCCCCGTAAACGACCAGGATGTCCTGGTTTGCTTTCTCAAGGTTTCTTCTCGGCAATGGTTAGCTGCTGGCCTGTTAGTTGATAGACCAGTCCCAGCGGCTCCAGCGTTTTCTTGAGAAGTTCATCGAGCGTGGCTTCCCGGAGGTCCAGGTCAACACGTGACTGGAGCTTGGTCGCCAGCCCAGGGTCGAATCGTACGACGAGCTTTTGTTGTTGTGCTATCGAGTCGATGATCGCGGCTGCCGGGGCCTGCGTGACTCGCAGGGTGAATCTTTTTTTGGCAGGCCCGGTAGTCGTGGTGCGGATGGTCTCACCTCGCAAGAGTCGTGCCAGGAGTTCGTGGTCTTCCTGGCTTCCCCGTACCTCGAGATGATCTGCGACCTGTCGGATTGCGAGTCCAGGAAAGCGGGCCTTGATTTTTGCCATGTTGGCCGGGGAAAGTCGCTTCGTATAGTTGCGAACCAGGCTGATCGTTTTGGGAAACGGGATCAGATGAAGTTGACGCGTGTTGAGATCCAGTTGGAAGGTGAGGTTGAAGCCGGCCAACAGGATACTGAGTCGTTGCGCGAGATCGAGTGGTGGTAGCGTTTGTTCTTTCCAGAGGTCATGTGGCAGACGAGCCGTGGGAGCGAGGGTGAGATTGGTCTTTTCGACCTGCTCTTGCAGTAAATCAGCTGGTGTACTCAAGCGTTTCCATTGCCATCCAGCCAGTTGGGTCAGCGCAGGCTTGATGGCCGCCGGAGCCTGGGATAATTCCTGTCGCTTGACCTCGCTGACCGTGGCGAGCCGAGAACAGGTTGGCAGAGGACCAAGATAGATGCAGGGACCGACCTGGCAGTAACCCAGGTCGAGTTGCCGGGCCAGTCGCTGCAGGCTTCGTTCCAACGGTTCTCCGCTGGCCTTGAAATCAACCCGTTGGTCCGGATCGATACGGCGGTCCAGGAAAATACAGGTGCGCTGGTTGACGGCAATGCCCCGTATTAAACGTCGCAGCGTGGTTCCCGACCAGTTGGCCTGTAGGGGCTTCTGCAGTTGCAGTCGAAAATCGCGTCCCGTTAACCATTCAGAGGGAGCGGGTAAGGTCGGTTCTGATGCGTCGCCTTCGAGCCGTTGCGAGGCGGAGGCCCACGGGTGCCAGAACAGGCAGGTAGCGAGGATTCCGATCCAGAGTGAAAAGGAATGATAGCGGGATCTTGCCGGGGCGTGGATGACCATGATGTCCGTTAAAAAAAAGTTGAGTCACCTCCAGTGAATACTTTCATGATACCGCCGGAACTCTCCAAAGCCAAACCGAATTAACAGCAGTTGTAACCTCCCGGGAGTGGAGTAAGGTCGCTGTTAGCAGGTTTCAGGTGAAATAAGGGCTGTCGGTTGGTTCGTTGGGAAGATGGGTGGAGTGAGGGTGGATTATGAGATAAGTTGACCATTGGAGATTTGATTGCATTACGTTTCAACGAGTGCCGTATGTTCCAGGTCCAGAAGAAAGAATTCCTAGCAGAGCTACTCGGTACCTTTGTGTTAATGACATTCGGGTTGGCCGTGAATGCCCAGGTCAGCCTGGGTAACGCGGAATATGGTGACTACCTGTCCATCAATATTGGCTGGGGACTGGCGGTTGTCTTTGGCGTCTATGTCGCTGGTGGTGTCACGGGAGCGCATATTAACCCTGCCGTCACATTGGCATTGGCGGTGAATCGGCAGTTTCCCTGGGCCAGGGTACTGCCTTATATGGCAGCTCAATTCATCGGGGCCTTCGTGGCCTCGGCCCTGATCTACGTTGTTTACGTGGAGGCGCTTGATCATTACGAGGTCAACCGAGCCAGGGAGTTAATTGTTCAGCAGGAATCAGATGATTTGCCCGAGGCATCCAGCGAAGCCCTTTCCGGTGCTATCCAGAAACCACCGCGGACGATTAAAACCGCTGGCATCTGGGCAACCTATCCACGCGACTTTGCTGATGGGAGCAGGCTCAGTAATTGGAGTGGGTTTCTGGATCAGGTCGTCGGCACCGCCCTTTTGCTGCTTTGTATCTGTGCCCTGACTGATGACCGTAACATGGCACCGAAATCGAACCTGGCTCCGCTCTTGATAGGAGCGGTCGTGCTGATGATCGGCATGTCAATGGGAGCTAATTGTGCCTACGGGATTAACCCGGCGCGTGACCTGTCGCCCCGCGTTTTTACCTGGCTGGCAGGGTGGGGGAATCTTGTTTTCCGTTCTCCAAATACGACCTGGTACCTGGTGCCTATTCTGGGCCCCTTCCTGGGAGGAATCATCGGTGCCTGGCTGTACCACGTGATGATTGCACGCGGGCATGTGGATGCCGAGGAGTATCCGGCAGAGAGCGTATAAATCCAGGAGGGCACTATGTCGCAGTATGTACTGGCATTGGACCAGGGAACGACGTCCAGTCGTGCCGTGCTGTTTGGGCACGATGGCCGTATCGTGGCCGCGGCCCAGCAGGAGTTTCCACAGATATTGCCTCATCCGGGACATGTTGAGCATGATCCGGAAGCGATCTGGGAGAGCCAGCTGGCAACAGCTCGTGCCGTGCTCAAGAAGGCCGCCATTGGTCCCGAGAACGTGGCAGCTATTGGGATTACTAACCAGCGTGAAACCACCATCCTCTGGGATGCCCAGACCGGAAAACCGGTGGGGCCGGCAATCGTGTGGCAGAGCCGGGTGACAGTCGATATTTGCAACCAGCTCAAGGCCGACGGTACCGAGGATACCTTTCGTCAGAAAACTGGATTAGTCGTCGATGCCTATTTCTCAGGAACCAAGATCAAGTACCTGTTAGATCAAGAGGAAGGCCTGCGTGCGCGTGCCGAGCGGGGAGAAATCCTCTTTGGAACGGTCGACACGTTCCTGATCTGGCGTTTGACAGGTGGAGCAGTTCATGCCACCGATTACAGCAACGCGAGTCGCACGCTTGTTTTTAATATCCACACGTTGGACTGGGACGATGAACTATTGAACCTGCTTGATATTCCTCGCGCAATGCTGCCCGAGGTGAAGCCTTCCAGTGGTGTTTATGGACAGACGACCGCGGACTTGTTTGGTGAACCGATTACCATCACCGGGGTTGCCGGAGATCAGCAGGCAGCCACGTTCGGACAAGCCTGTTTCTCTTCCGGCATGGCCAAGAATACCTACGGAACCGGCTGTTTTATGTTGATGAATACCGGGACCTCCCCGATCGTTTCCCAGAACCAGCTGTTGACAACGATTGGCTGGGGAATTGACGGGGAAATTACCTATTGCCTGGAGGGGTCAGTTTTCATTGCCGGGGCGGTGGTTCAATGGTTGAGGGATGGCCTGGGGTTGATTACCAATTCCTCTGACGTGGAAACGTTGGCTGCCACGGTGGATGATACCGAGGGAGTGGTTGTGGTGCCGGCCTTTGTGGGGCTCGGTGCACCGCACTGGGATCCCTACGCTCGCGGAGCAATCCTGGGACTTACCCGGGGAACCCAGGCGGGCCACCTGGCACGAGCAGCGGTGGAGTCGATGGCCTTCCAGACACGCGACGTATTGGATGCCATGGCAGCTGACGCTGGCATGAAACTGTCTGCCTTGCGAGTGGATGGAGGGGCTAGTGTCAACGATACGCTGATGCAGTTCCAGGCAGATCTGCTGGATGCCGTGGTGCGGCGTCCGGTCGTGTCGGAAACGACCGCGCTGGGTGTCGCTTACCTGGCAGGACTGGCCGTAGGCTATTGGAATGACAGGCAGGATATCGCCAATAACTGGGCGTTGGATCGAGAGTTTGTTCCACAGATGGAGTCCGGGGAGCGGGATCGTCGGTACGCGATCTGGCAGCAGGCGGTCCAGCGAGTTTGCCAGTGGGAACCAGCAACCTGATGAAGGTTTAGCTGGAAGGCCTTAAGATGCCAGGGTTGCCAGTCGTTCAATAGACAGGCGATCGCGAGAAATCCAGGTGCCTTGTCCGCCGGCCGGGGGACGCTAACTAGCGTCGCATGGACGCGCGCTTGACAGCTTCCCGGGCATAGAAATTGGGAGACTTGCGAAACTCCTGCAGGCTGTACTCGTTCGTGAATAAATAGACACGGCTTCGGTAGGTGACTCCATGGCGTCGGTCACCCGGTGCCCACTCGCTGTGTTTAGTTAAACGAACGATATCGCTCCCGGCCATGATAGGACTGTAGCGATCCGGGTTGTGCAGGAATTCCTGCTGCTCGTTAAGACCAGCAAACAAGTACAGTTGTCCGCGGTGGAAGGCACCCCACCGGGGATCCCCTTTTTGCCACTGAGGAAACCTGCCGACGAAGCCAGCCAGGGTAACGGGGCAATATCCGTCGAGTCCCGGTCGAGGCGTTTGAGCCGAAAGTTGTTTAGCGATGGGACGCGGAGCATGGGTCCGGGGCTTCACTGGTAGCGATTCAGTCGGTAAGGCTGGCTGTCGCTGTCGTGTCGGATGCTCTGCGACTTGCCCCGGTACAGACCTTTGGCTGTCAGTCATGATCGGTGTTCCCAACTGGCTGCGGGGGCGATGAACGGGTGCCGGTTGGTCTGCTGCCTGTGATGCCGGCTGATCGGTAGCAGGGAATGTTGAGAGTCGGTCATCATCACTTCCCGATTTGACCTGGACGGTGTATCGCGAAATGTCTCCGGGTGTCGTGTCGCTGTCCGAGACCGGCGGCTGCGTGTCCGCAGGATTGGCCAGTTGGCTCAGGATCGCAATGAACTCCTTTGTCGATTGTTTGCTGACATCACGATGCAGTTGCTGCTGTCGTGTGTTGAGTATGATATCCGTGGGCCAGCGACGAATGCGATATTGTTTTCGTAATCGCGGAGAGTCACTCACGTTAATCTTGACGGGGATATAGTGTTGCTGGATGACCTGCGCGAATTCAGCTTGCTGAAAAACAGTTTTTTCCAGTCGCAGGCAGGGTGGGCATCCGTGGTCCCAGAAGTGAATCAGGATCAGTTTATTTTCCCGGTCGGCATCTCGCATGGCGTCGTTCATATTGGTCCGCCAGGAAACCGGCTCGGCAACGGCTGATGAACAGCAGATGACCATCGTGACCCAGGTTACAGCTTGGTAGAAACGCGGTGAGAGGTGCATAGTGACTCGACCGATAATGAAGTGGAGTAATGGAGTGACGTGCCAAAGAGAACATCCACAGGGTTCCATCGGATTTTTAACCCGCGCAACCCTATTAATTTGCTTAAGTTGATAGCGGCTTTTTCGTAAAAACCCTGTTTTGTCAGTCGGTTTTCCTGGTTTCGCTTGACAGGCCTGCTGCAATGAGTATGATGCCCGGTAGCTTAAGACTGCTGTCTTAAGTGGATCTGTCTTGTGCAGATAGCGAGCTTGCTGCTCAACGAGAAGTTGGTTGTTGGGCACACCCCTGTAAGCGGCGTCTAACGCATGGTTCCCCAACGGAATCGCTTTCAGGAGAGCCGTTTCTTTGATTCTTAGAATCGTTGTCCTGAGAGCTCTTGGTAGGCTGTTTTTATTGCCAGGAGAGCTTTCTGATAGGACTCGATGTGAACGGAAGTTGTTCATCCTCGATTTAGAGTGATACAGCTTTTTGAAATAGGCAAAAGGACGGAAGCAGTCTAAGTAATCCCTGGTCTTTGGGAATGTTTCAAGATCATGATTGGCGACTGGTCACCTACGATCCACCAGTGGCAACTGCTTCAAGAAAACCCAGGAACCGTTGGGTTTCGGAGACTCCCAGTCTCCGATGTCGCGCGGTTTAAACTGACAATCGCCGCAGGGGCAGAGAAATTGCCTGGGGATTGGCGGTTGCAACTATCCTGTTACCGGAATAAAGCCGGGTTGGAAGGACTGTTTGCAGATTGGAGTGTGCCGTTAAGTGACATCCTCCGTGATGGCTAGTAGTCGTTACGAAGAGACTTCCAGTGGAGATGGAGGTCACCTGGGCAACATTCGTTATTGTAGTCTTTAGATAGAGCGTTCGGGTCTGGCGGAAGTTACAGGCTTGTACATGAGGAAATAGGTGATTCATGGGGAAGAAGCGACAGGGCCGTCGTTCATCAGGTGGTCGATCACGTTCTTCGGGTGGAAATGGTAAGTCACGCCGCAGGCGTCGTTCCGGTGACGGATCGGGCCGTCGAGGCGGTGAGGGACACCAGGACGCGGCAGATTTCAAGAATGCACCGGTTGAACCAGGGTATGGTCTGCTGGAATTGCATCCCAACGGCTACGGATTCCTGAGGAGCCCCGAGAATAATTATTCACGTGAACGGTCCGATCCTTTTGTCCCCGGTACGATGATCGAGAAATACGAGTTGCGTGAGGGCCTCATGATTCGAGGTACCGTGCAGCATGCTCGCAAGCAGCAGGGGCCGCGATTGCGAGATGTTCTTGATGTGGACGGATTGCCGCCGGAAGAATATGCGAACGTGCATCGCTTCGAAACACTGACTCCTATCAATCCGAGGGAGTGGTTGCCACTGGAAATCGGCCCTGAACCCCTGACCACCCGGGTCATGGATTTACTGACCCCGGTAGGCAAGGGGCAGCGGGCCCTGATCGTTGCACCACCCCGCACGGGCAAAACCTTTATGTTGCAGCATATTAGCCAGGGTGTTGCGAAGAATCATCCTGATGTGAAATTGATGGTGCTGTTGATCGACGAACGTCCCGAAGAAGTAACGGATATGCGACGTAACGTGAATGGCGAAGTGATTGCCAGCAGCCTGGACGAGGACGTGGAAAGTCACGTGCGCCTGTCGCAACTGGTTTTGGAACGTTGTAAACGCCTGGCCGAAATGGGCCAGGATATTTTTCTCTTGCTCGATTCTATCACTCGCCTGGCACGTGCATTCAACAAGTGGGTAGGTAATACCGGCCGCACGATGTCCGGTGGTGTGGATATCAAGGCCATGGATATTCCCAAGAAACTGTTTGCCACGGCCCGGGCTTTCGAGGAAGGTGGCTCCTTGACCATCGTTGGTACGGCCTTGATCGATACGGGCAGTCGCATGGATGAACTGATTTTCCAGGAGTTCAAGGGGACAGGGAACATGGAACTGGTCCTGGATCGTAAGTTGGCCGATCGCCGGATCTGGCCCTCGATCGATATCACCCAGTCCGGCACGCGGCGGGAAGAACTGCTGTTGCCCCCGGAAACACTCCATGCCGTCACGATGCTGCGTCGAACATTGACCACCATGCATCATGTTGACGCGATGGAGCAGTTGACGAAACAGCTGGGAATTCGAGGGTCAAACGAAGAGTTTATCAAGCTCATCAGTGGTACCCAGGTCTCCATGTAAACCATGGGCGTTGCCTGCAATGAAGATTCCAGATGGCTGAACGTGTCATCCGGCCATTCTCTAGATAGCTGACCTCCCCCCCTGCGTCGTCCGTATGACGTTAAAGTCGCCCCTGTTTTACAGGTTTGCCAGGCCAGGGTTTCAT
>JAYGDH010000632.1:0-11171 GCA_046583055.1 Pirellulaceae bacterium | reverse complement strand
CCTCTTCCTGTTCCTGTTCCTCTTCCACTTCCACTTCCTCTTCCTCTTCTTCTTTGCCTTCCTCTTCCTCTTCCTCTTCCTCTTCCTCTTCCTCTTCTTCTTCCTCTTCTTGCTCCTCGTACTCTGCTTCGTCGTCTTCTTCTTGCTCCTCGTCTTGCTCTTCTTCTTCCTCTTTGTCTTGCTCTTTGTCTTGCTCTTTGTACTCTTCCTCCTGGTCTTCAACTTCTTCAGCCTCTTCGCCTGTTTCTTGTTCCTCGTACTCCGCCTCTACCTCTTCTTGCTCAAACTCCTCTTCCATCTCCTCTTCGTCAGACTGCTGTTCATAGCCACCGGCCTCTTCAATGATCTCGTCAGCCAGTTGAGCGGCAATACTCATTGCTCCGACCGATCCGGAGACTCCGGTAGCTGTTTCCTGATTCCACTGCGACTCAAGCGGCGCAGCGGCGTCAGCCACGGCATCCCCCTGGCCTGCCTGCAAGGCTTCCCACTCTTCGATGGTCATCAGGATCTCTCGCGCCTGTGAGCCGGCGTACTCACCCACGATCCCATCCGCGGCCATGTAATCAATAAGCCGGGCCGCCCGGCCATACCCGATCCCGAGATTACGCTGCAACAGAGAGACGCTGCCGCGCCCTTCGCGTATTACGATATCGACAGCGGAGTCATAGAGTTCATCCGACTTGCGAGATACTCCCTCTGCCGCATTTTCTCCCGCTCCTACCTTAAGGTTAACCAACTCGTGAACGAAGTTCTGTTCCCCGGTACTAACGGAATCCACCACGGAAACAATTTCATCATCACTAAGGTAAGTACCCTGTCCTCGCAGAAGCGTACTGGTTCCGGGCCACAGGAAGAGCATATCACCATTGCCGAGTAGTTTGTCAGCACCGGATTCATCCAGGATCACGCGACTATCAACACGACTGGCAACCTGGAATGAAATCCTGGCTGGCAGATTGGATTTAATCAGACCGGTAATAACATCAACCGTGGGCTTCTGGGTCGCCAGGATGAGGTGAATACCGACCGCACGACTCTTCTGGGCCAACCGGATAATATGGTACTCCACTTCTTTACCAGCAGTCATCATCAGGTCAGCAATTTCATCTGCAATGATGACGACGAAGGGAAGTCGACGCGGAATATCCTGTCGTTCTTGTTCCGTCTCCGGCTGCAGGCGTTCCATCAACTGTTCTTCGGTCAGTTGGTTATAGCGGCTGACATGACGCACACCGGCACGAGCCAGCAGGCTGTAACGTTCTTCCATTTTTTCAACCGCCCAGGCCAGGATAGCTTCTGCCTTCTTCATTTCGGTAACGACCGGGTGCATCAGGTGCGGCAGCTGACTGTAGCCTGACAACTCGACCATTTTCGGATCGATCATCAACATCCGGACTTCATCCGGCCGACGAGTCATCAGGATCGAACAGATGATCGAATTCAGGCACACGCTCTTACCGGTACCAGTGCGTCCTGCGATCAGCAGGTGAGGCATGGTCGTCAGGTCAAAGGTTAGCGGATTACCTGAAACATCCTTGCCCAGGAAAATCGGGATCTGCATCTTGTCGGCTTTCGCACCCGTCTCTTCAATCACCTCTCGCAACCGAACAATCTGTTGTGACTCGTTGGGCACTTCGATTCCCACGGTATTTTTTCCGGGAATGGGCGCAACGATGCGAACACTGGGAACACGCAACGCGATCGCCACGTCATCTGCCAACCCCGAGATTTTCGAGAGTCTCAAGCCTGCTTCCAGTTCAACTTCATACTGGGCAATCACCGGCCCTGTCTCGACTTCCACGACCTTCACTCGGAACCCGAAGTTGGCAAATGTCTTCTCCAGCAACTTGGCTTTCTTTCGCACTTCCTTGGCCTGTTCTTCGAAGCGCATCTCGTCAGCTGGCAACAACAATCCATTGCCTGGCAACTCGTAATCCACCTGTGCTTCGACCCGACTCGCTTCTTCCAGCGACTCGATCACTTCCTCGCGTTCACTTTTCTGCTGTTTTCTACGAATCGGAAAATGGGATTCCCGCGCCGCTCGTTTCGACTTTCGCTTACCTTTCCCGGTTGATTCAGCCTCTAACTCGGCAGCCACCGGTGAATCGTTTTGCTCGTCCGCGTCAGCCCCTGCCACCTCGCCATCGGTTCCCAGCTTTTTACCGCTTACGAGCACGGGCATTTCTTGTTCATCCAACGACTCTTCTTCCTCGTATTCTTCCTCTTCTTCCTCTTCTTCCTCGTATTCCTCTTCTTCTTCCTCGTATCCTGCAGCCTCCTCGACTTCATCCTGCCCTGCTGCCTGGCGGACCATCAACCAGCGAACCGAGCGAAAGACAAATCGAAGCATTACGAAAACGGTACGGCGTGCCATACCAACCAGTGCATAATCTGTTGCCAACAACAAGCCACCACAAATCAAGCTGACCGCCAGGATCAATCCACCGGCAGTGGCAAAATATTCCAGCAGGACAGTCTTTCCCAGTACACCCAGGTAACCGCCTGACCCGATCATCGGCCCCGGGGACAGATTGGGGGCCATGATGGCAAACATGGTGGTTAACCCTGCCAGCGAGGCAAACCATCCCAGCGAGCGCACGATAGGCGCATCGATGTCCCGCCGTCTTAACAAGAGGACATCCAGGACGGCAATGGATAATACGAAGTAAAAAGCTCCCAGGCCCACCGAGGTGAAAAGCAACTCGGCAGTCAACGCACCCCAACGTCCACAAGCATTACTGACTTCGGCAGACGGTGGATAGACCAGCACATCGCTCTGGTACCAGTGGTTGAAAGGGCGAATCAATTCCCCGACGGGGTCCGCGGGTTCGTAGGTGCACAGAGAGAGCGCCAGGAAGACAACACCACCACAGAGACCTATTGCGAACAGGTCTGTTTTCAGATCACGTTGTGCTGACATGGATGACTACTCTATCCCACCCGGGGGGGAAGCCAACTGTTCATTACCGGGCGTTGGCAAGCCTCGTTTGCATCCATGCTTCACTACAATTCCTGGTCAACTGCGACGCGAGTATCACGGCAACCTCCCATCCTCAAGATGGATCGTCGCGCAATAGAGCACATCCCGTTAAACGGCTCGCATGACCTATTTCTCGACTTCCGGCAGGACCGAGATTGATCTTTCGCTGACAGGCCGTTGCCGCTTACCTGGCATGCACGAAAAGTATCTTCGGTCCTGCTGGCACAATCGTTAGTGCTGGAACCGGGGTGCAGGAAGTCTATCGATCTTCGACGGCGTGGCCAGCCAGGTTCTCGAGGTTTTCGGCGACACGCATCCAGCGGCTGCCGATTCTAACGATCCTAGCGATCAAATCGACAGGTGAGAGGCAAAACAAGTGCCCGGTGATCAACGTGCTATGAGATTCGGAGAGGGTCTCCAGTGGCCGGATCCCGAGTCAACCAGGATTGCTAACAGGTTGCTGTGGCTGTCCTGCAAGGCAATTTCCGGCCCCTGGCAGGATGACGGTAACGGAATCGGCTGGCCCTGCTCAACCTTGTCCAGGAGGTCTTGTTCCAGCACGATCGAGGGCAGGTCTTCCACCGCTCGACCAGCCGGCAAGAGATGCCTGGAGACATCCTGTTGCCCCAGGCTGTCCAGGGCAAGAGACTGGTCCAGTTTGAAGGAACCGATCGAACAACGTACCAGTGATTCCATCACGGCGGCCGTCCCTAAATCCTGGGCCAGATCACGTCCCAGGGAACGAACATAGGTACCTGTTCCACAGGAGATCGTCAGCTGCAGTTGTGGAAAGGCATAATGTTCGAGTTGGATATCGTAAACCTGGACAGGACGCGGCTCAAGTAAAACATCTTCACCCTGGCGAGCCAACGCGTAGGCCCTCTGGCCCTTGACTTTCAGGGCTGAAAAGACCGGCGGCCGCTGTTGGATTTCTCCGACGAATCGAGGCAACTGAGCCAGGATCTGATCCTGCGTGGGTACGGATGCCTCCGGTACCTGCCGCACTTTACCCAGAATGTCTTCCGTATCGCTTTCGAATCCCAGGAGAAAGGAAGCCCGATACAGCTTGGGCATCCGCTGGACATATTTCATCAATCGCGTGGCTTTGCCAATGCCAATTACCAGGACGCCGCTGGCCAGGGGGTCGAGGGTTCCGGCGTGCCCCACCTTCAACGGTTTCACGAGGCGTTGCACATGGGTCACGGCATCACGTGAAGTAACTCCCACAGGCTTATGAACATTCAACAATCCCAGCATGTCCGTGACCTGTCTGGATGACATCAACCCATTTCCCCATGGCAGCAACACTTGAAAAGTCTGATTTGGGGAATTTCCCGATCTCTTGTCACTATAACGGGCCTCCTGACCACTGCAACTGCTCGCTACGGGATCGCTGGCAAGCGGCGGAAGCTCCCTGGCACCGTTTCCACTAGCCCACCAAGGAGCTATAACAGAAGAAGTACCTCCTGCACGGGGAGGTTACCCAAAAGCCAAGACTTTTTCATTGAGTAACGATGACAGACAAAGTTCCGGTACCAGACATCCGCATGCGGCGACTGAGGTATCATCCGGCGGTCCGCAGGTTGCTCCAGGCAACCAGGCTTGATCCGAGCAAGTTGATCCTGCCATTGTTCGTACGTTCCGGTGAACAACTGCGTCACGAGATCACAACGATGCCCGGCCAATTCCAGCTATCGATTGATGAGTTGATTGTCGAGGCACGCCAGGCCTTGCAACTGGGACTGGGTGGCATCCTGTTGTTTGGCGTGCCGGACGAGAAAGATGCCACGGGTTCCGATTCTTACTCCGAGCAGGGGATTGTTCAACGCGCCGTTTGCGCCGTCAAGGAAGCGGTCCCGGAACTACTGGTCATCACGGATGTTTGTTTTTGCGAGTACACTGATCACGGACATTGCGGGGTGATCCATGAAACTGCCGGGCGTATTGACGTTGACAACGATGCCACATTAACCCTGCTGGGCCAACAGGCGGTGAGTCACGCGCAGGCGGGTTCCGACATGGTCGCACCGAGCGGCATGATGGATGGCATGGTAGAGGCCATCCGTATGGCCCTGGACGAGGCCGGCTTTAACCACCTGCCGCTGATGAGCTACGCTGCCAAATATGCCAGTTCGTTTTATGGGCCATTTCGCGAAGCGGCGGAAAGCACGCCCCAATTCGGGGATCGACATTCTTACCAAATGGATCCTGCTGCCCTGGCTGAGCAAGCCTTGCGGGAAGTGGAACTGGACCTGGCCGAGGGTGCCGACCTGATCATGGTCAAGCCAGCCCTGGCCTACCTCGATATCGTGCGACAGGTACGAGACACTTTCCCTGGAATTCCGCTGGCTACCTACAACGTGTCCGGGGAATACAGCATGGTCAAGGCGGCAGCCCAAAAGGGTTGGATCGATGAGAAATCGGTTGTCTGCGAATCGTTGCTGGCCATGCATCGAGCCGGAGCTGATATCCTGCTTACCTACTGGGCCAAAGATGTCGCCCGCTGGCTCGGCTCATGAAGGCAGCGGTCGCCTCATCTTCCCTGGCCATTGGCCGGGCACTCCCACTGACAACACGAATAAAATCATCTCCTGATATCTCCACACGGATACCTCATGAAACTTGAAAACAGCAAAGCGCTCTTCGAAGCAGCCCAGCAACTCATGCCTGGTGGTGTCAACAGCCCCGCACGAGCCTTTGGTGCCGTGGGAAACCACCCGATTTTCATCGACCGGGCTGAGGGTGCCCACCTGTATGACGTGGACGGCAACCGGTACCTGGACTACATCGGTTCCTGGGGCCCGATGATCCTGGGACATTGCCATCCTGCCGTCAAGACTGCCCTGCACGAGGCCGTGGACCGTGGCACCAGTTACGGTGCACCAACGCGTGCCGAAAATACGCTTGCCGAACTTGTCATCGAAGCAATCCCCAGCGTGGAGAAAGTCCGCCTCGTTAACTCGGGAACGGAAGCGACGATGAGCGCGATACGTCTTGCACGCGGCTATACTGGCCGAGACCTGGTCATCAAGTTTTCCGGTAATTACCACGGACATGTAGACAGCCTACTGGTGGCAGCAGGCAGCAGCGCCGCAACGCTGTCCGTACCCAATTCACCTGGCGTGACCGCGGGCACCAGCCAGGACACGCTGATTCTTGAATATAACGATTGCCAGCAAGTAGCAGACGCGTTTGAAAAACACGGCAGCAAAATTGCTGCCGTTATCATGGAACCCGTTGTGGGCAACATGGGATGTGTCATTCCCAGCCCGTCGTTCCTGGAGGCGGTCCGCCAGGAAACCACATCCCACGACGCGTTGCTTATCTTCGACGAGGTCATGACGGGGTTCCGTGTCGCTTTTGGTGGTGCCCAGCAGCTCTTTGGTATCACACCGGACCTGACAACGTTGGGAAAAATCGTGGGTGGCGGAATGCCGATCGGAGCCTTTGGAGGCCGCCGCGAGATCATGGATCATGTCCTACCTGTCGGGGAAGTCTTCCAGGCAGGCACACTGAGTGGCAACCCGCTGGCCACGGCAGCTGGCATTGCCACGTTACAGACACTGAAAGCAGAAGACCCTTACGACCAGCTCGATCAACGCGGTCTGCAGTTGGCCGAAGGCCTGACCGCCGCAGCCAACGCCGCTGGCCTGCCGGCCCACGTGCAGCGCGTGGGCAGCATGTTGACCCTGTTCTTCCACGACGAGCCAATCCATAGCTGGCAACAGGCAAGCAAGTGCAACACGGAACAATTTGCCCGGTTCTTCTGGGGAATGCTGCAACGCGGAAGCTACTGGCCATGCAGCCAATACGAAGCCCTTTTCGTGTCAACCTGCCATACCGCTGCTGACATCGAGGCCACGATTGCAGGAGCCCGGGAAGCACTTGCGAAAATCTGACAACGGCACCCTCGTCAGCAAACCCCGCATCAACCGGTTTCTCGTTTCTCTTCTGCCGCACTGCGTCGGTAATACGCCGGCCGCAGGGAGAAAATCTGGTCGCGCAATGCCTCTTCCGAGACTGCTTCTGTAGGCAAGGAACGTTCGGCCAATCGCGCCACGCCAGCCGCACGTGGCATGCACAGTGATGGCTCCACGACCGTTACGGTGGATGGTAATTCTGTCTCCACGAGCGAGAGGCCTGGACCGGATACGGACCAGCCTGGCGTCAGTTGCTCCAGCCACGATTCGCGGTCAACCAGGTGGGTATCCTCCACAGCCTGGCATGAAGTCGATGTGGAAGCGGTAAACACCGCAGTAAAAAACTGTTCCCGATGAGCATTCATGACAACTGCCAGGGGCTGCGCAAGATCAGCAGTCTTTGCAGTCACTTCACGATCCAATGGATAAAACGACTGTTCTGCAATCACTTCCAGCGTATTGACTCCAACTACCGGCACCTGCCGGGCATAGGCAAAAGTCTTTGCGGTGGTCAGCCCGACCCGCAAACCGGTAAACGAACCGGGGCCCTGGCTGACTGCCACGAGTTGTACGTCTTTCGGTTTCCAACCATGCTGATCCAGTACTTGCTGGACGGTGGAAAGCAGAAAGCGAGCAACACGTCGCTCTGCCACAAGTGATTGCTCACCCTGCAGGGAGCCACTCTCCCAGAGGGCCACTGACGCCTGATTGGTACTCGTTTCCAACGCCAAGATCCGCACGGTCAGTAACCCTCAACCTATCGTCATCGGGGAGTAAGATCAAACTGGTCATCCGCGAAGAGATACCCGCCGGGTTCCTTGCCAGCACGGTCATTTCACACTTGCTGCGCTAGGACCTGACGGTTCCTCCTGAAAGTCCAACTTGCCACATGTTTTCTCCGGGAGCAAGGGGACAACCTGCCTTGACCCGCGCCCAGAGCCATCCTAGACTCCCCTAGTGGCAATCGTGTTCTCGATTCCGCGATTGCGACGGTGGCATCGAGTATAATATGATTTAGCGTTTTCCGCTTGATGACGGTAACTGGGAAAGGTGCTCCAGGTGAGACGAGCCCTGATTAGTGATATTCACGGTAATTTGGAAGCCCTTGAAGCGGTGTTGGCTGACATTGAACAGCAAAATACCGACGAGGTCTTCTGCCTTGGCGATATCGTTGGCTACGGCCCCAATCCGCGCGAGTGTCTAGACAAGGTTATCGAGGTCTCCCAGGTAACAATCCTGGGCAACCATGACCAGGCAGTCCTGTTTGATCCCGATGGTTTTAACCCGGTGGCCTTGCAGGCAGTTTTCTGGACGCGGGATCAACTGGACCTTGCACTTGGCCATGCCGACCAGAACAATCGTCGCTGGGATTTCCTGGGAGAACTACCCCGCACCCACGAGGAAGGTGATTACCTTTTCGTGCATGGCAGCGCACGTGAGCCAACCAACGAATATGTCTTCCCGGAAGACATCTACAACATGGCCAAGATGAACGACCTGTTTGGGCGTATTCCACGGTACGCGTTCCAGGGCCATACTCATATTCCAGGTATCTTTCGGATGGGACCGGACTTTATTCAGCCCGAAGATTTTGACTACGAGTATGTACTGACCGATGAAAAATTCATGTGCAACGTCGGCTCCGTGGGGCAACCCCGTGATGAAGATCCTCGTGCCTGTTACGCAATCCTGGATGATGAAACGCGGGTCATCACGTTCCGCCGGATCGACTACCCGTTCGACGTAACGGCAGAAAAAATCTACAATATCCCTAGTCTCGATAACATGCTGGGGAACCGACTCAAGCAGGGTCGGTAACGTGAAGGTAGAATAGCTTGAAACGCGCCATCCTGAGTGATATTCATGGAAATCTAGAAGCGCTAGAAGCGGTTCTGGAAGATGTCCAGACGCAGGGGATTTCAATGATCCACTGCCTTGGCGACATCATTGGATATGGCCCCAATCCCTTGCAGTGTATTGATCATGCCCTGACATTCGACGCCTGCATCCTGGGAAACCACGACCAGGCCGCCCTGTTTGACCCGGAGGGTTTCAGCAGTGGAGCCCAGAAAGCCATCTTCTGGACACGTCAACAGCTGGAAACCGGATCCAGTGATTCCGCAGCCACCTTGAAACGATGGAATTTCCTGGCCGAACTTTCCTGGATACACCAGGACAACAGCATCATGTATGTCCATGGTTCGGCCCGCAACCCTCTGAATGAATATGTCTTTCCCGAGGATGTTCACAATACCGCCAAGATGGAAAAAATATTTGCCCTGGTTGGGCAATACTGTTTCCAGGGACACACGCATATCCCGGGGGTATTCACGGAACAGATGCAGTTCCATGCCCCCCCGGATCTGGATCACCAGTACTCCCTGGGAAAGGAAAAAGTCCTGATCAATGTTGGCAGCGTGGGACAGCCACGGGACGGTCATTCCGCAGCATCGTACGTGATCCTGGAAGACAACCAGGTGCAATTCCGTCGCGTTGAATATGACCTGGAAGCCACGATCAAAAAGATCCAGGAAATTGCGGAGCTCGACAATTTCCTGGGATCTCGCCTGCGTGAAGGGCGCTAAGATGCCACCGGTCATTGATATTATTGCTTCCAGGGGGCATGACCGGGATTCAGAATACGCTATCATGTAGTGCTTCTGAGAAATGCGGTGTGAACCACCTGCAAAACTTCTCGACGCGCCCAACCGGGTCATCTTAAAGCTCTGCAATGAAGGCATAGACGGCAGTGGAAATCAGACGTTTGCTCTTATTCGGTGTCCTGGCATGGGCCATTCTCATTATTAACTTTAATGTGAATAAATGGTTCTTTCCGCCAGCACCCGAGCAACCGCAACCAGTAGCAGGCCCGGCTGAACCTGCTGCCAAGCCAAAACCAGCTGAACCACAGGATCCAGTCAAACCTGACCAGCCCAGTACAGAACCTGGCGAGAAACCGGTCGTGCCACCCACGGTCGTTGTCAAGGAACCTCGAGTTCGCCATGCCCTGGGTTCTCTTGATCCACAAACGAATTCTCCACTGGTCATCTACCTGGATAGCCAGGGGGCTGCCGTAGAACGTGTTGAACTGGTGGAACGTGATAGCCAGCAACGTTTCAAGTACCGCAACTTGCTAAAGCAATCCGGTTACCTGGGGCACCTGGCACTCAGTGACGAAAAGGCGGGGGGCTGCCGCGTCAACCTGGTAGTTCCAGGATCACCGGCATCCCAGGCAGAGTGTCCGGGTGCAATATCCAGGGGGTTAGCACCGGGTGACATCATTTCCCATGTCGGCAAGACCTCGATAGCCAAGCAGGAAGATTTCCTGAAAGCCATGGACGCATATGATCCCGGGGACATGGTAAAGATCCAGGTACAGCGCAGCACGAGCGAGGAGACGTCAGCGTTGACTTTTACGGCGACGTTGACAGAAACCCCCATGGAATTGATTGCCCCGAAGCAACATTTGAGTGCCAATATGTTTGCCGACGACGGGACCGTTCCCTCCTTTCTAATGGGGCTCAATACCGCTGACCAATTGAGCGTTTCCGGCCTTGACAAAGAGATCCAGGAGCTCCCATCATTGCGAACCGGCAACTGGAAAACAAGTTTAATCAAAGAAACGGTTATCGAATTCCGTTTCCTGATCGATGAGCCCACGGCCCAGGAACATGGACTCGAAGGCGCCCTGGAGATCGTCAAACGCTATACGTTAACGGATCGTTATCATCTTGATCTGGACATCACCGTGCACAACCGCGCGGCCACTGCACAAAAAGTCGCCTATCGGTTGGACGGTCCTAATGGATTGCCACTGGAAGGCTGGTGGTACAGTAACAAGGTTCATCCGAAGATGTTTCGAATCGCCGGTTCTCGCGATATCATCTGGAGGAAACCCAGTGGTTCACAGTTCATGCATGGTGGAGCTGCCATACATAAAGACCGAAAAGCAAATCCCAAGTTGCCTGGTAATTCCATTGCCGGCAACAGCAAGGAATCAGACAGCCTCGATTATATCGGCGTTGACACGCAGTACTTTGCCGCGATCCTGCTGCACCAACCAAAGGGAGAAGACACCGAACTGCAACCGATCCCTGTCCAGGATGCAGCCACCTTCCAGGTAGGTGAGCTCACCGAACTGAAGGGAAAGAATGTTCGCACGGTGAACAGTTCGTTCTACGTGGTCAGTCCTGCATACAAGATCGCCACGGGCAAAAAAAGAACCACCAGTTACCGGATTTTCCTGGGCCCCAAGATCGGAAGAGCACACG